>DATIUT010000242.1:0-4650 GCA_035466615.1 Anaerolineales bacterium | reverse complement strand
CGAAAATATAGCTTCGTGAACTTTCACGGAAATAAACATCTAGATTTTCTGACTTCTTTTCCATTCGAGAAATTCTTTGATAAGCGCTAAATCATCTTGATCTTTTGAATTAGCATCATTCCCTAACTTACTAATCCTGTTTTGTACTTCCCCGTCATTGATGTTTGAATAGAATTGATCTGTAATTTCCATGTTGGCATGAAGCACGTTTAGACTAATAGTTTTATAGGCAGCGATATTTTTAGATTGTGCTCAACCGTAAATAATAGAGAGAAGGTGCAACCTTCTCTCTATTCGATTCCACGTGGTGGTTATTCACTTTTCTTGCCGTTGCTTTTCGGTTCGGTGGGCTTGCTTTCTTCCTTCTTCTCCGACTTGCCTTCACGCGATTCGCCGCCCGAAGGAGACTTGTGGTCGGTGGCATAAAACCCCGAACCTTTAAAAATGATCTTGGTGGGGGTAATCACCCTTTTCACAGATTTTTTCCTGCACTCGGGGCAGGACTTCAATGGCTGGTCGTGAAAAGACTGGTGTTTCTCAAATTGCACACCACATGAATCACAACGATAGGTATAAACAGGCATCTTACTTTCTCCTTGCTTTCGAATGCGCAGGAATTATAGCGCGCCGTAAAGGTCATGACAAGGGAAGCGGCATAAGAGTTCTGTTAACGGATCCCGCTGTCGTAATTCACGATGACCTGTGCAAACTTCCCGTCTTCCACAATGACAGTCTGCTCTCTTGCGAAAGGCAGTGTGTTTGGAGACTCAGGGTGCAGGATGTATTCCCCCGGCTCGAGCGGGATTCTGAACCGGCCCTCTTCATCCGTCTGGAATTGAACGATTCTTTCTCCTCCCGGGCTGTTGACTGTCAAAACAGCCTGGTAGGGCTGATCCGGACACTCCTGTCCAACCTGAACCACCGGGCACATTGGACCGATGAGGACTCGCCCCTCGATGCCGCTATCTGTTGCCGCAGGCTTTGTGGAACAGGTGGAAAGAATAACGATCAACATACCCAACACAAATTTAATTTTCATCAGACTCTCCTCTTCTCTCACTACGGACTTTCCGTGAGCCTGATTTGTTCCCCATTAAGATGACGGTCACCTACGGCACAATCGTAAGGATGGGAAGGTTGTTCATGTCCTCTCGCCAGGGCAGGGACGAGGCGAAGCTTTGGATGTCATAGGATCCATTGACGTCCCTTCGATAAAGGTAGTACAGATTCTTTGTCCCCTGTAATGCACTGTCTCCCAGACCCATCGCGGCGATATAACCGGCATAGCGGGCGTAATAGACCGAATCTTCGTTGTATGCGCCGAAGGGGTAGGCAAAGGTCAGGATGGGTATACCGAGGCGGTCCTGAAGTTTCCAGCGCGATTCAACGATCTCATCCTCCTGGCGGTCTGTGCGTTCCGTCAAGCTGACATGACTGGCGCCGTGACTGCCGATCTCCCAGCCCATCGCATACAGCTCACGGATCTGGTCAATGTCCATGTAATTGATAAGCCCGATATAGTTGTAGACAAGATAAGCGGTCCCTGTGAAATTGTACTTTTGCATGATCGGAAATGCGGTCGTGATCACACTCTCACTGCCGTCATCGAACGTCAGGATGATCGGTTTGGGAGGCAGTTCTGTCCCTTCCTTGATTGCCTTGACCAATAACTCAACGGATATGGTTTGGTAATCCCATTCATGTAGAAGATACATTTGCTGTTCAAAGTCATATGCGGAAACGTAATAAGGGCTTTCGCTGGGCGAGATGCCGATATGGTGGTAAAGCAGGATCGGTACAACGACTTCGTTCGGTCCCTGAAAGACCCATTGTGGTACCTGAGTATATGTTGGAGTAAAAGTTAGGGTGGGAGGAGGCGTCGCCGAAGGCAGGGGAGTGATGATGGTCTCGGTTGGGGTCAGGGCCTGTTGGGCAGTGGCAGTTTCGATCGGAGAGGGAAGCGGACTCATCGTCCAGGTTGATTCGATCGTGAGCGTCGGTGAAGGCCGGATGAATGTCAGTCCCCCGCATCCGAGCGATAAGAGCGCAATTGCCGATATCGTGATAACGGCTTTTTGAAAGTTGCTACTGCGGATGGTTGAGGTCCCAAAGAATGCGCAGACCGTCGAGCGTGAGCCAGGGGGCGATGATCTGGATGACATCAGTTTCCTGTGCAATGACTGTTGCAAGACCACCTGTGGCAATCACTTTCATCGTGGGGCCGAGTTCCTTGCGGAAGCGTTCAACCATGCCTTCGACCATGCTGACGTAGCCAAACAGCAGACCCGATTGCATGGCATGGACGGTATTGCTGCCGATGATGGAGGGAGGGCGTTGCAGGTCGATGCGCGGCAGTTTGGCGGCATGTGTGAAGAGCGCCTCGGTGGCAAGGTTGATGCCGGCTGTGATCGCACCACCGATATATTCGCCGTCCTTTGTAATGGCATTGAATGTAGTGGCTGTTCCAAAATCGATGACGCAAGCAGGTCCCTTGTAGATGGACATCACGGCGGCTGCGTCTGCGATGCGATCTGCGCCGACAGCCCTTGGGTCGTCATATTTCACTTTGATTCCCGTTTTGATCCCCACATCCACGACGAACGGCTCCTTGTTGAGATATTCGCGGCAGGCCTGTATGACACGGCTGGTCAATTGCGGCACAACCGATGCAAGGCAGATGCCGGTCACCTCTCTCGTGGAATGGTCCGCGTTCTGCAACAGTCCCTGGAACTGCAAACCGTATTCATCGGGCATGCGGGCGTGATCTGTGGCGAGCCTCCAGTGGGCGACCAGGTTGTTGCCATCGTACAGCCCAAGCGTAAGGTTTGTATTGCCAATGTCAATGGTAAGAAGCATATGATTTCCCAAAATAAAAAAGGAACGATATTCTGGATTTTACCACTCGTTCCTCTTTTGCCGTTATGGGATTTTATATTATCGGATCGCCTCTATGATCTCAGCGACCATGTCGTATTTGTGGAATTGGGGCATGATGTACACGCCTCCCGCCCAAGCCTTGAATTGCTCCGCCAGTTCGACAGCGATCTCCACTCCGGCTTTGACTCCCTCTTCGGCGGCGGCTTCGATCCGTTTCCGCATTTCGTCCGGGATAAAAATCCCTGGTACTTCGTTGTGGAGGAAGTTCGCGTGTCTTATGCTCACAAGAGGCAGGATTCCTGCCAGGATCGGCTTGTTCAGTTTCCCGTGTTTGGCTTCGTAGGCTTCCAGAATTTTGGGGCCGTCACCCGGGTTGTAAACGGGCTGTGTCAGGAAGAAGTCTGCGCCCGCCTTGATCTTGCGATGCAGGTTCTTGACCTCATTATCAATATCCGGCGGACAGAGATTCAGCGCCGCGCCGACGAAGAAATTGGTGGGTTGACCGATGCTTGTGCCGGAATGGTCCACGCCCTCGTTGAATCCCTGTTGAATGAGTTTGATTAATCCAGATGGTACAAGATCGTAATTGTCCATGGCTTCGGGATAATCTCCGATGGATGTCGGGTCACCCATCACGACGAAAACATTGCGAATGCCAAGTGCGTGCGCGGCGAGCAGGTCGCCCTGCACGCGGAGCAGGTTGCGTCCGCGGGTGGGGAAGTGGAGTGTGGTCTCGACCCCCACCTGTCGCTGTACCACGTCACACACAGCCCATGCAGACATCCTCATGCGCGCCATCGGGGAGTCGGCAACGTTGATCACATCCGCGCCCGCGTCGGCTAGGAGAGAGGCGCCTGCGAGCAATTTGTGAGTCGAGAGTCCGCGCGGAGGATCCATTTCGACAGAGATGGCAAATCCACCTGCTTTTAGTTTTTGCGCGAACTTTGTGGGTTGTTCCTGTACGGTTTCGGTCAGTTCTTCTTGAGGAAGGATCGCGATGTGAGTCTGATCGATCTGCGGTGCTGTATCCAGCACTTTACGCATTGCGGCAATATGTTGCGGGGTGGTTCCGCAACATCCTCCTACGATGCATGCGCCCGCCTCACGGAACGAAAGCGCATAATCGCCAAAGTACTCGGCGTCCGCGGGATACATGATGCGCCCGCCAACTTGTTCGGGCCAGCCAGCATTGGGCTTTACCCAGAACTTCCCGTCGGGCACGGTCTGGCTCATTTGCTTTAAGATGCGAAGGAGTTGGGCAGGTCCGCCGGAGCAGTTGACGCCGATCACATCCGCACCTGCTTCATTGAGCACACGCGCAACCTTGGTCGGATTATCCCCAAGCAAGGTGCGGTCATCGCGCGTGAATGTGACCGACGCAACGATTGGCAGGTGCACAGCGTTTTGTGTACCTGCCTCACGCGCCGCCTTTATAGCTTCGCGAATTTCATACAAGTCACTGAATGTTTCGATTAGGATCAAATCCGCGCCTGCATCAGCCAAGGCCCGGATCTGCTCCGCAAACGCCTCACGCGCATCCTCAAGCTGGACTCGTCCATAGGGAGCGATCCTCACTCCCAGTGGACCCACATCCCCGGCGACCAGAACCTCTTTGAACGATGCGGCAACGACGCGCTTTGCCAATTCCACGCCATTGTGATTGATCTCTTTTACATTATCTTGCAGACCGTGTTTGCTCAATTTGAATCGGTTCGCGCCGAACGTGTTTGTGATGATCAACTGTGCGCCCGCTTCAATGTATTCGCGATGGAT
>DATIUT010000241.1:0-6380 GCA_035466615.1 Anaerolineales bacterium | reverse complement strand
TCATCCCCATCCTTATCCAAGTCAATGATGACGCCATCAATATCAGAGCGCACGACCAGACCATCTGCCATTACCGTAGCGTACAAGTCATTTGAAACCATGTAACAACCAGAGGTATCGGATGCGGGTGCAAAATCCACTGCGGCAAGGGGCTGACCAGATCCCCATCCTGTATGTGGACCACCCGTATATGCCCAGATATATCCGGCGCGGAAGGGGAAACGAAGCGCAGGTTGTTGTAGACTGCCGGGGATCTGAATGGCAGAGTCAAGCCAGGGGTCGCCGAACAGGTCACTGTAAAGACGCGCCAAGCCTTCGGGTCCGATGGAGGCGTAGTATTGGTCTCCGAAATAGATGCGTGAGAAATAATACTGAAGCGCGACCGATCCCGCGTTCTGCCAGGGGTCGGGGCGGGTCAATGAACTATCCGGCAATTCAAATTCAGTCAACGTGCCAGCCCGCCAGCCGTAGTATCCATTGTTGAGGGTGTTCGCCGCAATGACAAGTTGAAGGTACGGACTATCGTAAAACACGCGCCGAAAACCAAGCAGAAACCTGCTTGCGGGAAGTTCAGGTTGTGTCAACGCGCCGCTCTGATATTCAAGCAGGGCAAGCAAAAGGCGGGGGCTGATGCTGTAATTGGTGGCAACGTAATCAACGATCTCAGCGCCCGTGCGATTCTCTCCCCCCGCGTAAGTGCGGTAGTTTTTCAACCATCCGGATGAGGATGCAACAAAAGCAGAAGTACTAAAACCGACAAGTGCTGGTCCGTTTACAAAAGCGCTATCCGGAATACTTTGATAATCCGTTCCCCACAATGGGAGATAATAAATGGGAATCTGCATTGGTAAGCCGGGCGGCAGAGTGGTCGCTTCGCGCGGGATGATGGGATTGGCTTCGAATATCTCTGCGATCGTTGTATTGAAGCGGGCCGCAAGCGCAGGGATCGTATCCCCGCTTTGCGCTGTATATGCAACCAGTTCGCCGGGGTTATAGGCAGGACGCCCCGAGGTAGGCGCCGGGATCGGCGTCGGCGCGAGCGGCGTGATCATATTTTCGATACTGCTTGTCGCTTCGCGCGGCACACAGGAGGAAAGGATAAGCATAGCCAGAGTGACAGTCATCTTTAAAGTGACTGCCATCTGTTTAATTTTATTCTTCATCTTCACGCGTGATGAGCGACCATGCCTGTCCATAAACATCGGCCGTGGCAATTTTATTGCCATTCACCATTTTCCCCAGATAAGGTTTTTCGCCCGCAACAACAGTCCATTCACCCATCACAAATGGGACGGGACCATCCGCCAGCATCCATTCGCCATTATATTTACGGGCAATGTGTACATGCGTGCCAGTGGAGATGCCGCCTTCACAGGATGCATGGCCGATCAAACCATTCCGCTCCACCCACTGGCCGAGAGCCACACGGTCCTTGTTGGCAATATGCAGATACAGAATATTCCAACCGGTTTGCTCTGAGCCGTCCCCATCCATATCCACGATAACAACACCATTCTGAGAGCGTACAACCAATCCCGGTGCAATTGCCAAGACCCAGGAGGCGGTCACGAAACACCCGGGGGTATCGTTCTCAGGCGCAAAGTCCACCGCCGCCAGCGGACCATCCGTGCCCCAGGCACTATGCGGTCCGCCGGTATATGACCATGTGGTGCCCGGCTCGAAGGGAAGGGACATATCCGGCTGTTTGAAGCCTGCAGGGAAGAAGTTGCCGAGCGCCTCGGCGCGCCCCCATGGATCGCCAAACATATCCTGATAAAAGGACGGGAAGCCGCCATTCACATCCATAATGCGGAGCCATTCGTTCAGACTATGATGGCGCGAGAAAAGGGTCATAATGGCCACGGTCCCGGCATTGAGCGTGGGGGCGATGCGAAGTGATTTACCGTCACTGAACGTGATTTGAGTGATATCCCCTTTGCGCCAGCCATAATAGCCGATATAGAGCTGGTTAACTGCCCACGTCATCTGCCCGAACATACCCTTATGACGATAATTTTCTTGCCCCATCGGGTAATCGGTGCGAAACTGGTTCTCGGGTTTGCCACGCACCCAACGCGCTTCATAATCAAGCAGGGCAAGCAGGAGCCGCGGGTTGATCGAATTCTCGTAAGCCAATCGCTCGATCTCCTTGTAACCGTCTGTCCACTCAGTGGTGCCGAGATATTGCCGGTAGGTTGAAAGATACCCGCCTGCATCCTTCACATATTGTTCGATGTCAAATCCTGCGGATGTGGCAGAGAAGACCATCTCGCTGTCGGGGATCAATTGCAGGGAGGGCGTGTATTGGATGGTCTTATCGAGACGGTCCGGGATGATGAGCAGTGTGCCCGCATCGAGAAATCCCTGGTCAGGCAAAATCTTCGGGGACGTGATCTCGCTCACACTTACCCCAAACCTGCTTGCCACAGCCGGAAGCCAGTCCCCGCTTTGGGCATAATACAGGATCGAATTACCATCAACAGTCGGAGATGCTTCAACAGTCGTTTGCGTGGGGATCTCCTTCGTGATGAAGTTTGCCAGCGGCGTGGCTGTTGAAGTGGGAATAAGTGTGACTGTTGGGATCGAAGTGTTCAGCGCGGACGTATCGGTGAAGTAGATATCCGGCACAGGAGTCTCTGAAATCCAGCCCACAGGCGTGGGGGTAAGGTATTGTCCCCACAACGAGGTATTCCCAACACAGGAAGAAAGCAAGGAAGATAATGCAACAAAAAGTATGACGAATTTTTTCACGTGACCATCCAGCGGGGTATTATACCCGCATTGATTAATTGAACGTGAGCAAGAGGGTGTACGCCTCACAGGCATGATATCACATCAAATAAATTGTTTCTTTTCACATTACCGCGAAATCAAATTTACCCCCTCGAACACGCCTTCTTCAGCCTGCAAAATGGTTGTGCCGCGCGTGAGGTAGCCATCATAGTAAATGCCATTCCCGCTCGATACCCAACCGTCCAAAATGAAGGGAAGATTTCCATCGGCGGGAATCCATTCGCCATTGTAGCGCCTTGCAATATGGAGGTGCGTCGCATTCGAAATACCGCCTTCGCAGGATGGATGTCCAATGCGTTCGCCGGCATACACATAGGTCCCGGGCCCGACACGTTCGTTCGAATCAACATGCATGTAGAGGATGGTCCAGCCGGTTTGTTCAAATCCATCGTTATCCAAATCCTGGATCACCGAGCCATCCTCCGCACGGACGATATACCCATCGGCAATCGCCACCACCCACATGTCACTGGGCGCGCACCCAAGTCCCTCGAGAGGCGGGGCAAAGTCCAGTGCCGCCCAGGCAGAGCCTGTATCCCAACCTCCATGCGGGCCGCCGGTAAAAGACCAGGTCACGCCGGGTTCGAAGGGAAGTTGCATCGGAGGCTGGGTCAGATTCGGGGGGAGCAGGAAAGCGATATCATAATCGAAGGGATAGCCGAAGAGCATGTTATAAGTCTGGAAGAGTCCCAGCGCACCGACATCCAGATCCCATGTGGCACGGTCATTGAAGAAGGAAAAAAAATATTGCACGCCCATCGTCCCCGCATTGATGGTCGGGTCGAGCGGGACATAGGTACCGTCACTCAGAGGCAGGGTGGAAATCGCGTTCGCACGCCACAGATAATACCCGCGATTCAAATTATCCGCCGCCCAGGCTGCCTGGCGATAAAGACCAGCGTAATAGAACTCGTAGTTACCAAGCGGATAATCCACTTCTGTTGGAAAAGCGTTCATCACCCATCCGCTTCGATATTCAAGCAACGCGACCAGCAAACGCGGATTGACGGAATAATTCCGTGAAACGCGCATGATGATCTGCGAACCGCTGAGATATTCACCGTCCACCTCCTGCACATAGCCCGCAAGATAACCACCTTTGCTCTTGAGATAAGCGTCAAGGTCAAAATCAACGCTGGCGGGTCCATAGACCAGCTCGGAATCGGGAATGACCTTGAACGACGAGCCGGCAATTGGATCGGTGACCACGGGAGGAATATTGAGGACAACGCCCACTGACAAGATATCCGCTTCGCTCAACCCGTTTGCCTGCATCAGTGCCTCGAGCGTGATGCCATACCTCTGCGCGATGCTGCCAAGCGAATCTCCCGCCTGAACTGTATACTGGTCAACGAATTCACGCGGCGGCGGAAGTGGGTGCGCTGAATCAGGCGTGGGCGTTGTCAGACCGATGGTGGAATTACGCGGCGGGAGGGTCACAGACATTGGTGCACGTGTAGGCACGGGCCCGCGCGGTGTGGTTGTTGAACTGATCACCGCACCATCCTGTATTGCAGGAACCGCGTTCGTGGCATCCACCGGCGCAAAGGGGTCGTAGGTTGGGTATGCGTTCGACGGCGAGGACGAACAGGACGAAAGGAGTAGAATAAAAAGTAAAACGTGAGATTTTATGCGTGAGGACATGCAGGGAATTCTACCAAACACAGGAGTACCTTGCTGGTCTTGCTACGAAAGCCCAACCCGTTGCATGTTTGAGTACACATTAAAACGATGTCTCCTCGCATACCCGATCAGCGTAATCCCATAGCGTTCCGCCATCTCGATCGAAAGTGAACTCGGCGACGTGCGGGAGATCAATATCGGCGTCTGCAAACGCGCGGCTTTTTGCAACATCTCTGAACTGATGCGCCCGGTGGTGATGAGAATCCGCGTTTCGGGCCAGACTCTGTTCATGAGGCACAAACCGGCGATCTTATCAAGCGTATTATGCCGCCCAATATCCTCCGCGGCAAGCAGGACCTTCTCTCCATCGCTCAATGCCGATGTGTGGACTCCGCCGGTCTCACGGTATAGGGATTGCGATTCAAAAAGCTTTTCGACCAAATCCCCAATTGTCTCAGGCCGGACCTCAAGCCTGTTCCCGTAAAAAGAAACGTTCGGCTTCGCTAAAAGATCGACCGCCGTCACACCACCCGTGCAGCCGGAGGTCCGCCGCCAGGATGCAGGCTGTTCCACATCGCGGTTCAGCCACACATCCACGTTATCGCCATGCTCACACAAGTGAACGTTCTCCACTTCCTCCATGGACTCGATGATGCCTTCGTTGTAGAGGAATCCCACCGCCAATTCCTCCAAGTGGACAGGCGTACACATGAACGTCAACCAGACCTTGCCGTTGACAGTCAAAGAGACAGGAGTCTCGACGATGGTCTCTGCAGCGTGATGTTCCCACTTTCTGAATTCATACCGTTCATATTGGATTTGTTTTTGAGGGGATATCATATATGCTCCAACCAGTAAAAACTTTGTTACCATCATAGCGAGGCGTTCGCTTATATCTTATCCCAATTTTCAGGCAGTTTGGGCGGTTCCCAGCCGGGATCTGGCTCCCAATCCAGCCACGAGCCGTCAAAGGGATAGTGTCGTCTTCCGAGACGTTCAAGAATTTCAGTTTTCGCGTCTTCGATTCCCCGCATCCATGCAGAGGGAATCAGACCATGTTCAATCGCTTTTCGGTAATCATCTTCATCCTTCCATCTGAAAGCGAGATCCGGTTCGATATCGATATCGAGTTCAAGGTCAAGCGTGTCAATTCCACAATGGGTTCTTCTGAAGGGATACTGAAAGTTTGCATAATAACCAATGAATTCGTTTTGTTCATGATTCCAGAAGAGATTTATGGAGTAGTATTTTTCCGGCTCCAGAATAAACAGCAGGCGATTGGTATGCCAGATAAAATCATCCAGCTTCCAATCGGTGGTTACGAAATCCCAGATGCGTTTACCATCCTTCCTGCCATAGTCCTTATCGACCTTACAAACGGCGCCAGGCAAGATTGCCAACACGAGCTCCCGCGGTGAATCTTCGACAACAAAAGTTGGCATGGCATGCCAGATACGTTCCCTGTAAATCCCCCGCCACGCAATCACATCATTTGGATTCCACATTTTTTTCCTTCTCTGAGTTGCGATGGACTTTATAGAAAATATCCGGGTCAGCAAGGAACGCGCCGAGGCAGGTTTCGGTGCAGAGCAGGATCGTCCTGCCACGATATTCGGCGTGTGGGAAATATGCAGGGTCCGTATCACGGAAGATACGTCCGCAGAGGGTGACGAATTTTTTAGGACGGGGGTTTTCTTCGTGAAGCATCAATTTGGAAATATCAGCCATAAAGATATGGTCAATGTTGCTTCGTGGCGCTGAAGCGCCGCTCGCAATGACACATCTTATTTCACTTCCGCAATAAACACTTCGAACGCGCCGAGGTGAAGGTTCTTCGGGCCTAGTTCGGTGTGCGGCCTGACCGCGCTGGAAAACAGCAAATCTTCAAGCCGATCGCAATCTCACTTTAGTAGAAAGCCAGCTCCATACATCAGGAGATTTGCAACTCTTGGCGCGAGATACCG
>DATIUT010000240.1:0-5818 GCA_035466615.1 Anaerolineales bacterium | reverse complement strand
CTGTATTCATATTACCTTTATGTATATGGCGGGTTGCTCATGCTTATCTACCTTGTCATCAAGCGGCGGGACTTGATGCGCTGGTTCCCAGCGAGAGCAAAAAATAGGTAGCGGCCAAATGTAAGTGACGAATTTCGTGGGGCGGGATGGTATCCCGCCAAATTATGGGCCTGCGGAATGCCACATCGTACTCGTAGAGTATTCCGCGCCACCTCGCTTCCTTGTGTATCCAAGGCTTTCGCTCGGAGTGCAATGTCTTCGCGAAGCACCCCTGTGGGGCGCCGTGAAAGCGAAAGCCCTTTTTATCACACGAACTTCCGGGGCTTGAATTTCCCTCCAAAATCAGTACAATGAAATAGAGGATATTTTGGGAAGGCCGCGCCAACGGTGCGGTCCATTCGGGAGGCAAACTATGAAAACGAATTCAAATCATGGGTGGGCAATTGCGCTCATCGCCTTGTTGTTGACCCTGGCATGTACCCTGTCTGCCAGCACGTCACAACCATCCACGGAGCCGACGTTGTCAGCGCAGGATATTGCCGCCACGGCTGTGTCCATCGCCCTCACATCGCAGGCATCGAGCAACGGCGTTCAACCGTCGCAACCGCCTCCGCCGCTAACGGAGGCCGCCGCGACATTGCCTACCGCTACTGCTATCCCCTCCGCCACACAGTGCGTCGCCACGGTCACCGCGACGACCAATGCCAACGTGCGCAGTGGTCCAGACACCGCCTATGATGTGGTCGGCTATCTACCGACCGGCGGCATAGCCCAGGTGTCCGGGCAAAACGACGCGCGGACGTGGTGGTACATTCAGTTCGCGGGCGGACCGGGCGGCTACGCGTGGATCGCCGGAAGCGTGACCTCGGCGACCTGCATCCCACCGGTTTTGCAGATCGTAGTCGCGCCGCCCCTGCCCACTGCCGTCCCAGCAACCTTCACCCCGACGTTGGTTGCGATGCCCGACCTGTACGTCAGCGAATACTCGTGGTCGCCGGTGCCGCCGCACATGGGCGTTTCGTTCCATGTGCGCATCGGCGTCTACAACCAGGGCAACGCGGCCACCACCGCGTTCGTTGTGGAATGGTGGCTCACAACAACAGGACCGGCCCCAACCTGCACCTGGGAAGTGGCCTCCCTCGTAGCGCACGGAGGACGCATCCTGGAATGTGACTATACTACGGGCGGTTGGTCAAATTATCCCTCCGCCGTTTATGTGGATGTCGGCAACCACGTTGCTGAGATCGACGAAACTAACAACACACGCACGGCAACTCTGAAAATCTCGCCGTGATGTTTTTCTTGCATGCGAGGTGGGATTTCCCTGGGCCAAGGGGCACGGAGGAAGTTTTGGAAAGTTGAAGGCGAAAGGATGAGAACGTTCTACGTGTAACGTTACACGTAGAACGTTCTTTGTGGCCTTCATGTCTTCGTGGTTAAAACTCGGTTATACTTTGCCCCGCATATGACCGACCATATCCGTAACTTCTGCATTATCGCCCATGTGGACCATGGCAAATCCACGCTCGCCGACCGTCTGTTGCAACTCACGGGCGCCATCTCCGAGCGCGATATGACCGCGCAGGTGCTCGACACGATGGACCTCGAACGCGAAAAAGGCGTCACGATCAAAGCCTCCGCAGTCCGCATGTATTACACAGCGAAGGACAATTTCAAATACGAGATCAACCTCATCGATACACCCGGCCATGTGGACTTCGGTTACGAAGTCAGCCGCGCCCTCAAAGCCTGTGAAGGCGCGGTGCTCGTGGTGGATGCCACGCAAGGCATCGAAGCGCAGACTCTTGCCAACCTCTATCAGGCGCTCGATGCCGACCTCACAATCATCCCCGTCATCAACAAAATTGACCTGCCCTCCGCCCGCCCCGATGAAGTGGCGGAGGATGTCGGCGCACTGCTTGGCATCGACCCTGCGGATGTGATTCAAGTCTCCGCCAAGGAGGGCCTCAACGTTGACCAGATCCTCGAAGCCATCGTCATGCGCGTCCCGCCGCCGAAAGATGTGGATACGGTTCCTCTGCGTGCCCTCATCTTCGACTCGCATTACGACTCCTACAAGGGCGTCATTGCCTATGTCCGCGTCGTCGAAGGTTCGCTCAAATCCACCGACATTCTGCGCATGTTTGCCACCAAAGTAGATATGCGTCCCGTCGAGATCGGTATCTTCGCCCCCGGCATGAAACCCGTCCAGGCGTTGGGATCGGGGGAAGTGGGCTATATTGCCACTGGATTCAAGACTGTGCACGAATGCCGCGTGGGAGATACGATCACAAGCGCATCAGCTCCCGCCTCGGACCCTCTACCTGGGTACTTCCACCCCAAGCCCATGGTCTTCGCTGGTATCTATCCCGTCGAAGCCGACGATTATTCCAACCTGCGTGAAGCACTCGATAAACTTCAACTCAACGACGCCTCGCTGACGTTCCAGCCCGAGACCTCGCAGGCATTGGGATTTGGTTTCCGGGCCGGCTTCCTCGGCCTCTTTCACATGGAGATCATTCAGGAACGCATCGAACGCGAATACGATCTTGATGTGTTGTTCACTGCCCCCTCCGTGGAATACCAGGTCTTGATGATCGATGACTCGGTTGTGCCTGTGGACTCTCCCGCCGAACTGCCCGATGAATCCAAGGTTGTTGAGATCCGCGAACCGTGGATGAACATCGAGATCATCACGCCGACGGATTACTATGGTCCCATCATGGAATTGGTCACAAAACGGCGCGGCATCTTCAAGCAACAGGAATATCCTGCCCCGCATCGGGTCCAACTTGATTTTGAAATCCCGCTTTCCGAGATCATCGTTGACTTCTTCGATGACTTGAAATCGCGCACCAAGGGCTATGCCTCGCTCGATTATCAGTTCCTGGAATACCGCCCCGACGAATTGCAGAAACTCGAGATCCTCGTCAATGGCGAAGCGGTCGATGCACTGGCAACCATCATCCACAAGAAGGACGCGTTCCACAAGGGACAACGTCTCATCACGAAGCTGAAGGAGTTGATCCCGCGCCAACTGTTCGATGTTGCAGTCCAGGCCGCGGCGGGCGGGCGAATCATCTCGCGTGCGAATGTCAAAGCCACGCGCAAGGATGTGCTGGCAAAATGTTATGGCGGCGACATCACACGCAAGAAGAAACTGCTCGAGAAACAAAAGAAGGGCAAAAAACGTCTCAAGATGGTTGGCAATGTGGAGATTCCCCAGGACGCGTTCATGGCTGTCTTGAAATTGGACGAGGAATGATCCGTTTTAAACACGACGGACACGAAGGGCACCAAGGCTGGTCGAATGATGAGCAACCAGCCATTCCACAGATTTTCCTTTGTGTCCTTTGTGGTGGATAAGTAAAAAGGAAAGCATTATGAAGGATTGGAAACGCTGGCTCCCCGGCGCAATTATCAGCGTGGGTTTGATCGCCGTCTTTTTATATTTCGTTGACCTTGGCGAAATGGTGGATGCCATCCGCAACGCGAATTATGCCATGCTCGGGATCGCATTCATGATCGGTTTTCTTTGGATCGCCATCCGTGCGCAGGTGTGGCGGACATTGCTCCGCAACCGCGCCTCCTACAGCGCCGTTTTTTGGACTGTGGGTGAAGGATATCTCCTGAACAATTTCCTGCCGTTCCGCCTCGGTGAACTGGGGCGTGCCTTTCTCCTCAGCCGCAAATCGGACATGAAGTTCATGGAGATATTGCCCACCATCGTCATCGAGCGTGTGGTGGACCTGGGCTTTACTGCCGTCATTTTACTTGCCTCCCTGCCATATGTCGTCGGCGCGGAGGGGGCGGGACGCATCGGAGCTGTCGTCGGTATTATTGTTTTGATCGGGCTCATCTTTTTATACATCCTTGCCCGCAGTAACCAGTGGGCGCTGGATATTTTCCACAAACTCAGCGGGCGCTGGCCCGTTCTGCAACGCGTGGGCGGCAGTTTCCTCGAGTCATTTTTTGCGGGTTTGAGCGTGTTGACGGATGGATGGCTCTTTCTGCGCTTCATCTTTTGGATGGCTCTCAATTATGGGCTTGCCATTGTCTCCTACTATTTCATCATCCGTGCCTTCTTCCCTGAAGCGGATGTCGTCTGGGGGATGTTCGGTTTGGGCGCGGCGGCGCTCGGCGGCGCGATCCCCTCACTGCCCGGGGCGGTTGGCACCCTCGAAGGGGCTTTCGGCGGTGCGCTGGTGCTGTTGAGCGGTAACGAGTCTGTATCGTTTGCGGCCGCGTTGAGCGTGCGTTTGTATAACTACATCAATAGCGGCGTGATTGGCGGCATTGGTCTTGCACGCGAAGGCGAAACATTATCGGGGGTTTACCAGCAGTTGAAGAATCTCAGAGCCAGGCAAACCGAAGAGATAAATCAATAAATTATGTTCCCGCTTTACGATACAGCGCGTTCGCGCAAATTCCCATTCATCAACCTGATATTGATCGCCGCAAACATGCTGGCGTATCTGTATGAATTACAGATGGGTCCCGAAGCGCTTCAGAATTTCATTTTCACCTGGGGTTTGGTGCCCGCCCGCCTGATGGGCGACCCGACGCATACCTGGAACACCATTTACTCATCCATGTTCCTGCATGGAGGCTGGTTTCACATCATCAACAACATGTGGGTGCTGTTCATCTTCGGCGATAACGTGGAGGCGCGCATGGGAAAGATAAGGTACCTTATCTTTTACCTGCTCGGCGGCACCGCGGCGGGACTTTTGCAAACGTATATTCTTCCAACCAGCCAGGTTCCAATGATCGGGGCGAGCGGCGCGGTGGCGGGTGTGCTGGGCGCCTATCTCGTTCTCTTTCCGCGTTCGCGCGTTGCCAGTCTGGTGCCCATCTTTTTCATCTTTACCATCATTGAAATCCCCGCGTTCATCTATCTGCTCTTTTGGTTCTTGTCACAGTTGTATTCGGGCTTGTTTTCGATTCAAGGCGGCGCCGGTAGCGGCATTGCCTGGTGGGCGCACATCGGCGGGTTCGTGTTTGGATTGATGATGTCTTTCCTCTTTGCGGGCAGGCGCAGAACAGGTTACGGAAATTACTAAAGTCATGTCATAAGAGCGGAGCGAAGAATCTCTTTCACGGTTGGAGGTTGTTTCGCCCCCATGGGGCTCGCAATGACGGGACATTCCAGGAGATTCAATGACTCGACATTACCTGATTACCGGGGGGGCGGGATTTATCGGTTCGAACTACGTCCACAGGCTGATTCGGCGGAGTGAGCATGTGACCATCTTTGACAACCTGTCCCGGGCGGGCGCGCCGCGCAACGTGGACTGGTTGAAGAGTCAGTTCGGGGATGGCGCGTTCAGGCTCATCGTCGGGGATGTGCGAAGCGCTGGCCAGATCGCAGAAGCGGCCCAGGACGCCGATGTCATCGTCCATTTGGCGGGGCAGGTCGCAGTGACGACATCCGTGATAAATCCTCGCGAAGATTTCGAAGCGAACGCCCTGGGCACGTTCAACACGCTCGAAGCCGCGCGGCTATCGGGACGAGACCCGGTCTTCATTTACGCATCCACCACCAAGGTGTACGGCGGCATGGACGATGTGAAGTTGACCGAGGAAGCCACGCGCTGGCTGTATGCGGATCTGGAACGCGGTTGCGCCGAGTCACAGCCGCTCGATTTTCATTCGCCGTATGGATGCAGTAAAGGCACGGGCGATCAATACGTGCGTGATTACGCGCGGATTTACGGTTTGCGCTCTGTGGTCTTTCGTCAATCGTGCATTTACGGACCGCGCCAGTTCGGCATCGAAGACCAGGGCTGGCTGGCGTGGATGACCATTGCGGCGGTGA
>DATIUT010000239.1:0-2480 GCA_035466615.1 Anaerolineales bacterium | reverse complement strand
TGCCCGTGATCGAATTTGGCTTGTTCGTCGTGATTCTCTTAGTGCGCCCGAGTGGCTTGTTTGGAGCGAAAAAATGAAACTTTCGAATAGATACAGTGGCTTGATCCTGCCTGTGCTTGTGGTTGCCGCTCTAACTCTCTGGCCCGTGATCACAGGGAAGCCGGCCAACCGTGAAAGTGCATTCACCATTTTGAAAGCCATAGCCCTTGCGTCGAGCCTGAACATCCTGCTTGGATACACGGGTTATGTCAGCTTTGGGCATATCGTCTTCTACGGATTTGGCGGTTATGTTGGCATTTTTCTTTTAACCGAACAGGAATGGTCGTTGTGGACTGCCATTATCGCAGGTGGCATTGCGTCCGGCATTCTGGCATTCCTGCTTGGTTCGGCTATTCTCCGCTTGCGTGGAGCATACTTTGCGCTGGCGACCATCGGTGTAAACGAAGCGATGCGCGCGTTCATCAATAATTTTGAGTTGTTCGGCGGACCGACCGGCATCACCCTCAATTTCAGCGTTTATAAAACCTATGGAGGCGCGGCGCAGGCACTACAAATGTCCTTCTACATTGGGGCGGGTCTTGCAATGTTGGCTCTCGTCCTGAGTTACATCATCCGCTCGTCCAAGTTTGGGCTTGGTCTTCTGGCAATACGCGAAAACGAAGATGCCGCGGAAGTGATGGGTGTGGTGGCTCCTACGGCGAAGACATGGGCATATGTCTTTTCTGCTATCGTACCGGGCATGATCGGTGTGCTTTTTTTCTTCAAGAACGGGAACGTCGAACCACACGATGCCTTTCCGCTTCATGCATCCATTGAATTGCTGGTCATGGTGATGTTGGGTGGTCAAGGCACAGTGCTTGGACCCATCCTTGGTGCATTCGCCTATCAAGGCATGCGCGGGTACCTGGTCACAAGCCCGATCTTCAAGAATATTCAGTTGTCGGTCTCCGGCGCGTTGCTTCTCATGATCGTACTGTTCATCCCTGCCGGTGCCATCGGCTGGTTACGTCATCGTATCCCGGTGTTGAGGAGGGTACTTGCATGACCATCCTGCTTTCACTACAAGGTGTTTCAAAACGATTTGGCGGATTGCAGGCGCTCACCAATGTGACCTTTGACCTGCCGGAAGGGCAAATCCTTGGTTTGATTGGCCCGAATGGTGCAGGCAAAACAACCCTCTTCAATGCCATCAATGGAGTGTACCCTCCCGAAGATGGGCGCATTATCTTCCGCGATAAAAACGTGACCCGCGCAAAGCCCTATGACCACGCCCGTCTGGGGATGGCGCGTACGCACCAGATCGTACAGCCGTTGAATGAACTTTCGGTTCGGGAAAATGTCATGGTTGGCGCGTGCTTCGGACACGAGAATCAACCCCTCGGCAGCGCGGCAAGGATCGCAGACGAGGTGCTGGGATTTGTCGGGTTGGCATCCAGAGCCGATCAACTGGCGGGCAGTTTGAACGTCGCACAAAAGAAGCGTTTGGAAATGGCCCGGGCGTTGGCAGCGCGTCCATATCTCCTTTTGTTGGATGAGGTCCTGGCGGGCCTCAATTCCTCTGAAATTGACGGCATGGTGCAGACTGTTCTAAAGATCCGTGAACAGGGAATCACGATCATCATGATCGAACATGTGATGAAGGCTGTGATGAATGTGTCGGATCGAATCCTCGTGCTGGATTACGGCCAGCAGATTGCGGAAGGTTCACCGGAAGATATTGCCAAAAATGAAAAAGTAATCGAGGCGTATCTGGGCGATCCCAAACTTGCAGAGCAGTTGCTGGAGGAGGAATAGAAATGGCGCTTCTTGAGATCAAAGATGTAACATCTGGCTATGGAGATGTTCAAATCCTGTGGGGTTCTTCCCTGTCACTAGAAAAAGGAAAACTCACTTGCCTGGTTGGCGGGAATGGCGTTGGCAAGACAACCTTGTTGCGAACTGTCATGGGGCTGATTCGCCCGTGGAGCGGCATAATCACATTCGACGGAAAAGATGTAAGCAAACTACCTGCCTACACAAAAGCCGAAATGGGTCTGGTGCTTGTGCCAGAAGGGCGACAACTGTTCACAGATATGACCGTATTCGAAAACCTGGAAATGGGGGCAACCAATCAACGGGCACGACCCAATGTTCAGAAAAACCTCGAGCGCGTCTACGAAATGTTCCCGCGCCTCAAGGAGCGAAGTGGACAAAAAGCAGGCACGCTCAGCGGCGGTGAACAACAAATGCTTGCGGTGGCGCGCGGCATCATGGCGGACCCAAACATCCTCTTCATTGACGAATTGTCGCTCGGTCTTGCGCCTGTTTTAGTTCTTCAATTGTTTGAGAGCCTCAAACTGCTTCGCGAAGAAGGGATCACGTTATTACTGGTTGAGCAGAATGTGCAACTTGCCCTCGCGATCAGTGACTACGGATTTGTCCTTGCGGAAGGAAAGGTCGAATTGGAAGGACCCGCCCACAAACCGAGAAATGCCGCACGG
>DATIUT010000238.1:0-8176 GCA_035466615.1 Anaerolineales bacterium | reverse complement strand
TCCCGCACCGTTCGGACCCAACACCGCAATCAGATCGCCGCGATAAATTTCGAGATTGACATCCTGCAGGATAAGCGGCAACTCATCGTCATAGCGGAAGTCGACATGGTCAAAGACGACCAGCGGTTCGCCTCGTTCAGAACTTTGGGTTGATTTCGCCTGAACGGCCTTTTCTCCCGTCTCCTTGACCCTTTTCACCACCCATTCAGCCGGAAGTTTCACCTCATGATAATCGATCTCTGTTGGCAAATCGGTGATGGAGCCTAAATACTTGACCTGACCATCCTGCATGTACATCAAGCGGTCGGGCCCGGCCGTGATGGCATCTTCCACGCGATGCTCAATGATGACGACGGTTTTTCCCTCGTCCGCAAGGGAACGAAAGACTTCCAACGCTTCGTATGCAGAGACAGGGTCAAGGGAGGCAAGCGGCTCATCCAGCAAAAGGATGGACGGGTTCATGGCAAGCAGTCCCGCCAAAGCCACTTTTTGTTTTTCACCGCCCGAAAGATTGAATGTCTGACGCTCACGAAGATATTCGATCCTGAGGCGCTTCATGGCACGCTCTACACGATCCATGACCTCTTCGCGCGGCAGGCCCAAATTCTCGGGGCCAAACGCGATCTCGTTGTAGACATTGCTTGCAACAATCTGACGTTCAGGGTCCTGCAACAACGTACCCACCACTTGAGAGATCTCGGCAATCTGCATCCTGGCTACATCTTTTCCATGGAGAAGAACCCTCCCCTCACGTTTTCCGCCGTAGGAGCGGGGAATCAGTCCATTGATGCAGCGTGCAAGGGTGGTCTTGCCGCATCCACTGGAGCCCGCGATGAGGAGCATTTCCCCGGGCTGGAGTTCAAAGGAAACATTCTCAATCGCCATTTCGGGGCGTGTACGGTATTGGAAGGATAAATTCTCAATTACCAGGGGGGATTCAGACATCAAGTTTTCCTGAGGAATAAGATTGTCTCATTATATAACAAATATCAGCAGGTGAAGTTACATGCAAATCACTTCAACCACATCGCCAGCTTTTGCACAGCATTTCCATTGACAACGGGGGGACTCGATCACGCCTCACTGTCAATGACCGCGACCAAATCCTCAATTTATCTGTATCCATAGGATGCGCGCTCACCAGGGATTATTACGTTGCGGCGGAATATGTCGGTGATCTTTGCGGTGAATGGCGGAAAACAGGGTATGTCGATGAGGAAATTGCAGAGAAAGCACTATGATCAAAAAATCAGCAGCCACCAATGTAATGGCTGCTGATTAAGTTTTACTGTAAATGTTTTGCAAACTCCTCTTCAAATTCCTGTTCTGCTGTAAAGCCCACCCACTTCTGCAATATATTCCCATCTCCGTCCAGTAAATAGAATTCGGGTTGATAAAAGAAACCGAGTTGCTGTTGGAAGGGTTCTGTGTTGGGGTCGTCCGCATCCAAATAAGTAAACTGGATCCTGCCGAAGTACTTTGCTTCCAGCCCATGGACCATGGGCGCCATTGCGCGGCAGGTGCTTCAGGTGAATCGGAAAAATTCCACGAACTGCAATCCCCCCGAGGTGAGATTGACCGTGCCTGGGTCAGTGGCGTGAAGGTCAGGTCCGCGTGAGGTGGCCACGGGAAGTGGTGTTGGTGCGGCGGCTTCAAGGGTGGATTCAGCCGGTGCTTGCCCTTGCAGGGAAGGTGCAATTGCATCCGCTACGGACGTTGCGCTCGCTTCCACTGCAACGGGTGCGGCTGGCCGTGCCGGGGTTTCGGTCGCTGCCGTGGGTGCGCACGAAACCAATAGAAGGGTGAGCAGGTACAAGTTAAGGAAGAAGCGGGTTTTCATCGTCAAATCCTTTGCAAATTTAGGATAAAAGACCCTTCATATCACGGAATCCTTACCTACAAATATAACGGATGTTCGTCATGACAAATCCTGATGCTTATCTTTGACGGTTGTGAAATCCTAGACTATACTCAGTTTGGTTCGATGTTTGAGCCAACCAATCAAAAAATCAATCAAATTTACCCCAGGAGGAAGCATGGCTTTCAAACTAACTTACGCCACGATGTTCAATCCACCCGAAGAACTGCACAAGGGCTTCGACAAGGCTGTTGCCAGACTTAAGGAAAACCTTGGCAGGGAATACGGGATGATCATCGATGGCAAGGATGTCTTTGCAGACGAGAAGTTCGAAGACCGCTCGCCCGTGAATACCGATTGGGTGCTGGCCGTCATGCAGAAGGGCAACGCCTCTCATGCAAATATGGCAATCGACGCGGCCCGCAAGGCGTTCCCCGCCTGGAGCCGTACACCCTGGCAGAAGCGCGTGCAATTGGTGCGCAAGGCTTCGGCTTTGATCGAGAAGCGCATTTTCGAACTTGGCGCGGCAATGGCATTGGAGGTCGGCAAGAACCGCATGGAATCGCTTGGTGACGTGCAGGAGACAGCCGACCTTATGTATTTCTCCGCCAAGATGATGGAGGAGAACAATGGCTTCGTTAAACCGATGGGCAAGGACCCGCTCGTTGGATATGCCTCAACGAACATGTCTGTGCTTAAGCCCTACGGCGTATGGTTGATCGTCTCCCCGTTCAACTTTCCCTTTGCTTTGACGGGTGGACCCACCGGCGCGGCTCTTGTGGCCGGGAATACGGTCGTTATTAAGCCGGCGACTGATACTGCCTGGATTGTCCGACTCTACGCTGAATGTTTGCGCGATGCAGGCTTCCCGCCCGGTGTGTTCAACTTCGTGACTGGGCCTGGCTCCACATTGGGACAGGCGCTCGTGGATAGCAAAGAGGTGGATGGCGCGACCTTCACCGGCTCCTTCGATGTGGGCATGAAGTTGTTCCGCGACTTTGCGAACCGTGACTACGTCCGCCCCATCGTGCTCGAACTCGGGGGAAAGAATCCCGCCATTGTTTCGCGCAATGCAGACCTTGAAGATGCCTCGACCGGCATTGTCCGCTCGGCATTTGGTTTGCAGGGACAGAAATGCTCCGCCGCTTCACGCGTGATCGTGGAAGAGCCAGTCTACGAAGCTCTGATCGCCAAGCTCAAAGAGAAGACCGAAAAACTCGCCATCGGCGACCCGACCGAACGCGCCACATATCTCGGACCTGTCATCAACAAGGGTTCCTACAGCGATTTCAAGAACTTCACCGAAGAGATTCACGGCGCAGGCGGTAAATTCCTGACCGGCGGTCACGTGAAGACCGGCGGCATGTTCGACAAAGGTTACTTCTGCGAACCCACCTTTGTCACTGACCTGCCGTTCGATCACCGCCTGTGGCAGTATGAAATGTTCCTGCCCATCACCACCATCGGCAAGGTCAGCAATCTTGATGAAGCGATGAAGATCGCCAACAACGTGAATTACGGCCTTACCGCTGGTTTCTATGGTTCCGAGAAGGAAACCAAATGGTTCTTTGATCACATCGAAGCTGGCGTTACGTATGCCAACCGTCCGCAAGGCGCGACGACCGGCGCGTGGCCCGGCTTCCAACCCTTCGGCGGCTGGAAAGGCTCCGGCGCAAGCGGCAAGAACGGCGGCGGTTACTACTATGTTCAACTTTACATGCACGAGCAGATTCAAACCCTGATCAAGCCCGCGCCTGTGAAGAAGGTCGTGAAGAAAGCCGCTCCCAAGAAGGTTGCAAAGAAAGCAACCAAGAAAACTTCCAAACGCAAATAAGATCATGGCCCTTCCTGAAAAGGGAGGGCTTTTTGATCGGCCATGGACGATGGTCAAAGCCATGCCCTGGAACCCAGACCTCTATCACAAATTCCAAGCCGAGCGCTCTGCCCCATTTTATGATCTGCTCACGCTTGTGGATGTGCGATCCAACCTCCAGGTCATTGACCTCGGATGCGGAAGCGGTGAATTGACGCGTCGACTGGCGGATAAACTGCCGAACAGCCGCGTGACCGGGCTGGATAGTTCCCCGCAAATGCTGGAAAAAGCCGGTTCATTCGTGCGCCCGGGACTGGTCTTTCAACAGGGAGATCAGTCCACACTGACAGGCGAATGGGACCTCATCTTCAGCAATGCCGCCCTGCAATGGAGCGAGAACCACTCAGAACTAATCCCCTTTTTGTTCGACAAACTCAAACCCGGCGGACAGATCGCTGTGCAGGTCCCGTCCAATCACAACCACATCTCACACCAGATCTATCGCGAGACAGCCGAAGAGGACATGTTCAAGTTCATCCTGCAGGGCTTTCAACGTTATTCTCCAGTGCTCACCATCGAAAATTACTCCCGTATCCTTTTCAACTGTGGTGCCGAAGAGATCAATATTTTCGAAAAAATCTATCCACACATTCTGGAGAATTCAGACGCAGTGGTAGAATGGATTTCAGGCACGGCGCTTGTCCCTTATTTTGAGAGGCTTGGAAAACACAAGGAAGAATTTGTGGAAACCATACGCAGGAAAATGCGAGTCGCCATGCCGGACAGTCCCGTTTTTTATCCATTCCGCAGGATATTATTCTCAGCAAGGAAACCGAAGCAAAGTCAAGATAAAACCTGACATGTCTGATTGAAATCGTTGATAATCACGTCCGCCTGTATGGATAGCGATCCGTATCGGAATCGGATAGACGCACATGAAGACATGTCAGGTTTTGCCGTAAACATTATTATGGGCGAACCTCAACAGTACAATCATAAAGAATTCCTCTACCGTGTCGGCACCTTCTTCCTGCTTGTTGGGTTTGGATTGCTTGCCTTTTTTATGTTATCTGAGGCCGCCAAGCAACCTGCTTTCAGTTATTTTTGCTGGAGCATGATCCTGTTCATCATCGGATTTGTCTTCCGCGCACAATATAAAAAACCGGCGGGACCACCGAGCGAACGATTTAGCATTCTGAAGAAATTGAAACCACAACCCAGAGAAGAGAAAAAGAAATGACCAAACTCACCTCGCTTTCTGAAGCCATTGCGAAATATGTGAATGACGGTGATACCGTCTACGCGGCGGGATTCACACATCTCATCCCGTTTGCGGCGGGGCACGAGATCATCCGACAAGGCAAAAAGAATCTCACTCTCGCGCGGGCCACCCCAGACCTGATCTACGACATGGTGGTCGCGGCGGGATGCGCCAAAAAAGTGATCTTCTCGTACATGGGAAATCCTGGCGTGGGGTCGTTGCGCATTGTCCGTTCTGCCATTGAAAAAGGCGAACTGGCTTGGGATGAATACTCCCATTTCGGCATGATCACGCGTTTGCAGGCTGGCGCCTCGGGCCTGTCGTTTCTACCCATGAACCAGACCGGCGCAGCCGATCTCGAAAACGCCAACCCCAACATCAAACGTATCCCTGATCCGTATGGCGGCAAGGATGTGATCGTTGTGCCGGCGCTTAATCCGGATGTGGCGATTGTCCATGTCCAGCGCGCCGATGCAAACGGCAACGCACATCTGTGGGGTATCATCGGCGAACAAAAGGAAGCCGCTTTCGCCGCAAAAAGGGTTATTCTCACGGCGGAGGAAATCGTGGACGAATCAATCATCAGGTCCGACCCGAACCGAACGATGATCCCCGGCATCGTTGTCAGCGCGGTGTGTCATGTCCCGTTCGCGTGTCATCCATCCTATGCACAGGGATATTACGACCGCGACAATGAATTCTATCTCGCGTGGGATAAGGTCAGCGAGTCAGTGGACACGGTCAAAGCCTGGCTCGCTGAATGGGTCTACGGTGTGAAAGACCGCGAAGAGTACTGGCAGAAACTCGGCTCGGAAACACATGGCCGACTGAAAGTGGAAGCACGTTACAGCGAACAAATCAATTACGGAAAATATTAGTCTTGCAGATGAAAAGTTTTGAATTCGGCGGCAATGGCCTGCCACTTCACTTTCTTCACGCAAACGGTTACCCGCCCGGTTGTTACAAACCCTTGTTCGAATTCTTGAAAACAGAATACCGTGTCTTTGGGATGTACCTTCGCCCGCTTTGGGAGGATGCAAAACCGGAAGACATTCGGGATTGGCATCCGTTATCAGAGGACCTCCTCCAGTTTCTCGCTTCGCCTGCATGGCACCGCGACGCCACTCCGCCCAGCACAGAGCCGGTTATTGGAGTTGGTCATTCGGTTGGAGCAATCGTCACTTTGCGGGCGGCACTGCGGGACCCGAAAAAATTCCGTGCACTGGTGCTGATCGACCCGGTGTTGTTCGTACCGCCGTTCCTATTGCTGTGGAACATCACCCGCGCAATCGGATTGGGCGATGCAACTCATCCGCTGATCGCAAGTGCCCAAAAGCGGCGGCGCACATTTGACGACCTGGAAACTGTTTTCCGTGGATATCGAAGCCGCAATGTCTTTCGTTATTTGAGCGATGAAGGCTTGCGGGCATATATTGAAGGAATCGCCAGACCCAGGCCCGACGGTAAATATGAACTGGTCTATTCTCCCTAATGGGAGGTTCATATCTACCGAACGGGTCTGCATGACTTTGACATCTGGCACGACCTGCCCAAACTCGAAGTACCGACCCTCTTCATCCGCGGCTCAGAAACGGATACATTCCTCGAGAACGCGGCTATGCTCGTGAAACGGAAACAGCCCAAAGTCCGTGTGGAGGCGCTGGAAAGATCCACACACATTCTTCCGTTGGAACGTCCAAGGGAAGTCTTTGACATTATGCAATCATTTCTAAAAGAGGCCCTATGAGCGAAACCAAATATTCATCTGCCGAACTAATGATCATCAATGCCGCGCGTTTGTTGCGCGATGGCGATGTGGTGTTCGTCGGAGTCGGTCAACCCAACCTTGCATGCAATCTCGCAAAACGGACTCACGCTCCCGACCTTGTGATGATCTATGAAGCGGGGGTGATCGGCGCAGAGCCTGCACGTTTGCCTTTATCCATCGGTGATCCCACCCTGGTGAGCGGGTCGCTTTCGGTGGTGAGCATGTACGATATCTTTGCAAACTACCTTCAGCGCGGCAATGTGGATGTGGGCTTCATGGGCGGCGCGCAAATTGACAAGTACGGCAACATCAACGCGACAGTCATCGGCGGGTATGACCATCCTAAAGTGCGTTTACCCGGCTCCGGCGGCTCGCAGGAGATCGCGGCATGGGCAAACCGCTGTTACATCATGACCCCGCACCAAAAACGACGCTTCCCCGAAAAAGTGGAATTCATGACATCGGCTGGATTCATTGGCGGCAAGGGTGACCGCGAAAAGGCTGGCCTGCGCGGCGCAGGCATGCTGGCGGTCGTAACCGACATTGGAATACTTGAGCCTGATGAAAATGGAGAGATGATTCTAACAGCCTTACATCCCGGTAAGACCACCGAAGAAGCAAAAGCCAACACAGGCTGGGATTTGAAAGTTGCCCCACAATTGAAAACCACTGAACTGGTTACCGAAAACGAATTACGAATTCTGCGCGAAGAACTCGACCCGACGGGGATCTACTTGAAAGGCGGCGGGTAAATGAAGCGACCACTTGTTGTGGTTATCTTCCTGTTTTGGATAGTCACCATCATCGGCGCGTACTATGTTGTTCAAAAGCCGGATCTGATCCATTCAGTTGGCGGCATTAACGACACATTTTGGACCCTCATTGTCGCTATATGGCTTTTATTCAATGCCGGTGCCATCGGCAGAAATATCCTTGTCCGCTTGGGGTCAAATTTTGATGAGGCGGAACACCTGCTTCTCGGCACAGGCATTGGGTTGGGCGCTTTGGGTTTGCTCGGCTTATGGATCTCTGCCGCGCAGATCGCAAATGTGCCTGTTCTTTTAACTTTCCAATTTATACTGGGGGTTTTCTTTTTTTTCCGGAAGGACCATCTGTTATTTATTAATGGCATTAAGGCTTTCAGCACAGAGTGGAAATCATCCTTCAAGCAATTTAGTGTTCCTTCAAAATTTGCTGTCACGCTTCCTTTTATACTTTCCTTCCTCCTCACACTTGCCCCGCAGATCGAAGCGTTTGACGCTCCACTCTACCATCTCACTCAACCTGCACAAATCATCAAAGATGGCGGTCTCCGTCCATTTGATAACATGCCGTTCTGGTTTCCCAACCTTTCCGAAAATATGTATCTTTGGACACTTGGCATGGGCAGTGAACGCGCCGCACAGATCATCCATCTCACATGGGGAACATTGGCAATTCTCCTGCTTTGGCGTTGGTCGACAAAAACCTGGGATG
>DATIUT010000237.1:0-18449 GCA_035466615.1 Anaerolineales bacterium | reverse complement strand
ATGGCTATTGGGAAGACATCGGAACCATTCGTTCGTTCTATGAGACCAATTTGAAGTTGACGAGTTCGGAGCCGCCGTTCAATTTCTATGATGTGAAGGCGCCGATCTATACCCATGCGCGTTTTCTGCCGGGTTCGACCGTGGAAGAAAGCAAATTGCAGGATGTATTGCTGGCGGAAGGGTGCCGCATCCGCAAGGCTGAGATCACACATTCTGTTGTCGGAGTGCGCAGTCAGATCGCTGAGGGAACAGTGATCAGGGATAGCATTGTAATGGGTGCGGACTATTATGATGCTGAAAAACCGCGCGGGAAAATCCCAATCGGGATCGGAAGGAATTGTCATATCGAATCAGCCATCCTCGATAAGAATGTACGTATTGGGGATGGAGTGACGATCCTGCCATTCCCATCCAATCATAAGGATATGGACGGCGGTCTCTATTATGTGCGCGATGGGGTCGTGGTGATCGCGAAGGATACCGAGATCCCCGCCGGGACGAGGATCTTACCCGAGCCATAAGCCTGCTTGCATACCTGCCGGGCTTTTGGCTTGACATCCTTTTGACGCAGGAATACACTTGTCATCGGTTGGGGAGTAGCCATGGCGCCTTTGGCACCAACGAGTTGTCGTCAGGACATGGCATAATTGCCATCGGCAGCCCGAAACGTGGTTCGAAACGTTTGGCGAGACCATCACGGGAGGTGTGTTGGTCTCGTTTTAATTTGCAGACTGCGCGGGCATCCTCGATCAAACTACAGGAGATTCATAAATGACTCAAGAAAACGAAGGCGTCAAGGATCACGAACATGATTGGCACACCCTGAAACCCGAACAGGTGCTCAAACACTTTGAGGTGCAGGACAATGGTTTGACAACGGATGAGGCAAAAAAACGGCTGGAGCAATACGGTCCGAACCAGTTGAAAGAATCGCCGCGCCCCACCTTCCTGCAAACGCTGTGGGAACAGTTGAACAACTTTGTCGTGATCCTGTTGATCGTTGCATCGGTCATCTCGGCTTTGCTGGGGGATTATGTGGAAGCCGCGGCAATCATGGCGATCGTGGTATTGAACGCGATATTGGGGATCGTTCAGGAAAGACGCGCGGAGGAGGCGCTTGCCGCCCTCAAAAAACTGGCCGCACCCGATGCGCAGGTGATACGCGATGGGCACAGGAAAACTGTCCCATCGTATGAACTGGTGCCGGGCGATATCGTCTTCCTCGAATCTGGCAATTTCATCCCTGCCGATATACGCCTGCTGGAGGCGATCAATTTGCGGGTGGAAGAAGCGTCACTCACAGGAGAATCGTTACCCGTCCAAAAGAATGCCGCGACGGTTCTCGATCAAAACGTTCCATTGGGTGACCGCAAGAACACGGCGTTCATGGGCACGGTTGTCTCTTATGGACGCGGACGCGGCGTCGTCACAAGTACCGGCATGAGGACCCAACTGGGTCTCATTGCCACCATGCTCCAAAACGTGGATACGGAGGAAACGCCGCTTCAGCGCAGGCTCGATCAACTGGGGAAATCGTTGAGCGTTGCGGCACTTTTCCTTGTGGCAATCGTTTTCATTGTTGCGCTTATCAACTATACAAACATCAATGAACTTTTCACAGGTCCGCTGGCTTATCTGGCGGAATACGCGGCTGAGATCACGGAAGTTTTCATCATTGCCATCAGCCTTGCGATCGCGGCTGTGCCGGAAGGACTCCCTGCCGTTGTGACCATCTCCCTCGCCCTCGGCATGCGTGAGATGATCAAACGCCACGCGCTCATCCGAAAGCTGGCTTCCGTTGAGACGCTTGGGTCTGCCACTGTGATCTGTTCCGACAAAACCGGCACCCTCACGCAAAACGAGATGACCGTCACACGCCTGTGGGCGGACGGGCAGTTCATTGATATTACAGGCACCGGTTATGTTCCCAAGGGCGAGTTCCTTGCGGATGGAAAACCTGTTGACATTCATGAGAATCGCGCCGCGCTGACCACTCTCTGGCTCGGCGTGTTGAACAACGACTCGTCCATTGAGATCACCGGCGAAAAAGACTCACAACAGACCTACCGCATTGTCGGCGACCCGACCGAGGGGGCTCTGTTGGTGGCGGCGGCAAAGGCGGGGGCAACACATGTGGATGTGAAACAGGCTTACCCACGCGAGAGCGAAGTACCCTTCGACTCGGATCGCAAACGCATGATCACGATCCATGATGTCAGCCAGCCCGATCCCAATGACCTGTCACCTTTTTATGACGAGAAGAACAAGGATTGGGATGTCATCGCCGTCAAGGGCGCGCCGGATATTATTCTGGATCTCTGCACACAATACCAGGACATCGATGACAAACCACAGCCCATGGATGAGAACGCCCGCAAGCGCATCCTGGATGCGAACGAGGCAATGACAAAGGATGCTTTGCGCGTACTTGGTCTTGCCTACCGCCTGGATGAAAATGTGCCAGACAACCCCGAAGAACTTAAGACGGATGAATTGGAAAAAGACCTGGTCTTTGTGGGATTGATCGGTATGATAGACCCGGCGCGCACGGAAGTGAAACCCGCCCTCGAAAAGGCGCGTGAGGCAGGCATTCGCACGATCATGATCACGGGAGATTACCCGAACACGGCGCACGCCATTGCCGAGACCATCGGCATGCTTAAACAAGGCAGGGGCGTGATGACAGGCGCTCAACTTGACACGCTCTCAGATGACAACCTGCGGGATGTCATCAATAAGACATCTGTTTTTGCCCGCGTTTCCCCCGAACATAAAATGCGCATCGTGGATTCCTTACAGGCCAATGGCGAAGTCGTTGCGATGACTGGCGACGGCGTCAACGACGCACCTGCCATCAAACGCGCGGATATCGGTGTGGCGATGGGCATCACAGGCACGGATGTCGCCAAGGAAACTGCCGACATGGTACTCACAGACGATAACTACGCCAGCATTGTTGCCGCGGTGGAGCAGGGACGCATTATCTATTCGAACATCCGCAAGTTTGTGTTCTTCCTGCTTTCCTCCAATATAGCGGAGATCATGATCATCTTCCTTGCCACACTGGCAGGTCTCCCCGCGCCTCTCACTGCGATCCAATTGTTATGGCTTAATCTCATCACAGATGGCGCTCCTGCACTGGCGCTCGCAGTCGAAAAAGGCGACCCCGACATCATGCAACAAAAACCGCGTGCGAAGAACGAGCCGATCGTCAATCGATCCATGTCCATCGGTTTGGTCGTGCAGACCATCGCGCAGACGGGCGCGGTGCTTACGGCTTTTGGTCTTGGTTTGCTCTGGCATCTTGAAGCAGGCGCGGCCATCGTTGGGAATCCACTCACTTACATTCTTCAGCATGACTGGCAGGGAGTCGATGTGCAAACCGCGGAAACGATGGCATTCGTCACACTCTCGCTGGCGGAACTCTTCCGTGCCTACACCGTCCGTTCGGAACGCGCCTCGCTCTTTAGCATCGGCATCTTCTCGAACCGTTACATGCAATATGCCGTTGGTCTTTCGATCACATTGCTTTTACTTGTATGTGCGGTGCCTTTCCTGCAGCCGATCTTCAATACGCACTTCCTCAGCTTGCGCGAATGGAGCGTGGTTTTGGGCATGGCGATCATGCCCGCCATTGCGGAGGAGATCACGAAATTCTTCCTGCGATTGAAAAAATAAACCAGGATTTCCCCATCTGACGTTTTGCGGATTACACAGTACGTACTGCGTAATCCGCAATTATTTAACTCGAAATGTCCTGCGGTGAATTTTGGACAGCCCCAACCGCTTCAACGCGGACCGATGTGCCTGTGTGCCATATCCCTTGTGCTTTGCCAGTCCGTAGCCCGGATACTGCGAATCCAGTTCGCGCATGAGCGCGTCGCGCTCCGTTTTTGCAAGGATGGAGGCGCAGGCGATGCTCAGGCAATGCGCATCGCCTCTGACAAGTGAGGTCTGTGAAATCTCCAGTTGTGGGAGCTCGAGCCGGAAATCGGTCAGCAGGTATTGAGGTGTGATCGTGAACTGATGCAAAGCGCGGATGGCGGCCAATCGCGTGGCGCGCACGATGCCCTGCATGTCTATCTCTTCCGGGGTGGCAAATCCCACCGCCCATGCCAATGCAACCTCCCGAATGCGCGGCGCCAGTGACTCACGCATACGGGGGGTCATCTGCTTGGAATCACGTGCCCCGCTCAAGGTCGAAGAAAGAAGCGTTTTGTCGTTGGGCAATATCACAGCGCCAACGGCAACCGGCCCCGCGAGCGCGCCGCGCCCGGCTTCGTCCAACCCTGCAATATACAGCAGGCCGCTGTTCCAGAGTTCTGATTCGAAAACGGTGTCGGGGTCAACGTGTTTCATTGTACGCGCCGCGCCGCGCGTTGGCATGGATGCGGAAAATATCACGTATCATTAGTAATGCATCGTGCAATGCACTGACCTTTGTTTCGGGATGGTGATACCAGTGGATGGGGATTTCATGAATACGGTAGCCGCGCTTGCGTGCGATATAAAGCAGTTCGATGTCGAACGACCAGCCGTGGAGTGTTTGAAGACCGAAAATGTCATTCGCCACACTTGCACGGAAACATTTGAACCCACATTGCGTATCGTTCAAACCCGGCAGGATCAATGTTTGAATGATGAAATTGATGCCGCGTCCGCCAAGGTGACGATACGCCGGTTCGTTGTAACGAACGGCGCCCTTCGCCTCGCGTGATGCAATGGCTATATCGAAACCCTCGAGCGCAGGCGGCATGAATTTTTTGATCTTCTCCACAGGCATCGAAAGGTCGGCATCGCACATGAAACGGTATTCGCCCTGTGCTTCGAGCATGCCGCGTTTCACTGCGGCGCCCTTGCCGCGCTCGCTTTGAAGTACGCGGACATTATCATTCTCCCGTGCAAACCGCTGGGCGACTTCAAATGTTTTATCAACACTGCCGTTTTCGACAATGATCACTTCAGATGTGAACGGTTGCCCTTCCAGGAAATGAAGCACCTGCTCCAATGTATCGGGCAGGCGGTTCTCTTCGTTATGAGCAGGGATGATGACTGACAAAAATGTGGACAAGGTTGTTATCTGGTCGTGGAAGTCGAACTAGAAAACAGGAACCTGTTCCAGCTCATCGCGGTCCGCTTCTTTGCGGGTGGAAATGAAGTCCTTCCCATCATAGTTCACAACCTGTACAGGTTTTCCCTCTTCAAATTCGCTCGCCAGATATTCCTTGCGAGTCCCCGTCAGAAACTTCTTTCCGCTTTTGATGCGTTCCAACAGGTCTTTGCGCTCGATCAGAACACGATCTGAAAATGTCGCCCCGCGGCGTTCATACACTCGTATGGTTACGATCTGACCATTCTTGTAATGGACTGCTTCTATGATCCCATCGAATTTCTTTGCCATTTTTGTTCTCCGTGTGAATTTTAGCATTAAACAAATTCACCGTCATTGCAAGCCCAAAGGGCGCAGCGACCTCCTCCGCAACAGCAGATTGCTTCGTCGCAACAAACGCTCCTCGCAATGACGGTACATGTTTTGTGTCGGGGCGCCGGGATTCGAACCCGGGGCCTCTTGCTCCCAAAGCAAGCGCGCTAGCCGGACTGCGCTACGCCCCGATTTACTCAGGTGAGTGAGTATAATGCGTTAGATGAGTACCCGTCAAGCGATAATACGGATGGCAATACTGCTCTCGCTTCTCGCGGGACTTGTTGCCTGTTCGTCATCCAACCAGCCTTTGCCCACCCCAACAGCGATTCCGCCAACATCAACACCCGAACCGACAAACACATTCACCCCTTCACCTCCCACCGAAACTCCGTCTCCCACACCATTGACCTGCCTCACCCAGCCCGGCCGCGTGGAAGAGGGACTTCTCGAAACCACAAATCCCCCACAGGCATATTTCATCTACCTGCCTCCATGTTACGATGAAAAGTCCGATACACATTACCCCGTCCTCTACCTCCTGCATGGACAGACCTATACCGCCGATCAATGGATTCGCCTCGGTGCGGTCACTGCTATTGATAATTTGATCCTCTCCGCTGAAACACAACCATTCATCATTGTCTTCCCTGACGACCGGTACTGGAACCTCCCGCCTGGCGCAGGTTTTGGTCAGAGACTTGTTGAAGACATCATCCCATATATTGACTCTAATTATCGAACACTCCCAGATCGAAACCATCGTGCCATTGGCGGCTTGTCGCGTGGGGCAGGCTGGGCTTTACGTCTGGGCTTCACCCGCTGGGACCTGTTCGGTGTAGTTGGTTTACACTCCCTCGCCGTGCTTCAAAAGGATGCCTCCCAAATTGCCAAATGGATCGCTGATATTCCATCCGTCTCCCGCCCAAGCGTCTTCATGGACATTGGCGACAACGACCAGGAATTGATCATGGCAGTCTCCATCGAAGCGCAATTCAACGAAAGCGGACTCTCCCATGAATGGCATCTTTACAGCGGCGCACACACGGAGGAATACTGGGGCGCACATGTGTATGAGTACATCGAATGGTACGCTGAACAGTGGAATGCGCAATGATTATTGTGCATGGTAGAGGGGCGGGGTCATCCCGCCCAAAGCGCAGTTATAATCCTCCCATTCAGGAGGCCCTATGAATATCCTTGTCACCGGCGGGGCAGGCTACATTGGCTCTGTCACTGCAGAAGCATTGCTCAAAGCAGGACATTCCGTCACCGTTTACGATTCTCTTGTCACGGGACACCGAGCGGCTGTGCCTCCTGATGCAAAATTCATTGAAGCCGATCTGTCAGATAGTCACACCCTGGTGGATACACTTACGAAGAAAAAGTTCGATGCTGTGATGCACTTCGCGGCATATATCGAAGCGGGGGAGAGCATGAAGGACCCCGGTCGTTTTTATTACAACAATGTGGCAAACTCGTTCGTTTTGATGGAAACAGCCGTCCGCGCCGGTGTCAAGCGGTTTGTATTGTCGTCCACTGCCGCGGTCTATCAATCCAGTGATGAGCCGTTGACCGAAGAGTCGCCCCTCGGACCGACGAATGTGTACGGGCACACCAAACTCATGATCGAGCAGACGCTCGATTGGTATCGTCAGATCCATGGGTTGCATTTCGCCGCGCTCCGTTATTTCAATGCCTGCGGCGCGTTGCCTCATCGCGGGGAGGCACACCAGCCTGAGTCGCATCTCATCCCGCTTGTGCTGCGCGTTCCATTGGGCGAACGCGACTCGGCGCAGATCTACGGAACCGATTACCCAACGCCCGACGGCACCTGCATCCGCGATTACATCCACATTTCTGACCTGGTCTTTGCACATTTGCTTGCCTTGGATGGACTCAAGGAACGCGATAGGTTAGTCTACAACCTTGGAAGCGGCAACGGCTACTCCGTCCGCGAAGTGATCGAGACGGCGCGTCAGGTGACGGGACATTTGATCCCGGTCAAGGAACTTCCACGTCGCCCCGGTGACTCTGCACGTCTCGTGGCTTCATCCGATAAAATAAAAAGTGAACTCGGTTGGAAGCCGCAACACGATGATTTATTTGAGATCATTGCGAGTGCCTGGGCGTGGCATAAATGGCACCCGAAAGGATATGAAGAATGACATTCTCTTTCCACCGCATCCCTGTTGGCATTGACAATTGTTTCCTCCTGCGCGGCGAACGGACCATCTTCATCGATGGCGGCGCACCAATGGGCATGGGTTCCTTTGTTCGTAATCTGAAACGGCTCAATGTTGACCCGAAGGAAATCCCACTCATTATTCTTACGCATGGACACTGGGATCACATCGCCTCGCTCAGCGATATCCGCGCAATGACTGGGGCGAAGGTTGCCATCCACCACAAGGACCAGCCTTTCGTCGAGAGCGGAATGCCGCCTTTCCCTGCGGGTGTCAATGCGTATGGGCGCGCGATGAGTTCGCTGGCGAAAGCTCTCATTCATCCCAAACTTCCTCCCATCAAAGTGGACATTGTCCTCGACGATGGCGGCATGTCGCTCACTGAATATGGGATTCCCGGCAGGGTCGTTTATACGCCCGGTCATTCGATGGGACATGTGAGCATCCTGCTCGATTCGGGTGATGCCCTCGTCGGCGACATGGCGATGAACGATTGGTACCTGCGTCTCACGCCGGGCCTGCCCATTCTCGCGGACGACATCCACATGGTGGTCGAAAGTTGGAAAAAAATATTGCCAATGGGGATCAAGCGAGTCTACCCTGCCCATGGGATGGATTTCCCGGCCGAAGTGATGCAAAAGGAGGTCGCAGATTTTGACCGGCTCAAACCTAGCCGGTAACTGAATCCTGTTTCAATGGGGCGTTACCTGGGCGACGGTCTTTCCCGTCGCCTTTTGTTTCTGTATCACATGCCAACACTGTCGTCTTCGACGGCGATTTTCGTACTCCTTCGTCATCTCCAGCGGCGAGCAGGATAGCCTTCTGGGAACAAATTGACAAATTAGACCGTCTTTATTATAATAACAGAAAGTGAATTAATTCACAAACGTGTTGGAGAAAAGAAAGCACAGGAAAACATGATTGCCAAACAACTCCCCCATGTGGTCATCATCGGAGCAGGCTTTGCCGGGCTGACCGCCGCCGAGAGACTGCGCAACGCGCCCGTCCGAATCACGCTCGTGGACAGGAATAACTACCATCTCTTCCAGCCGCTGCTGTATCAGGTTGCCATCGCGGGGCTTGTCCCATCGCAGATCGCCTATCCTTTGCGGACGATCTTCCGGGACCAAAAGAATCTGACCTTCCAAATGGGTGAAGTGATATCCATTGATTTTGACGCACAGTATGTAAAACTAAACGGTTCAGTGATCTCATACGATTATTTGGTCCTTGCAGTGGGAGGAGAAACGAATTTCTTTGGGATGGATGCTGTGCAACAAAACGGCTTTCAGATCAAGGATATCGAAAGTGCGGTGAACACACGAAACCAACTGTTGAAAATGTTTGAGGGAGCCAGCCGCGAGGCAGACACTGAAAAACGCAAAGCCATGTTGACCTTCGTCGTGGCCGGCGGCGGACCGACCGGGGTCGAGACTTCCGGCGCTCTGGCGGAATTGATCTCACATGTGATGCGGAAGGAATATCCCACACTGGATATTCGCGAAACGCGCGTCATTTTGCTTGAGACTGGGAACGCCCTGATCGCAAGTTACCCCGACGAATTACGCAAGGCTACACTTCGCTTGTTGAAAAAGAAGAACGTGGAAGTCATGTTCAACGCGAAACTGACTGATTACAACGGTCAACGCGTAGTTCTGGCGGATGGGACAGAGATTCAAACCAATACACTGATCTGGACAGCAGGTGTGAAAGCAGTTGAGATCACGGGTCGGCTTGGGGTTCAGGTGGCAGGTTCAGGTCGGGTAAGAGCCGATGCGACTTTGCAGCTGCCGGGTCGTCCCGAAGTGTATGTCCTCGGTGACGCGGCATATCTCGAAAATGGGAACGGTCAGCCGCTTCCCATGCTTTCGACGGTGGCGATCCAGCAGGGAGAGATTGTCGCGGAGAACATCCAACGCGCCGTCAAAGGGCTGGAGCAAAAGCCGTTCCACTATAAGGATCCGGGCCTGCTGGCGACGGTCGGACGTAATGCGGCGGTGGCGCGCATCTGGGGGTTGTCGTTCAGTGGATTAATCGCGTGGCTGATCTGGGTCGGATTACACATCTACCGCATCATCGGTTTTCGCAACCGGCTGGTGGTGCTCATCAACTGGGCGTGGGATTATTTCTTCTACGACAATCAGGTGCGCTTGATCACACGGGAATAACGTTTGGCATTTGTGTGGCGGCATACGCCGCGCATAGCCCCAACGCGTTGACGAGGATATGCAGGATGATGCCAGGCCACACCGAGTTTGAACGATGATACATGTAGGCCAGTAGACATCCAAGGATGAACGTTGGAATGAGCGCGACAAAGTCGAGATGCGCCGCGCCAAAGATGGCTGAGCTCAGCAGTCCACCGTTGATCCATCCGTACTTTTGACGGAATCCCTGAAAGAGAAAACCGCGGAAGAACAGTTCCTCGACGATGGGGGCGAAGATCACACCGACAATGATGAACCAGAGCGGAGAGTCGAGTTCGGCGAAGAGTTGCAGAATCTGTTCCCCCTGTGTATCCACACCCAGAATCATAAGGGCAACGTTGTGCACTATGATGATCATGTAGCTTGCGATCAGCAATCCGCACCCGAGGCCGAGCGTGCTCCATTCGAACATGCCAAAACCGAGGTATGTGGGGTTGACGCGCCGGTATGAAAAAATGACGACCAGCGGCAGAAGATAAGTGAGTTGGATCAATATCAGGTTCGCGCTTTGTGCGAGTTGGGCGCCAACGCCCTGAGATGCAGCGAGGAGCAATATCACATCAATCAACGCCAGCAGAAGAATGCCGATCCAATGGTCGATCGGTTTCCAGGGGACGCAATAATTTTGTGACTCAAGTGTTGGGGCAGTCTCTGGAATCCCTGAATCCATTATCCTTCTCCCATTTCGCGATAAATAAACCATTGCCCCTTGCGGTCGTCCACGTTTTTCATGGCTCTATCATAATAAATATCGAAGATCTGACCCGTATTCACTTTGACGCGGAAATAGAACCTGCCCACGTTCAATGACCCGCGTGTGGACGCGACTGCCGCATGAGCGGGACGCATATTTTGCGCCATCCTGCCGCGGCGTTGGAAGTCATTCCACGAGGAAAGCATTTCTGTGACGCGGTAGGTGACACCCTCCCAGATAAATCCATTCGGGCAATCGGGGCTCTTTTCACGCGCGGGAGGAGTGTCGAAGATGGGTTCGACGGGCTGATCAACGAAGTGGAGGGAAATCAAATCCATATACATATTATCGCACGAATCTGAAACCTTTATTTACAAAATAAGGCCCCGCTTCGTACATGGAAGCGGGGCCTTTAGGTAAAGCACTAATTTCTAGGACGCGTCAGCAGTTTTTCCAATTCGGCGCGGGATGTCTCATCCACCAGCGCAAGGATTTCATCCCCATCGTCGAGAATAGTCGTACCTCTCGGCATGACGATCTCACCATGACGGATGATCCCCGAGATGACACAGTTTTGTGACAACTGCAGATCCTTGATCGCCAGGCCAATGGCGGGCGCGCCGGCGTTGATCTTTTCTTCAACAATGGAATATTTGCCGCGGCGCAGTTTTAACATGGTCATCATGTCGCCAAGGGACATTTCCTCCTCAATCAGCTTTGCCATAATGTCGGCCTGGTTGAGCGCCACATCCACGCCCAACTCAGGCGTGAATAGCCATGCATTACGAGGGTTATTCACACGTCCAATTACGCGCCTGACGCCATACTGTTGGCGTGCAAGAGAAGCGGCGACCAGATTATCCGCGTCATCCGAACTAACTGCGGCAAGCACATTTGCGCGTTGGATGCCCAGTGCTTCAAGAATCTGCGGATCGGTCCCATCACCTTCGTAGATGATTTCGGTGGGAAGTTCATGATGCACACTCGCAAGAACATCGGGGCGGTATTCAATAACGCGGACCTCATGTCCCTGTGAGAGTAAGAGCGAAGCGAGATGTGAGCCTGTACGGCCTCCACCAATGATGATCACATACATGATGAATTATTCCTTTCTCTTCCCGTTGCCGTTCTCATGGATGCGCTCGCGCAAAATCCTTACGCCTTCGGGTGTGCTGCTGACTTGTAGAATATCCTGTGGTTCCAATATGGTCTCCGAACGCGGCAGAATGCCTTTCCCATTTCGAGCCAGCGCCACGGGAATGGAATGTTCCATGGGAACCAGTTCTGAAAGTAAATGTCCGCTCCATTCCGATGGGATGGTCATTTCGTAAACCTGCACTTCACCGTTACCAGCCGAAGAGATGCTCTGCATTCCGGGGTGGACGAGTAATTGCTCAATGCGATGTGCGCCCCAGGTTGACGATGAAACGGTTTGCAGATTCAGTTTTTCGTAAATCGAGGCGCGCCTCGGGTTGTAGACACGTGCCACAACGCGGTTGACACGATAAATGTCCCGCGCGACGCGAGCAACGATGGCATTGACATTATCCGAAGATGTAACGGTTGCAAGGGCGTTCGCGTTTTCAATGCCTGCACGTTCCAGCACCCAGCGATCCATTCCATGACCCTGGATGGTTCTGCCTGAGAAGTGGAGTCCCAGCCTGTCGAAGGAATGGGAATTTCGATCGACAACGCTTACAACATGATCCTGATGGAGTGCAAGTGCAAGCTCAACACCCACCCGTCCACAGCCAACAATGATGATATTCATAAAATCTCCCTGATCTATTTCTCTTCGTTTTCCAGCGAATATGGTACATCCGTGATCACAGTCCCTGTTTCAAAGGGAAGTGACAGGCGAAGCAGCACACCCATCTGCGTGCGCATCAGGTTCGACCACCAGCGCGGACGAACGGATTGCGGGACGACAATCGTGATAATCTCGTTTTGTTGTCGTACTGCCATGATCTTTTGGATATATTCCAGCAAGGGTTCAAGCACCATGTTGTGCGGAGATTCGAGTGTGACCAGACGCACCCCCTCGCCCCAGGTAGCCCATTGCTGTTTTAATGCCCCGGCCTCTTTTTGATCCATAGCGACGTGAAGCGCCGTAACATCATCTGAAAGAGAATGTGCATAGCGCAGGGCTGTCAATGTGCCCTGGTGGATGCCATTCACCGGCACGATGATACGATGCCACACGATATGAGGAGGCAAGTGAAATTGAACGCGCGTGTTCATTGGTTTATTTTTTTCCTTATCAGGCACGATTGAATTTTGCAAATTTCCAGCAGGCATGTTGAGTACAGATGGATAAGCCAGGCGGAACTTAAATTTCGAGCCTCGTGAGTCGTTTCCAGCCAATACGGGAATGGGTCTTAATGTCCGCTGTCCCACGCCGAAGAGTTCGAGAAAGCCCGCGATGCCGATCATCAACTGAAACCTATATTCCTGCATCTTATAAGCCTGCCACTTGACGATGGATGCCATGCTCCCCTGTACACGCGCCTTGTCATGGACAATGCGATGCACTTGCCTGGCTTCGCGGAAACCTGCAGGCGAGAGCAGAACCAAATGAGCCGCGGAAGCAAGGATGGTGAACGAAACCAATGCCATCCAGCCACCTTCATGCCACTTCCCGATGAGTTGGCCGATGAAAACGGCGCCAGCTAAACCAGCCACGAATGACGCGCTTGACGATCCCCAGAAACGGGCCCGCCCCGTGAAATGTTCGAGAACATGTTTGCGGACGGCAAGTCCCATTGCCGTGATCGGCATGAACACACCCACACCATAGAATGGTACGGCAACTGTGGTCTGCCCGCGCACGAGGAGCATGATGATCACAGCCACCCCGAAAGTGATCGTGACCGAGCGCGTAAACGTACCGCGCGGGTCGCGATAGACAATCGCCTCGGGAATTTCACCGATGGCCACATCACGCCATTCGGTAGCTTGCGCATCCTGAAGAGCAGTCATGGATGCGGCGGCAAGCATCAGCACCGCCACAATTTGATAGATCCAGAAGAGGATGACGCCGCCCGGGATTTCATTGAAGCCAATGAATGCAAGGTTACCCACCAGGGTTCGTCCAAGCGTTCCATCGAACACATCGAAGCGGATAGAGAAATAAGTCAGGAAGAGAGTTGTCAAGCCGCCATAGAAAAGGAAGGATGTTTGGACGAAACGACCAATACCCGACTTGCCACTGTAGAATCTCCATAATCCGTTCAGGCGCGGCATGTGCTTTTTCCCCCATTTTACGAGTGACGTATCTTCATCCTTGAAGAATTGGATTCCATTCGAGACGGCTTCCAACCCGGTCAGCGCGACCATGCCTTTCATTGCGGCAGTCAACAAGTGCATCAATGCTGTCCCAAGCGGGACGGTCTTCGGCACCTCCTCCGCAGGGATGGCCGGTATGCCGCCGAAATGTGCGATCAACAACCCGATCCCCATGATAATAGTGAGCAACACAAAGATGGTAATCAACATAAAGACCACCTGTGCCGATTCGCCGCGCCCGCGGATGGTCAGGTACCAGGTCACACCTGCAAGGATTGCCCCAAGCAAAAAGTGATACAGCCAATTCTTTCCGTATAGACCGATAATGGAAAGCAATTGGTCACCGCCCGATAACGCCGATACAACAATTGTCAGCACATAATCTTGAATCAATGCAACTGCGACAATCAAACTTAACGTCGGCCACAAATAGCGCATGGAGGCTGTGTACGAACCACCGCCTTCGTTGAATGGCCCGAGCGAAAACATATAGAGCAGGCCAAAAGCGAAGTTTGCAAAGGCAATCACAGCTACGGCGATATATGCCTTATCCTGCAAACCATATGGATGCAGAGCGCTCATCATTTCGCCCGCGGCATAATAATACGATGTGAAATAGTCCACGCCGAAGAGTGCCAACGCACCCATGAGTCCGATCTGCCCCGCGCCGTGTTTGTGTTCCTCCTCCTTTTTTTCACGCGGCGCAGTTTTATAAGCCAATGCAAGAATAATAATTAACAAAATCACAGAAAGCATTTACATCTCCAAATTGGGGAAAGAAATTAACTAAAACAGGTTATTCCATATCCAGATCAGCCAGAATTCGGGGATGATCGAGAGTATGAATACAACACTTTGAAACCAGTCTTCAGGCAATCGAACGATCTTTGCCTGTAATATGCCAAAGCCAATGATGATTCCAATGGAGCCTGACCATCCCATGACCTGTGAGAGCCGGCTGAAGTTCGGTTTCTGCGGATCAAGACTCGAAAGAACATATAAGGGAACTTTAAGATTCGATTCCAATATCTGGCTCAATGGCCTGTGTAAGAGTCCCGCGTGTTGCCCGGCAAAGCAAACGACCGTGTCACCTGTACGGTAGTTACTCCTCACCACATCCACCCAATCCATTCCAACCTCGGTTTTCACATCCGTTGCGACTCTCCCATCCTGCACCAGTGCAGACAGAGTGACCAGTTTTCGACGAAGCCCCGGTTCCTGTTCCGTGTTTCTGCATAGACCGAGAAGAAGGACGCACATACCTGTGGCATGTGCCAGTTCCCAGATCCGACGCGCCGCGTTCGAATAATCTGAATCGTCAGGAACAAGCACGATCAGGCGGTGTACAGGATCAGGAATTAAGTGGGAAGCGATAGTCATCGCAATATTTTGAGGTCGAGGTTGAGGAGAAGGTTGGTTCATGTCATTTGAAAGATGGTCATATACTAACAAGCCCGCATAAAAGGGTGACAAAAAAATCAGCCAATCGCATAAAGGACAAATAAAAACGCCCCGTTGTTGGGGCGTTGTAAGGTCATGGATTTGGTCATTGCGAGGGCGGCGTTTTTCCGCCCGAAGCAATCTCCCTATGCTGAGAGGGATCGTTTCGCTCCTCTCACAATGACGGGAAGTTACTCTTCTGCAATAAAACGATACCCAATTCCTGGTTCGGTGAGAATGTATTGCGGGCGTTCGGGGTCGGTTTCGAGTTTCTTGCGCAATTGCCGCATGTAGACACGCAGATATTCCGTATGGTTGGCATCCGCGGGATCCCAGACATGCGTAAGGATGCTCTGGTGTGTGAGCACACGTCCGTGATTTGCAGCGAGGTAGGCAAGCAATTTATATTCAGTACCAGTTAATTTGACTTCTTCATCGCCGCGCTTCACGATATGCCATGCGAGATCAATGGTGATGGCACCTGCTTTGACCACGGTGTTTTGTCCACCCTGTATACGTGTGGAATGACGCAAGGCAACGCGAACGCGCGCCAGCAGTTCTTCTATGCCAAAGGGTTTGGTGAGGTAATCATCCGCGCCTTTGTCAAGCGCGGCGACTTTATCCCTCTCACTGTCACGGACAGAGAGGATGATGATCGGGGTTTGTGTCCATTCGCGCATTCGGGCACAGACTTCGACGCCATCCATATCGGGCAGACCCAGATCAAGAATCACCAGGTCCGGTTCCCCTGTCGCCGCGAGTGTCAATCCTTCTTCTCCGCGGCTGGCGGTTGTAACTTTGAAGCCTTTTTCAGTAAGGATGGTTTGCATGGCGCGCAGGATCTGCAGTTCATCGTCGATGACAAGAATATGTGGTGCGTTACTCATTCCGCCTCCGTTTCCATCGGGGGTTGATGAGATGTAATTCCATCCCAGGTGAGCGGCAGGGTGAAATTGAATGCCAGACCATTGGAGATATTCTCAGCCCATATTCGCCCGCCGTGTGCCTCGATGATGCCTTTGCAGATCGAAAGTCCAAGCCCCGTGCCTGTTACCCTGTCGGCGGCAGTGACTCGATAGAATTTATCGAAGATGCGTGCCAAATGTTCCGGCGGTACTGGCGGTCCCTGGTTGCTGACTTGCACATGAATGACATTGTCTTCAGTTTGTGCATGGATGCGAATCACCGTACTCGCTGGCGCATACTTCAAACTGTTGCTCAAAAGATTTGTAAAAACCTGTTCCATCTGCACATAGTCCGCCGGCACAAGCGGCAGGTTTTCAGGCACATCAACTTTAATTTTATGTTCTTCAGCAGAATGTTTCATGCGCACGAGCACACTTCCGATGATCTCGGACAGAATGTTCCATTCCCGTTTTGGTTTAAGCGCGCCCGATTCAATGCGGGACATGTCCAAGAGGTTGCCGACCAGCATGTTCAAATGGTCTGCTTCATCGTCAATCGCCGAGATCAACTCCGTGCTGGCAGGAGACCCCCAACTTACTTCCCTGCCGCGTAAACTGGAAGCTGCGGCCTTTATGGTCGAGAGCGGCGTCCGCAATTCGTGCGAAACAGATGACAAAATGGCGGTCTTCAATCTGTCACTCTCTTCGAGAACTCTTGCGCGTGATTCAGCCTGCGCAAACCAGGCGCGTTCAAGCGCCAACGCGCCCTGACTTGCAAACGTTTGTAGTAGGCGCTTCTCATTTGACAGGATGGCTGACGTGGATCTCCAAATTTGAATAATCCCGAGAACACCGCGGGCGGCTTCGATGGGTACACTCAATTCAGGAGGGCGAGTCGGCATATTTGTATCTGGTAGATGAAAGGTGAATGGCTGTTTCTCTGCGACACTGATTTGAATATACTCACACTCAGAAACTGTGTACACCTGTTTGGCAAGGATTTCCGCAATGGCATGATCATCATGAAGTCCAACCAGTGCAATACTAAGCTCATAGAGTTGCGTGGCTTCGCGTTCACGCGCTGTGGCGGCGGCAAGACCCGACTGCGCGCGCCCGACCAGTTGACTGATAACGATTGCCACAATCAGGAACACAACCAGGATGACCACATCGATAGGCTGGTGTACCGTAAATGTGTAATATGGTTTGATGAAAAAATAATTGAATGCTAGGAAAGCAATCAATGCGCTGATAATGCCTGGTCCAAGTCCCCAAAATGCCGTGATCAGTCCTAGCGGGATCAGGTATAACAAGGCAACCAGGGTGATATCAAGGGTTTCCCGCAACGCCAAAAATATCGCCGTGATGGAAGCGGTTAGTACAAGGGCGAGTAGGTATTGCCAGAAACGTATAAAGAATATTGAAGTCTGCATATTCCAACGCTGCTTATGTTGATATCACTTTACCCATTATATTTCCAATCCCAAAACCAGAAGGCGAGACCCTTGAACTCGCCCCATTTTTCGAAGCGTTTTTCCACTTCCCTGGCGGTGATGGGTTTGCCTTTGTACCATTCGTGCGAGACCAGTTTCAATGCCCATGAGTCAATTGGAATGAAATCCGAGCGCCCAAGGATTAGAAGCAAATTTGCCGCGGCGTAGGGACCGACTCCGTTGATGGCCATCAATTCCCTGCGGAGTTCAAGAGTTGGAAGGCTGCTGGTTTTGAGGGATTCGAGATCGAATTGTCTTTTTGCGATTCGGACCGCAAGTTGATGGATGGCCGGCGCGCGATAGCCGACGCGGATTCTCTCTTTGATGGTTTCGGGATCAGATGCGGCGATGGCTTCGGGTGTGGGGAATGCCTTTGGCGCTTCGACTGCGCTCCCGTTGGTCGCTCCGCTCAATGCGGAACCAAACTCATCCACCAGTTTGCGGGTCATGTTTTTGGTTGCACCCCAGAGGGTGTTTGTCGTCAGGATGGTTTTGATCACATCTTCGAACAGGGTGGGTGAGCGAAGGACGCGGCCAAGAGCCTGCTTTTTGACCCGCGCCAGTTTAGGTTCCGCGCGAGAGGCGGCATAAAAGGCGGAGAAGTCCATGTCGAGTCCGAACATCCATGTAACCGCGTCTGTCACTCCGCTTTGTTCGGATTTGTTGAGCTTGTCCGTTTCGACATTTACACCATCTTTTCCGCCGCTCAATTTTAGTTCGATCACGCGTGCATTTGACAACCTCAAAATATATGACAACGTGTTCGATGCTTCATCGAAGGAGAACGGTGCGAGTTGACGCCATCCATGTGAGCCGA
>DATIUT010000236.1:0-4694 GCA_035466615.1 Anaerolineales bacterium | reverse complement strand
GCTGCCATTGGAGGTATTCCTGCCAGCACTTTCAAAACCGTAGCCTTCTGGGCATTCGTCATTGCATTCGCGGTCAAGGTTCCACTATGGCCTTTCCACACATGGCTGCCTGATGCGCATACCGAAGCGCCGACGGCTGGTTCGATGATCCTGGCGGGTGTACTGCTAAAACTTGGCGCGTATGGTTTTCTTCGTTTGATCCTGCCGCTGTATCCGGCTGAAGCGAAATACTTTGCGGGTGCACTGGCTTTCCTGGCCGTGGCCGCCATTGTTTTTGGGGCGTTCGGCTCCTATGCCCAAACGGACTTCAAACGGCTTGTCGCTTATTCGTCGGTCAACCATATGGGCTTTGTAGTGCTCGGTATCGCCGCGGCAGCTTTCGCCGCCGGGACAGAAGATGCGAGGATCGCTTTGAGTGGAGCCATCCTCCAGATGTTCAATCACGGTTTGTCGGCGGCTGGCATGTTCTTTCTGGTCGGTGTGATCTATGAACGGACACACACACGCAACCTCGAAGAATTCGGTGGTTTATTTCCACTTGTCCCCGTCTATGGTGGTATTTTGATCTTCACCAGCATGGCATCACTTGGCCTGCCCGGACTCAACGGTTTCATTTCCGAGTTCCTGGTGGTGCGAGGTTCGTTCGGCGTTGGTGTCAATTCCGTGCCCGTGATGGCGATCTACACGGCAGTTGCCATGTTGGGACTGCTCTTCACAGGCGCGTACATTTTGAAGGGAATCAAGAAAGTATTGCATGGGCCCCTGAACGAACATTGGGCTCACGGCGAACACAAGTTGACCGAGATCAACACGCGCGAGATCCTTGTGATGGTCCCGCTCATGGCGTTGATCTTGTGGATCGGTTTGTATCCTGCGTGGATACTGGACGTGATCAACAAAGCCGTGGTCATGCTTTTCTAAGAGGTGGCTGATGAATTTTCCTGTCCTAAGCGTCATCACGTTTACACCGATGGTCGCGGCATTGATCATTTTGTTGATGCCCGCCCAGCGGAGGAATGAAACCCGTGCGGTCGCGCTTGCGTCGGCGACGTTTGCCTTGATCCTTTCGATCTGGGTCTACTTCTCCTACGATCAGGCGGCGGCGGGCTATCAATTTGTTGAAAAATACAACTGGCTTCCCGCGCTTGGCATCAGCCTGCACTTTGGCGTGGACGGCATGAGCGCCCCGCTTGTTCTGTTGACGGGTGTGGTCATGTTCACAGGTGTGCTCATTTCATGGGGCGATGAAGATCCGCATGTCAAGGCGGGCATTCAGGATAGGCCGCGTGAGTTCTTTGCCTTCCTGTTCCTGCTGGCGGGCGGCGTGTTTGGCGTATTCGTCTCGCTCGACCTGTTCATGTTGTTCTTCTTCTACGAGATCGCAGTCTTCCCGATGTACCTGCTCATTGCCATCTGGGGCTGGGTGGTCACCCGTGAATACGCGGCCATGAAACTGACCCTGTACCTGTTCATTGGTTCGGTGGTCTCCCTGGTCGGCGCGCTCGTCATGTATTGGATGCAATACAAGAACACGGGTATTCTTTCCTTCGATATGCTCGTAATGGAAAATGCCGGTTTCTCGCAGGCATTCCAAAATCTCTGGTTCCTGCCGGTCTTCTTTGGTTTTGCAGTTCTTGGCGGTATCTGGCCCTTCCACAACTGGTCGCCGGATGGTCACGTTGCCGCACCGACCGCCGTTTCCATGTTCCATGCGGGCGTGTTGATGAAGCTCGGTGCGTTTGCGGCGTTGCGTGTGGGTATCATGCTCCTGCCTCAGGGGGCGCAGACCTGGTCATGGCTTATTATGACTTTTGCGGGTATCGCAGTGGTCTATGGCGCCTATATCGCCTTCGTCCAGACAGACATGAAATATATGATCGGTTTCTCGTCCGTTTCGCACATGGGACTTGTGATGCTCGGCCTCTCGACCCTCAATCCAACCGGCCTCACCGGCGCGGGCGTGCAAATGTTCTCACACGGTGTAATGACGGCTCTCTTCTTTGCTGTCACCGGCATGATCTATGACCGGGCGCACACTCGCATGATCCCTGAACTGGGCGGCATGATGAAGATCATGCCATTCGCCGGGGTCGGTTTCATCATCGGTGGCCTCGTTTCCATGGGCATGCCCGGCTTCTCTGGTTTCGTGGCGGAATTCCCGATCTTTATGGGCGTATGGCAGAAGCAGTGGCTGGTGGCTGTTGTTGCCAGCATCTCCATTGTCATCACCGCGGCATACATCATGATGAACATCCGCAAGGTGTTCTTTGCCGAATTGCCCGAAAAACTCGAAGGGCATGTGGGTGATATCACGGTGCTGGACAAGGTTGCCATCGTCACGCTTTGTATTCTGATGATAAGCATTGGTCTGTTCCCGGGTCTGATGGTCCCAATGGTGCAGACCGGCGTTGAGAATATCCTCCGCCTGCTGGGAGGTGCATAATGTTTACTTCGACAATGTTCGCATCCATCCTCCCCGAGATCCTGATCCTCGTACTCGCCATTCTTATCCTCGTCGTTGAGCCGTTCTGGAAGGAGGAGAAGCGCCGCAATGTGGGCTGGTTCACTGCCGGCGGTTTGCTTGCCGCAATGATCGTCAGCCTGCTCTTCGGACAGCCCGGCGAACCGACAACCACACTTGGCGGCATGGTCCGCTTCGACTGGCTCGGTTTCTTCTTCAAGATGCTCTTCATGTTCGCTGGAGCTGCGACAGCGCTCCTGTTCATGGACAACGAGAAGATCGGACACCGCGGGGAGGCCTATCTACTGCTCCTCGCTTCGCTTCTTGGCATGGACCTGATGGCTTCCTCTGCAGACCTGGTCATGCTCTACCTGGCGATCGAGACCACGTCCATTCCGCTCTACATTCTCTCCGGCTTCATGCTCGCGGACAATAAGTCCACCGAGGCCGGTTTCAAATATCTGCTCTTTGGCGCACTGGCATCCACCATCATGCTCTACGGCTTCAGCCTCGTTTTTGGTTTTACCGGGACAACCAGCCTTTACCAATTGGCAGATATGCTCCAGGCGGGCAACCTGCCTCTGGTGACTGCTTTTGGGGTGCTGGCATTGGTCCTCATAGGACTTGGTTTCAAGGTTTCGATTGTGCCGTTCCACTTCTGGGCACCGGATGTGTACGAAGGCGCGCCCACGCCGGTCTCCGGCTTCCTGTCCACAGCCTCGAAAGCCGCGGGTTTTTCAGTACTGGTGCGCCTGTTCTTTGTGGCGTTTCCCAATTTTGCTGAATCTTGGACATTGGTCCTCGCGGTCATTTCCGCGATCACAATGACGGTTGGCAACCTGCTGGCACTGCAACAGACCAACATCAAGCGCCTGCTTGCCTATTCGTCCATTGCGCATGCAGGGTATACGATGATCGGTGTTGTGGCGTTTTCAAAAGAGTTGGCGATCAGGGAATTGGGCGCGGCGAGTGTGGTCTTCTACCTCGCGGCGTATATCGCGACGAATATGCTCGCCTTCGGCATCGTCATGGCGTTCAGCCGCGTGACCGGATTGGAGGAAATCAAGGATTTCTCCGGTATGAGCAGGCGCAATCCCTGGCTGGCATTGATGATGCTGGCCGCCTTCCTGTCGCTGGCAGGGATGCCGCCATTTGGCGGGTTCGTGGCGAAGGTCTTTGTCTTTGCCGCGGGCGTGCAGGCGGGATATGTCTGGCTGGTTGTTGTGGGCATCATCAATTCGATCATCGGCGTGTACTACTACTTGAACGTGTTGAAGGTGGTGTACCTCTACCGTATGCCAAACGAGGATGAGGGAAACCATCCTGTACCGTTGACCCGTCCATACGTGATTGCTCTGGCAGTGCTGGCGATTGGCGTGATCCTTATTGGTACCGTCTTCGCTCCGTGGTTCAGCTGGTCTGACGCGGCGGCGTTGACACTGTTCTAGAGTGTGGCAGTTGACGGTCACTCCTGGTGACCGTCAACTGCGATTTTCAGTTCGAAAAATCTTTGTGATATAATCCGCAACCAATGAGCCAGCCGGAGAACCGCACTAACGATCGCTTCAATACTATTCTTGCAACGGTTGTAGGGCAGGTAGGTTGTTTTACCCCTGTGATCATTCTGGGTGCGCTCTTTGCGGGGTTGTGGCTTGACCGTCAATTTGAGACGAAGCCGCTGTTTACGGTCTTGTTCATTGTTGGTAGCGCTCCGGTTTCGGTATTTGTTCTTTATCGGATCGTTCGGACGGCAACTGCCAGATTAAAGATTGACAAACAAGTCAAAAATTCTGAGGAGGATCCTGATCGTGAGTGAAAAACCAAAACAACGAGTGTGGGCTCGCTGGGTAGTCTTGGCGGCGATCATTCTGGGTTTATTTCTTTTTACCGGTTTCTTTGGGATTGGTTTGGGCATCAAAGCCATCATGCCTGAAGTCTTTCTGCCCGGTGAAAAGCTGAGTGAAACACCCCTGTTTGGCATCCCCGGCCTTTATATGACCAATACCTTTGTTGGGTTGATTGGGGCTGACATTGTGGTTTTGTTGTTGGCTTTTGGCGTCTATCGCGGTGTCAAGAGCGGCAAAATGGTGTTGACTGGAATCCCTGGGGCAATCGAAGCGCTGATGGAAATGCTGCATGGAATCACCGAAAGCACTGCCGGGAAGTGGACCAAACTCATCTTCCCCTGGTTTGCCACCATCACTTTGCTGGTGTTGAGTGCCAACTGGCTTGG
>DATIUT010000235.1:0-6329 GCA_035466615.1 Anaerolineales bacterium | reverse complement strand
GTTTTATGGGGCACTTCCCAACCATCAAACTGTCCAGAGCAATACCTTCAATATCGATGATCTGTTCCAGCAATTGCAGCCGCGGTTGCACGACAATGTGCCTGCTGAAAACCGTCCCTTTGGGCAACCTTACGGCATGGCGACTATCGAATTCAGCGACGGCAGCGAACAAGATTATCTGATCTACGATGAGCCATTCGCTGTGGAACTCTTCCAGGCCGCATGCGCAAACCTCGCGGAGGATGAGGAGTTTGGTGCAGAAATTGTCACCGCAGAGTGCGTCAAGATTGGAAGCGCGGCACCCTAAAACCTGCCGCCCAACACCGCGTTCAAGAAACCGTCCCTCCGTGGACGCCGATGAAGAGACCTCTTGAGCCGTGTTGGGGAGCACGAGTGGTTGAATCTGCAAAAGAACTTCGCTAGTTTCGCCATCTTTCTCCATCCTCTTCGCGATCAACATCTTCCGGGGGAACAGGCAACGTAAAACAAACAGTTGTTCCCGATCCTTTGCCTTCGCTCTCAACCCAGATCCTGCCTCCGTGAAATTCGATGATTCGCTTCACGATGGCAAGTCCCACCCCCGTGCCATCACTCATTACATCCAGTTTGTTAAAGAGTCCAAAGACACGTTCGTGATGTTCGGGTGCGATACCGATGCCATTATCCTTGACATAAAAAATGGGTTTCCCACCCTCCACCTCCATTCCGCGTTGGCCGATCTCGACCCGTGCATTGGTTTGATCGCCCATATACTTTACCGCATTATCGAGCAGATTCTGCAATACCTCTGTCAGTCGCCGATGGTCTCCGTAAACCGGGGGCAGGCCTGGTTGAATCCAAACCGTGACCCCACGCGCTTCAAGCTGTCCGTGGACGATTTCCAGCGCCTCGTGTATCACGTCCTCAAATGGGACTTTCTCCGATTGATTGACCAATCGCCCGATACGGGAAAGCTCCAGCAGATCCCTCAATAGTTGTTCCATCTTGAAGGTCGCGTTATTAATACGTTCAATATCATTGAACTGGCGTTCGGAATTGCCGGAGGCAATATCCTGTTTGAGAAATCCGAGAAAGCCTTTTATGGTGACCAGCGGTGATTTTAGATCATGTGAGACAGTATAGGTAAATCGTTCCAATTCGGAATTTTTTATTTCCAATTCGGTTATGAGCCTCTCGCGTTCGTCCTCAATACGCTTTCGCTCGGTGACATCAATAACCAGAACCAGTTCCGACCAGCGTCCCTCAAAAAGAAAAGTATGGGAGGTAATTTCGACATCGACGATCGTACCATCTTTTTTGCGGTGTCGCCAATAACCTGCGCGGTCAATGCCGGTGGTCACATGCGCAACGTTGTTTATGAGCCGGGGGATATCATCCTCAGGCCGGATATCCTTGATGGTCATTTGAAAAAAATCATCGCGCGAATATCCATATTTATCAACAGCCGCGTCATTGACAGCCAAGAATGCCAGGGTTTCAACATCATATACCCACATGGGATTGGGATTGTTCTCGAAAAGCAGTCTGTAGCGTTCTTCGCTAGTACGTAATGCATCCTCAACCTGGCGGCTTTCAGTAATATCCTCACCGATGCTTGCTGTACCGATGGCATTACCATTCGAATCAAATAGTACTGTGTTATTCCAACGGATCAAACGGCGCTCTCCATGCCGGGTGATGATCTCGTTTTCGTAATGTGGGATGATTTTTCCATCACGCAGCAGTTGGTTAAAAGCAATTCGGACCTCCTCCCGGACGTCAGAGGGAAGGAACTGATCACACCAATCCTTTCCCAGCGCCTCTTCGCGCGCCCAGCCTGTAATGCGCAGGAGAAATTCGTTGATGAAAGTGACCTGCCCCGACCCATCCAGCATGACGCCAGCCAAATTCACACCCTGGAGCATTTCACGGAAGCGCCGTTCGGACTCCTGGAGGGCCTTTTCTACCCTCATCTGCTCGGTAATATCGCGCCCCACCGATTGCAGTTCAACAACCTCCCCGACATCGTCCAGGATGGTACTGTCCGTCCATTGTTGCCAGCGGATTTCGCCGGTGGATGCGATAACTTCATGGGAATAGGTGAAAGGCACCTTGTTCCGAATGATCGAGTTTACGTGCGCTTGAACCCCTTCCTGCTCGTTTTCCGGAATCAACGTGAGGAAGAGGGTACCGATCAATTGCTCACGACTCTGACCAAAATAACGACAATACGCTTCATTAACAAACGTCAACGTCGTATCCGGTAGGAAGCGACAGATCAGATCTGTGGTGCCTTCCACAATGGCGCGGTAACGAACTTCGCTATCGCGCAGGGCTTCTTCCGCCCGCTTGCGCTCGGCAAATTGTTGGGCATTCTGGATGGAGACAGCAATTTGCCCTGCCAGTGTGGTCTGGATAGAGATGTCTTCCGCGGCGAAATGGTCCATTTCCTCCGATTGCACATCAAACACGCCCATCACCCGGTCACCAAAGATGAGTGGCACAGCCAATTCAGAACGGGTATTCGGCAGGAGGGGGTTGGGTAAAAAATCCGTCGCCCTGGTGACATTATTAACGATCAAGCCCTGTTTTTCGCGGGCAACGCGGGCCACCAGCGAGTGCGGGTGATCGAGCGGAATATGATGCCCTTTGTCCAGCATTTGGCGGCCCGTTTCACCGGCCCCGGCGGCCAACACCAGCGTATCACCAGCATCATTGAGTAAATAAATGTGGGCGTGGTAGTAGGCGAACTGTTCTTTCACGAGATCCGTTACTTCCGCCAGGAGTTTTCCGATATCCAGTATGGCAGACACAATTGAACTTAGATATGCCACTTTCGCCAACTGGGTGGCGCGATTGGCCATCGCCTCCTCCATTTGCTTACGGATTGTGATGTCGCGGGCGATACCAGCAGTGCCAATCACTTTGCCGGTGGCATCAAAGATCGGCGTCTTTACGGTTTCGATCCAACCTTCCTGACCGGCGTTATTCACCAAGCGCTCTTCGACATGCTTGCGAGTCCTGGTGCGCATGACTTCAAAGTCGTCTTTGCGATATGCCTGCGCCAATTCCCCGGGCCAGATATCCAGGTCGGTTTTTCCAATCAATTCGGCGGGGGCTACGCCGCAAGCCTGGCCGAATGGTTCGTTGGCAGCAATGAATCGGCTTTCCTCGTCCTTTAACCAGGCGAGATCCGGGATATTATCCAGAATGGCGGCCTGACGGAGCAGGCTGGCATTTAACGCAACCTGAGTCTGGTCGAGTTGATGGACGCGCTGTTCAAGGGAAAAAATGAGTTCCCTCATGCGGGATGTCATGCTATTGAAGGCACTTGCCAGGGTGCCAACCTCATCCTTGTTCTCCACTGGTGCAATACGCTCAAGATCTCCGTCCGCAATGGTCAGGACGGTTTCAGTCAGCGCTTCAATTGGATTTAAAGCCCGATGGATAACCCACCCGGTTGCCGCCAAAAGCAGGAGAATTCCAATTACAGAAAACATCCAGGATGCAAATTGGAAATAACGCAACGGACCGAGCAATTCGGCTTCCTGCTGTTGAACGATGATTCCCCAGCCATTTTCGAGTTGTCCAACATTTGCCACCCACCGCACCCCCTGCTCATCTGTAAAATTAATCGTTCCCTGGGAGCCTGTTTGCAGGAACATAACCGGCGGATATTCACTTAAATCACGCAAGTCCTTGGAAAAAGCAGGGTCAGGATGGGCGATGACATGGCCAAGATCATCCACGACATAGGCATACCCCGTGTCACCTACTTTGCTGGCGCGAACGGCGGCAGTCACATCATCCAGCTCGCTCACGATGGACATTACACCAATGACCGCCCCTTTGGCATCCCTGATCGGCATTGACATGTTCAAAGCCGGATTACCGGTCGTGCGGCTGATCAGTGCCTCAGTCGTTATTGGATTGCCCGCTCTCGCGCCAAGATACCATTGCCTATCGCTGTAATCCCTTAGCGAAGAATCATCATTGCGTGCCACATTGATCCCATTTAGATCGACAGTTTGTACAAGAAATAGATTTGGGTCGGCAGAGGAGGTGGCCAGAAGCGCCGGTTTCTGTCGCTCCGCTTCCATGGAAATAATATCCGGCAGTGCAGTTAGCTGTCTCAAGAGCACCGTGTACGAACCCAGCCACTGTGAGACGGATGAACCAAGGGCACGGTTGGTTTCATGCAGGTCGTCCAGGGCACTCTCCTCAAGCAATTTTCCTGCCTGGGTACTGACGAAAATGACGACTGAGGAAAAGATGGGGATGGCAATCACCAGGATAAGTACAGTCAGACGCGTGCGCAACTTTAATGGTCTCATTTATTGATTTCCTTTCTCCACACTTCCCGGTAACGAAAAGTAAAATGTTGTCCCTTTTCCCGCTTCACTCTCGAACCATATCCTGCCGTCGTGAATCTCGACAATTCTTTTGACCAGAGCCAATCCAACTCCCGTGCCTTCGCTATTGGGATCCAACTTATTAAATAAACCGAACACACGATCATGATGCTCCGGCAAAATGCCAATCCCATTATCGCGCACATAGAAAATAAGTTTGCCATCCTCCTGCCCCCTCTGACCGACCTCAATACGCGGCTCAGGCTGGGACCCCATGAACTTGGCAGCATTATCTATCAGGTTCTGCAGAACTTCAAGCAGACGCTGTCTATCGCCAAAAACAACCGGCATATCTGCGTCAATATGGACAGAGATGCCGCGTTCCATGATCCTTCCGTGCACCAATTCCACCGCCTCGCGCACCAGTTCCTCAAATGGAATACTGACTGCTTCATTCCTGAGCCGCCCGATCCGCGAGAGTTCAAGCAGTTCGTTTAATAGGCGTTGCATTCTCTCTGTCGCATCCATGATCCTTTGAATGTCCGACTTCATTCGATTACGATTGCCCGCCAGCGCATCCTGCTTGAGATACCCGAGAAACCCACGTATGGTAATCAGGGGCGACTTCAGGTCATGTGACACGGTGTAGGTAAAACGCTCAAGTTCCGAATTCTTGGATTCCAATTCGGCAATGAGATTCTTCCGCGTCGCCAGCTCGGCTTGAAGGTCCGAAAATAAGCGGGCATTTTCGATCGCTATGGCGGCCTGCTGGGATATAGCCTGACAGAAGGATATCTCTTCACTGGTGAAAATACGTTTTCTTCGATTCTCCCATAATTCTGTATGGCCTATCAAGCGTCCCTGAATATACAAGGGGATATAAAGAATAGATTTTCCCCCAGACGATAATAAATTATTCCTAACCCACAGAGTCAGGCTTGGATCATCAACATGGACGATCGCGAAGGTTTTTGGCTCATCTTTGTCAAACACCAACGCCCCGTCCTTTTTATAGTAGGTTTTCGTCAGGTCAGACACCTGTTTGAGTTCACTGACATATGGACTCAGGTATTTAGCCACAACAGTGAAAGACGAATGGGAAGAATCATAATTGGCAATATGGGCGCTCGTTGCGTTAATGGCAGAAGCCATCTGCTTGCAGATTTCGCCCAGAACCTGATCCAGGTGTAATGAGGAGGTAATGGCAGTAACAGCGCCGCGCAGCGCGACCTGCTTCTTTAACTCCACCTGGAGTTCAGCATAAAGCCGGGCGTTTTCCAGAGCCGCGGCGAGCACATTTGCAGCCACTTTTAATGCGTCCACCTCGGCGTTTGTCCACTCGCGCTCATGCACCTCATCATCGAATCCAATAATGCCCCACCATTTTCCGTTGACAAAAACAGGGACATCGATGACGGCTTTCATGCGGCGTTCTTTAAGAATCTCCATCTCGGCAGAGGTTGATCTGGTTTTGTCGGCGACAAAAGGCTGGCCCTGCATAATAAGCTCAGTCCAACGCTCCAGGTCCGGCTCCACCACGGGCATATCATGGTATATCGGGTTGGACAGATCGCTGGTTGCTGAAGGGTTTGTCCACTCAAAGCGGATGGATATAACCACCTCGCCGTTTTGATTGGTGTGTTTCTCAAACAAATAAGCATGACTGGCATCGATGGTCCTTCCCAACCTTTCCAGGATATCATCCATTTCTGTTTCCCAATTGGGCGCTTTGAACAGCAACTCAGCCGAAACAGCGACAGCCTCCAGTATGACCTCACGCTGTCGTAATTCAATCTCAACCCTTTCACGTTCCACCAGCTCCAACTGTAATTCTTTGTAGAGACGGGAATTTTCAAGGGTCACTGCCACCTGGTTGGCAAAGGTCAATGCAACATGTGCATGAGCCTCGGTGAATTTATTGACGGCGAATCCATCCATTGCAAACATCCCTATGAGCCTGCCTTGGGCATGGAGTGGGATTGCCATCCAACTCAGAAT
>DATIUT010000234.1:0-20500 GCA_035466615.1 Anaerolineales bacterium | reverse complement strand
GTGAGGCGTTGTTCACCGTCCATGCGAACGATGAATCCAGGCTTGCAGAGGCGCGTCAGGCAGTGCTCGCTGCCCATTCTTTCAGTGATGTTGATGTGACTCCTTTGCCACTGTTTTACACCTAAAAAGGTGCGTTATAATAGCAAACAGGAGCAAAGCGATTCATGGCAAAAGTTTCACTTCGGGCATATAACCGAGAGATCGAGGCAATGATCGATCGCAGTCATTTGGAGGAGGCGATTGCACATTGTCAGCATATCCTGAAGACGTTTCCCAAGTATCTTGAAATCTACCGCCTTCTGGGCAAGGCATATCTGGAGGCAAAAAAGCACAACGAGGCGGTGGACATTTTCTCGCGTGTACTGGCGGCGGAACCGAACGATTTTGTTGCTCATGTAGGGATGAGCATTATCCGAGACGAACAGAATAAACTTGATGATGCTGTCTGGCACATGGAGCGTGCCTTTGAGGTGCAATCAGCCAACCCTGCCATTCAGGGAGAATTGCAAAGGTTGTACGGTCGCCGTGATGGTGTCCAGCCTCCACGCATCCGCATGACACGCGGCGCGCTGGCCCATATGTACATGCGCGGCGAATTGTACCCGCAGGCGATCTCCGAGACCAAAAGTGTTCTTGCGGAAGACCGGGAGCGCAGTGACATGCAGATCCTGCTGGCAAAGGCGTATTACCGAAGTGGACAAAAGAACAATGCAGCAGATGCCGCTTCCGTGGTTTTGAAACGTTATCCGTATTGTCTTGATGCCAACCTTGTGCTGGCTGATATATTGAACACTGACCACCCTGAGAGCGCGCAGGCCTATCGTCACCGCGTGATCGAATTGGATCCGTATGCGGCGCAGGCGGTGGACAACATGTTCCGCTCCAACGAGGTCAGCGATGCAGCGGTCTCGCTCGAACATATGGAATGGAATGGTCAGCCTGTGGGTATGTCTGTGGATTGGGGCACGGAGCGTGCCATCAGCCTGGAAAGCGGAATTAGCGACCGCGAAACACAACCGGATTGGTTGAAAACATCGAAAACGCCTCCCTCTGTCCCCGCGTTTGCTTCTGAACAAGATGCCTCTTCTTCTCCCGCACAATCCGCGGACGAAATCCCGGACTTTCTGCGCTCGGCTGGTTGGGGGGCATCGACAGGTGCTTTTGATGAAAGCAAATCGTCTGCCATATTTGATACTGAACCTGCGCCTGCCGATGAACCCATCGCGCAGGGAGACCTCCCCGATTGGGTCAAAGCCATGGCTCCGCAGGAGACCTCCCAGTCCGCAGAGGAGCAGGAGGAGAAAATGCCGGATTGGATCGACAAAATCGGCACCGGCGAACCCCCTGTCCCTTCTGTTGACTCTTCAGCCAAAGATCAGCCGGATTGGCTGGGTGGATTGGATGAGCCTTCCACTTCCCAACCTTCCGAAGGACAATCAGACTGGATGAAGAGATTCGGTGAGGAAGAACAACCTGCGTCTCAACAGTCTGACGAACAACCGGACTGGATGAAAGGGTTTGGCCGGGAAGAACAACCAGCTTCTGCTTCCGCGAGTCAACCCGATTGGCTGAAAGATTTTGACACCGAATCTGTTTCGTCACAGCCATCCGGCGACTTTGATTTTCTCGCTGAATTGAAAAATGAACCCGAAATGCCCGCGTCATCTCAGACCTCGACACCCAAACTTGACACGGGCGGTCTTGGGACCAGCGAACAGGAACAGGATGATTCCTTTGCGTGGCTCGAAAATCTTGCGGCAAAACAAGGTGCAACTGAAGGTTTGTTGACCAAACCTGAAGAACGCCTTGAAGAGGAACCCGATTGGATCAAACAGGCGAAAAGTTTGAACGAGCCACCGGCAGAGAGACCGAAACCTGCACCGGCACCTCAACCATCTGTGAATGTGGAAGAACTTGGCAAGAGCGGGCAGGAAATTGACGATGCACTCGCGTGGTTTGAGAGTCTTGCCGCGAAACAGGGCGCAACCGAAGGCTTGTTGACCAAACCCGAAGAACGCCTGGAACAGGAACCTGCATGGGTCAAACAAGCGAAGAATGCGGGTGCTCAACAATCGCCCATTCAAAAAACACCTGTTGAAGAAGAGGAATTCGCTCCTGAATCTGAGCCTGTTTCACCGGTGCCTCAACCGTCTGCGAATGTGGAAGGGCTTGGCCAGGGCAGGCAGGAAATTGACGATGCGCTCGCGTGGTTTGAGGGTCTTGCCGCGAAACAAGGCGCAACCGAAGGCTTGTTGACCAAACCCGAAGAACGCCTGGAACAGGAACCTGCATGGGTTAAGCAGTCGAAAGAGTCGAAAGAGAAGACCCCAGTGCCATCAATGGAAATGCCACCTGTCATCGAATCTGAGGCAGGAGCTGAAGAGTTTGCTCCAGCGGAGGATGCACCATCATGGCTGAAGTCTTTGGATGAGCCGGAAGAAGAGGAACCGATTACTTTTGGTTCCACCGCGGATAATCTGCCTGCTTGGATGCAAGTCACCGGCGAAGAAGAGTTTCCTGCTATTCAATCAACTGTCCCGATGGAGGAAGCGGAGGCTTTCGTTGAGTCTCCTGCCCCTGTACGGGAATCCGTGTCCGAAGATATGCCCAGTTGGTTGAGCGGTCTTGAGGAGGGAGAGCAGGCTGCTCCGGCGATCACTGCGTCTGATGATTTACCCGCCTGGATGCGCGACGAAACCGGCGAAGTAGTTGCAGAACCAACGAAGATTGAACCGACTCGCGCATCGGACTGGACACCTTTGGATGAAAAGAAAGCGGAAATGGTAGAGCCGCCTCCACCCACCCCGAAACCTGCTCCCGAACCCAAGCCGGCAGCAAAGGCGAAAAAGCCTGCACCCAAAAAGGAAGAAGTGAAACCACCGGCAGCTCCGCCTGTGCCTTATAAAGAACCCGTGACACGAAGGGGGACTGGAATGTCGGCCATGCCCGTTGATCCAATCCTTGGGTCTGCACGCGCTGACCTCTCGCGCAGTAACATTCCTGCCGCGCTTGAGACCTATGGAAGACTCATCAAGAAGGGGCGCTTCCTCGAAGAAGTGATCTTCGACTTGCGTGAGGCGCTTTATCGTTATCCTGTGGAAGTGAGCATCTGGCAGGCGCTTGGCGACGCGTACATGCGCGCCAACCAGTTGCAGGATGCGCTGGATGCCTATACCAAAGCGGAAGAATTGTTACGTTAGAATAAACCTGACAGGTTTTCGCTGGTCGCGTGTTGAGCATGCAGCGTACAAGCGGAAATGTTCTGAATGGGGAAGAACAGAATGAAACCTGCCGGGTTTTTATATTATTTTTCGGAGGAAATCTGTGGAAAGATCGCTCGTTTTAGTAAAACCCGATGGCGTGCAACGCGCGTTGGTTGGGGAGGTTGTCTCACGTTTGGAACGCCGCGGCTTGCGCCTCGTCGGTGCCAAGTTCATGCAGGTAAGCAGGGGACTCGCTGAAACTCATTATGCCATTCACAAGGGCAAGCCCTTTTATGATGGCTTGATCGAGTACATCATCTCCGCGCCGGTCATGGCCATGGTCTGGGAGGGACCGAACGCGGTCGCCGCCATCCGCCAGACGATGGGTTCGACGCGTCCCACCGAAGCCGCACCCGGTTCGCTCCGCCACGACTTTGCCCTCGAAGTTGGACGCAACCTCACGCACGCGTCCGATACGGTCGAGAACGGCGAAAAGGAAGTTGCACTCTGGTTCAAGAGGGAGGAACTCGTAGATTGGAAGCGCGAAGTGGACCATTGGGTGTTTGAGAAGTAGAGATTGAAAAGCGGAAGGTAGAACGTCCTGCAGGGATGCGGGACGTCTTATTTTATGAGTTGTGGAGTCGCTTATAAGTTATCAAATACAACCCCAAAACAACGAATGGAACCCAGAAGAACCACACGTCACTGGGTGTGAAGGTGCGCAGGATGTATGCGGCTAGATTGCCAATGATCAATATTGCAACAATTGATTTTGAAACCTGCTTTGGCAAACTTCCATTCACTGCCCATGACAGGAGACTCAGGATCGGGAAGATCAACATGACCTGGTCGTAACTCCAGCCGATGGGGGAGACGACCAATCCCACTGTGATGGACAGGTCAATGAATGTACGGCGGTCCCAGTTTTGTCCGCGTAACCACCACCAGACAGTGCAAACGATCAACGTGATGATCCATAACAGCTTCCCAATCGTGTATTCATCGATCAACACGAGCAGGCCATTAATATTCGGCGTCTCCCTGACAGTGCTCATGCCGGAAGTCATCACAGTCCAGAAACTTTGAACCCACGGGGGATAGAACGCGAACAGGACAATGAAACAGAATCCAAGCGCGATGAAAAAACCGATCAGCGTTTTCCATTCCTTTTTGCGAAGCAGGTCAAGGAACAGGATTGGCAGGGTGATGATGACAAGGTGCGGTTTGATCGTCGTGAGTACAAGGCTTGCCCCCGCCAGATAATGTCTGTTTGATTTGCTGAGCGAGAGGAACAAAGCCAGCCCGAGCACTTCCAGCGAGTTGATCTGCCCAAAGATTAGTGAGATCAGTGTCAGCGCAAAACTGAACACAGCCAAAAGTGGAATCCATACCCGCCTGTCCGTTTGTTCCCAGATCAGGATGGTGCTGTAAAAGAAAGCAACCACATTCAAGATAAGCCAGTAATAGACCAGTTTTGTAAAAGGGATGAGTGTGAAGGGCAATAAAATCACATTCCCGATGGGTGAGAACCAGGCATATTGGGTATCTGACCTGGTTCGGTTGGCGAGGGTCCGTTGTACTTCTCCCAATGCATCTGAGTCGGAGAAGTCTTGTCCGTGTGCGAATAGATAGGCTGACCCCCAGTACGCTTGCAGGTCCATATCGCCAGCGCCGGACGGCAGGGTGACAGGGAACAACAGGAGGACACCCCCCAATAAAAGGATGAGAATGAGTCTAACAACAGGTGAAAATTTGGTTGTCCCTGCCTGAGCCATGATGGATCATTGCACCTTTAAGAGAACCTTCCCGTCGCTCCATAATTCTTCGAGGTCGTAATACTCGCGCACATCTGGCGAGAAGAGATGCACGACCACATCGCCGTAGTCCATGACCAGCCAGCCTTCCTGAGACCTGCCATCCACACGGCTCTTTTTCTTGTAGTCCTTTTTTGTCGCTTCGAGCACGCCTTTGGCGAGCGCGTCCAACATGCGGTCACTGGTTCCGTTGCAGATAATAAAATAATCGGTAAAAGTTGCGACATCTTTGATGTCCAGGAGCAGAATATCTTCGCCCTTTTTGTCCTCCAGGGCTTCGATGATCTTATGTGCAAGCTCAAGCGCGTTCAGGTTTCACCTCATGTTTTTGGTTATTGCGGGCGCCGCCCGCAATAACGGTTCTTAACGGCGCGGAAAATAATTTCGTGTACACCGAGCCACTTGGTTTCAATTCACTTTTATAAAGATGGACGGAGTCTACTCTGGCAGTGCCAAGAGAGTCAATCTTTGTTTCGTCCAATGATTTTCGGATTCTTTGTTGATCGGATGGTGTGATATTTTCCCTGACGCGCCCGATCGTGAGATGCGGGGAAAAGGCACGCGATTCGGACTCGTAGCCAAGCCTGGCGGTCGCGGATTCGATCCCGCGCTGGAGTGCCTCCAACTCCGCCGGGGCTTGGATCCCGATAAATAGAACCCGCGGCTGCCTCGAGTTTGGGAAAGAACCGAGTCCGCTGATGGAGACGTCGAACGATGGGCAGGAGTCGGCTTCGGCGCGGAGCATCTGGGCCAGGATATCGGCGTTTGCAGGGGATACATCCCCAAGGAATTTCAGAGTGAGGTGGATATTTTTTGCAGGCACCCAGCGGACAGAGTCCCCGATGGCTTTGCGCAAGTTGTCCACAATGTGCTGAATGGCTTGTTGGATGAAGGGGGGGAAGTCCACCGCTATGAATGTACGCAAAAGACTCATGTTTTCAGGAAGTCATCCCAAGCGTACGTTCGACGGCTCCCTTCAATTCCTGAAAGCCGACCGGTTTGGTAAGGTAGGTGGACGCGCCCGCTTCCATGCCGTTTTTGATATCGGCTGGCATGCCTTTGGCTGTGACCATGATGACCGGAATGTTTGCCAGGTTCGGGTCGCGCCGCATCTGACGCAGGATATCGAGCCCGGAGACCTCCGGCATCATGATGTCGAGCAGGACGATGTCCGGCTTGTCGGTGGTCATCATGGAAATGGCAGGTGCGCTCTTGGATGTTTTGAGCACGCGGAATCCGCTGACGCGCATCATTTCTGCGAACAGTTCGGCGGCGTCCTCTTCATCTTCTATAATTAATACAGTCTTTTGGTCCATACAAAAGTAACGATAGCATAAGAGGAGTGGAATCGCAAGAGGTTGATGGTTACTGCGATTGTAAGAATATTATGCCCTTGGATGTCTGTAAAACGATTATCACTTTGGACAATAAGAAGGAGGCGACATGACTGAATTGGATGAGTTTCGCGCGGAAAAGGATGAGTTCTTTCGATCGCATCCACAGAGTCCATTGACGCCCGAACAAAAGCGAAGTTTTACAGGTTTGAGTTACTTCCCGGAAAACGAATCGCTGCGCCTGGAGGTGAAAGTGGAGCCTTTGAACGACCCCCAGCAGGTCTATATGCAAACGACCACTGGTGGCATGCAGGTGTATTTCCGTCATGGACGATTCAAGTTTTCAGTGGACGGACAGGAAGCCGAATTAACCATCTACCGGGGTGAGCATGGATATTTTCTGCCGTTCGTGGATTCGCTTATGGGGGAGGAGACGTATCCGGCGGGACGTTATCTCGAACCCGAAGAGTTTCCGGGAAATCGTTTTCTCGTGGATTTCAATATTGCTTACAACCCTTATTGTGCTTATAACGACGCATGGTCCTGTCCCATCACACCTGCTGAGAACCGCGTGAAGGTTCCAATCCGTGCGGGAGAGAAGATTTTTCATGATTAATGCATCAGCGGCGGGAAGACCCGCCGCTGTGATTTTTGTCTGCCGGCCCGATCAGCTTTGGTTTTCGTCCGTTTTTTCAACCACATCCAAAAGCGCTTCATATTCTTCACAGCACTCCGAGCAAATATCCAGGTGCTCACGGATCAGGGGCATAATGTGGGAGGCATCTTTGCAACCCACCTCGCACTCCACATATTCATCCAATTTGGAGTAGATTTCCTCGCAGGAGAGTTCCTCCTTGCGGACGTTTTCCAGTACGCGCAGGAAACCCAAAACAGCCGCATTGGGCAATTCCTCATGAGGTCTCAAACCATTGCGCACCCGTTGGATAAGTTCTCGAATGTTCATACGCAGATTGGACGTTTAATGATTTCTTAATCTTACTTCTGCTCAAATAGTGCCAAAACATCATGAGGTGAAATGTCTTCCAGGGCAAGACGAGTCCTCAAACGCAGGCGCGCATCGTGCAGAAGCTTATATAACGCGTTGCGATTGGTCTTGAGCTTGCGCGCGGCGTCCTCCATGGGCATATCCTGTAGTCCAAGCAGGACAAGCGCCTGCCGCTGACGGTCTGTCAATTCCTCCTCGATCACCCTGCGGACGTGTGCCAGCATGTCCGCTCGTTCAGCAGAGATGTCAGGTCCCGCTTGTGGATCTGCCAAAAGACCTTGCGGAGGGGGAATTTCCTCGTTTTCGGTCAGTTCGTCCAATGATGAGTCACGCCAGCGTTTTCGGCGGAGTTCCGTCAGCGCGATGCGAACAGCGATCTTGTGCACCCATGTGGTGAATTGACTGCGTCCCTCGAACGTGCCCAGTTGATCCAGCACGCGCAGAAGCGTTTCCTGCGTCACTTCCTCGACCAGGGACTCGAATTGAGGTTGGTTGGGGGAGAGCCAGCGCGAAAGCGCGTAAGGCAACCCCTTGTGGATGATTGATCGCAAGTCTTCGAGAGCGGCGTTTCGTTTTTCCCCTTCTGCGCGCAAGTCTGAGAGCCAGGCTTCGTTGGTTCGTGTTGCCATTGAATGGATTATAAAGCAGGATTTTCGTGCGCATGGAAGGCTCTTATAACTTTCTTATTGTTAATGCAAAAGACCACCTCTTCTGAAGTGGTCTTGTGGGCGCACAGGGACTCGAACCCCGGACCTCTACTGTGTGATAGTAGCGCTCTAACCAACTGAGCTATGCGCCCGAACCGACGCAGATTATAGTCGAGATAAACCCGTTCTGCAAGCGCAATCAAAAAACCTGGCATCCTTCGCGGCAAATTCCTATGGCGACGGCAAAACGTCCCACGGATTGACAAACGAAGAAATCGCACGGATCTCAAAATGCAGATGCGCCCCGCTCGAACGCCCGGTGGTGCCGATCGCGCCGATCACATCTCCCTGTCCAATAGATTGCCCACAACCGACGTTGAACGCGCTCAAATGTGCGTACAACGATTGAAAACCGCTTCCGTGGTCAATCATGATCATATTGCCGTAGCCGTAATTGTTCCAGCCGGCATACACCACCACACCGGCATCCGTTGCATACACGCCTTCACCTTCGTTGCCCGCAATGTCAATACCCCAGTGGTTGGTGCTTGGAGATTAGTCAAAACCTGAAAGATAATGTTTATTGGCGGGCCAGATGAATGTGCCGTAACCGACCGCACCACCGGAGACCGGGTCACAGGCACCTTCTCCAAGCACGCGCGCCGAAGCCGGATTCTCACGTGTCACGCCAAGCGGCGCGCTCCAGGAAACAAACTCGCGACGCCCGTTTGGCACGATCAACCATGTCCCTGGAGGAATGTTCGGATGTGCATAATCGCCAATGGTTGCCGCATCCAATCCATTGGCAGGATAGTTGATGATGTCTTCAGGCTTTACGCTATAGTATTGAGCAACACCGTTCAACCCTTCCCCTTGTTGCCACTCGTGATACGTCCCGTTCACCGGCAGGATGTTCAACTCCTGCCCGGGCTTCAATGCGTGCGGGTTATCCAACAGCACATAATAATTTCCCCACAGGATCGTCTCGGGTTTCAAACCAAACTTTTCTGCTATGCCAAAAACCGAATCACCGTCAAGCACCGTATATTTCAGGATCTCCTGCCGCGGACGTGACGGGATGATGGTCCGCTCCTGTGCCAGGCGCGGGACCCCGCCAAATGCATCCACCACTTGTTGCGGGATGCTCCCGCCTCCTGCCGCGCCGACAGTTGGTATCACCACCGGAATATTGACATCACTCCCGGCCCCTGTCGCTTGGGTCGTGGATAACTGAATCAGCCAGATGACAATGCCTAATAACACAACGGACAGGGCTATTGTGCCAGTCCGCAGTAGAGTTTCTCCCAGACCCAGTTGGGCAAGAAAATCAAAAAATCTGTTGAATATTCCACGTGGTTTATTGTCACTCATGCAAAAGTAAATCTCCAGAGGAAATCATAACATGCGGGAAAAATGAGCGTCAATCCGCTCATCCATACGCTAACCTGCCATTAACCCGACGATTTATCTACACCCCGCAGGGTCAAGCGGATCGCCAGAATGCCAATCAGGCAGGTTGTCCCGCCCATGATGATGGTGATGGGAACGTTCCATGTCTGCGCGATCAAACCAATAACGATGCTCCCGAATGGGGCAACCCCCTGCAACGCCCAAAAATACACGCTAAACACACGCCCGCGCAATCTGTCCGGCACTTCCACTTGGATCATCGTATTCATTGTCACAAGTTGCGTCACGGTGCCCCAACCAACGAAGACAAGCAGGAGCAGGGCAAGATTGACCTGCCTGACAAACCCCAGCGCAATGATGGGTATTACAAAGGATGCCTGACCGAGCGCCAGCATTTTTTGTTTGTTGGTCGAAGCCAGATATGCGGCAAGAAACGCGGCAGCCAATGCGCCCACACCCTGTGCGGCATACAAGTTACTGGTGCGCGCCGCGATCATCGCCTCTGTGTCCAATGCCGTCTTCAACACATCACGCGCCACTGCTGGAATTTGCTGGATCAAAGGGATGCCAAAGAACCCAACAAGCGCCGCCATCAGGATGATGGACATGGTGGCTGTACTCTTTCTGATGTAAGCAAGCCCTTCTCTGAACTCGCTCCGCAAATCGCCCTCCTGTTCCGCCTCCTTCTCGACTTTGAAACGGGTTCTTGCAACGGTCAGCCCCGCAATCACGAATAGGAAACTGATCCCGTTTACCAGAAATACACTTCCTTCATTACCTGTTGCTGAGATCAACCACGACGCAATTATTGGACCCAGTACACGCCCGGTGTTGAACGCTGTGGTTTGGAGCGCGATTGCACTGGTCAGGGCTTCGCGCCCCGCCAGCTCGATCAGCATGGATTGACGCGCAGTGACCTCGATGGAGACTGCGGAGCCGAAGAAAAAAGCCAGCCCGATGATTTGCCAGATCTCGATGCGGTTCGTAAAGGCAAGAAAGGCAAGACCGAATGCCTGCAGCGACATGATGGATTGAAATACGATGACCGTTTTACGTTTGTCCCATCGTTCGACAAAAACACCGGCGGGCAATGCGAATAGCAGGGTTGGAAGTGTATTCGAGAACCCGATCAATCCCAGGTCAAGGGGGCGGCCTGAGATGCGGTAGGCAAGGTATGGCAGGGCAGTGGATTGCGCCCACGTGCCGATGACTGAGATGAGTTGACCAATGACGAAAATGACAAAATCACGCGAGCCAAGCGCGGGGAAACGTTCGATGAGTTTTGCTTTGAGGCGATTCACTTGGGTCTATGGCTTCGATGTTTCTTTTAATTTGTGTCGAGTGGAACGACAAGTTGGGGTGAGTCGTTGTCGGGTTTGTTGACCAGCGTCGAGACTGCGTAGGCGGACATGACATCAGCGGGATAGGGCTTGATGAGAGGGAGCAGTTTTTCGGGAGTCTGAGGTGAAGGGTCCAGCCATTTTTCATGATCGCGCGGGTGCAGGATCACTGGCATCCGGTCATGAAGGGATGCCAGCAATTCATTAGGTCCGGTTGTGATGATCGTGCAGGTCTTTATGCTGGAACCGTCCGGGCCCTCCCATGAGTCCCATAAGCCTGCAAGGGCGAAAGGCTTGCGGTCTTTCATGTGTATGAAATAGGGCGTTTTTGTTTTTCGGTTGCCAAAGGTTTTCCATTCGTAGAAACCATCTGCCAGGATGAGGCAACGCTTGTATTTGAACGATCCGCGAAAGGAGGGTTTTTCCGAGACCGTTTCGCCGCGCGCGTTGATGAGGCGGTTTCCGATGGACGGGTCCTTTGCCCACATGGGGATCAGACCCCAGATGAAGAAATCGGCGGTGTTTGCCCCGTCGTTGGGAATCGCAAGTACGGGTTGCGACGGCGCAATGTTGAAACGCGGCGTGAACTTTGGCGGGAAGATGTAGCCGTTGAATGTATCCTGCAATTCGGCAGGATCAACGGTTAAGGTAAATCGTCCGCACATGGTTACTCCTTTGTTTGCGGGATTGGCAGGGAGCAGCGGGATTTGACCCGAATGCACCCCCGCGCACTTCAATGATTCTTTTGAACATGATAAGCCGATTCTGGCTGGAGGATTTCATTTCTTCAACCTTCTAAAATCGCCGTCTCTCACAGTCACGCTGTTTGAGTCAAGGTGTTCGAGCAATGCCTGCGCGTATTTGCGGCTTGTCTTGAACAGGTCGCGCACCTCTGCCAGAGAGATCCTCCCGTTATTCCCGATTGCTTTGCGAATTTCAGCCACCATTAAATCATAATCCTGCCTGCGGAAGACAACCTCCGGCGAAACTGTCATGAATTCATTCGATTCCATCAATGCGTTGAAGACCTCTTCGCCAACCTCAGACTGACATTCCTTGACGCTTGGAGGGCTGAAAGGATTTTCCTCGAACCTGCGCATCAATGCCTTGGCCTTTGCCTGCTCCTGTCCATTGAAGCGGATCTCATGCCCGGGCCTTGCCACAGAGGATAAATAATCAGTGAGCAGGCTGTCGGCGAACATTTTTTTGAGCAGGGCGTTGAAGGTGCGCGGCGACAATTTGAGTCGGCTCTTCAACTCTTCGCGTGGAATGCCGCGCCGCAATGGATAGTCCTTGTGATATGACTCGACCAACTGCATGGTCTTATCGCGCAATATACTCCAGTGGTGAAGGGCGGCAACGAGCAGGTCGCTTGTAACTGCTGATTCACCATTTTCAAGGACGATCAATTGCCCGGTCTCGAGCAACTCTCTCAAAGCAGATTCCGCATTTGTGTTCTCAAGGCGTGATTGACGCACAATGTCTTTTATCGAGGCAATGTTCATGCCAAGCGCGGCTTCGAGCAAAACATCAGCGGGGGAACCCTGCGCAAGCGACTCAAGGGATTTCAGAACGGCTTCGTCGAATCGTTTATGCCGTCCCTTTGGCTGGTGGTCAACAATCATCCCGCCACCCAGCGTCTCGCCGGGGGATGGTCGGCGCAAAATATAACGGTCCCCGCGCGCGGCAACGACCGGATCGCGCAATTCGAGCTGGATCCAACCTTCTTCTCCAGATTGCAGTTCCTCCGTGCCAAGCAGGCGCAATGTCCCGATGGTTTCAGAAGCGCCTACAAAGAACTTTACCTCCTGTCCGTGCAAGATGGCAGAGGAAACATCTTGCAACAATCGCAAGCGCGCATCCAGCCGGCGTGTGGGTTGATATTGTTTCGGATGTGCAAGGACATCGCCGCGTTGGATCTGTTCCGTGTTAACCCCGGAAATGTTTACCGCGGTGCGGGAACCGGGAACTGCTGTATCTTCCTTCTTTTTGTGAGTTTGGAGTCCGCGTATCCTGCCGGTCAACCCTGACGGCAAAATCTCCACTTCATCGCCAACGGAAAATCGTCCGTCGCTCAAAGTGCCGGTGACCACTGTGCCAAACCCGCTCATGGAGAAGACGCGGTCGACCGGCAAACGCGGCCGGTTTAGGTCAGGTCGTGCAGGTTTTTCCTGAAGGATGGCTTGGAGATGATCCGTAAGTTCTTTAAGACCTGTTTTGTTCCTGGCGGAAACTCGAACGATGGGAGCGTTTTTTAGGACGGTATCGGCTACAGCGGCGTGAATGTCTGTTTCGACAAGGTCAAGCCACCCTGAGTCTGAAGCGAGGTCGGTCTTTGTCAGAACGATTATTCCGGCGGGAATCTGTAACAGATCTAATATGGCAAGATGTTCCTTGGTCTGCGGCATCACACCTTCATCCGCTGCAATGACAAGGAGTGCCGCGTCAATTCCCCCAATGCCCGAAAGCATGTTTTCAATGAAGTCGCGATGACCGGGTACATCCACGATCCCGATCTCCTCCCCGTTTGGCAGGGTCATCCAGCCGAAACCAAGTTCAATGGTCATTTCGCGCGCCTGTTCCTCTTTGAGGCGGTCTGGGTGAATGCCTGTAAGCGCTGCAATGAGCGTGGATTTACCGTGATCTACGTGGCCTGCTGTTCCGATAACGCGCATTGATTAAAAAGTCTTTCCTCTTTCCTCTTTCTACAGGAAACGAAAGAAGAAAGAGGAAAGATGTGTGCTGTGGGCAGAATTTTATTTTTTGGTTTTCTTCATTGTCTTGCCGTGACCCATGATACGTTCATAGGCAGAAAGCCATTCATGGGCAACGTTCATCAGTTCCTGGAGTTGTTGTTCGGTGACATCAGTGGTTTGCTGTAACTGGTCCTGTGTTGTCTGGAAGGATTCACTCAACACGCTGATGTGGTCTTCCAGTTTTTGTATTGTCTTTCGAACATCCTTGCCGCCTTCGTCCTGTGAAAGTGTGTAGCCTGTCCAGCGTTTCTGGTCATCGGCTTTGAAGGTGACCCATTCCTGTCGCAGGCGGTCTTCGGCAAGCCTTTGCATTTCAGTAATCTCATTGATGCGCCGTTCAAGCTTGGAGTTGAGTTCGTTGTAAGTCTCCTGGGCGCGTTTGGCGGACCGTAAAGTATCTTCAAGCGTCAGCGACTGTGTCTCGAGTTTTTCCACCTGCTTTTGAAAATCTGCATAACTATCGCGCCATTCCTTGTAGGAACGTTCACGGTCAAGATGTGCAACGGACTGTTTTTCGATGAATTCGGTCTGCGCGGCTTTGCGTTCAGCCTCTGCAACCATCAATTCCTTGAAGCGGTTTTCCAGGTGCCTGACGCTGTCCATGCCTGAATCTGCTTTGACGCGCGCTTCGTCACTCCGTTTGCGGAGCGCTGTGAGTTCGCCCTGCAGGTCGGCGATGCGTTTCATATCCTGCTTGCGGTTCTCATCAAAGACGCGCTGTGCGCGGGATGCATCCTCTGCAGCACGTTTGGCTTCGTCAATCGATAGTTTTAGTTCGCTGATTTCCTGTTGCAGACGGTTCTCCGCGGTTGCACGAGTCTTGAGTTCGCGCTTGATGGGTGTGATCTCTGTCAGCATCTTCTTGAGCTGGTCGATTTCCTTGTTAAACGACTCAAGATCCTTTTGGTGTTGCTTGATCAGATCCTTTTCCCGCTTTTGAAAACCTTTTTCAAGCTCATCGAACGCGTTCTTCATCTCTTCGCGCTGTTTCGTGACAATGGCTTCAAACTGGTCTATGCGCGCAGAATTGGATGTCAGTCCTGCGATCTGTTTTTCGAGTGGTTTGACCTGCCTGGCAACCGTATCAAGATTCCCTCCATATGCGGCGATGCGTTCCTCCAGTTCGATGATGGCGGCTTTGTCCTTACGATGTTCCTCGTCCAACCATTGCAGGCGTTTGACGATCTGCTCAAAATCCATTTTGCCTCCGGCGCTTTCTCTTGAATTGCGTGTGATTATACCGCCTCACCGCCCGAGGTGTTCGAACATGGATGGCAGGTCGGATAGGAAGTATTGAGCTGCCTGCGGGAACAGACCCAGGATGAAAAGCCCGGTTATTCCCAGTCCCAGCATGAGCCCCTGCAACCAGTTTTCACCAATTTTCCAGTCTGTGTATTCGTCAGCCATGCTGAGGACAGCCAGTATCCGGAAAGAGGCGATGAACAAACCAATGACGCCGAGTCCCATCCAAAGTGCTGTGCCGAGGGAGGCGCGTGCAAGACCGTCCCACAATGCCAGCCTCCCAGGGAAACCAGCCAGGAGGGGAAAACCACTTGTTGATAGCGAGGCAAGGATTAGCCCCGCGCCCGCAAATGGGACTGTTCTCAACATGCCGCGCACATCACTGAAACGCGCTGACTTTGAATGCTCCTTTAGGATCGTCAGCGAAAGCGACCAGATTACCAGACCCAGGGCACGCGCGGGGAAGAGTAAAAATAAAATGGGGATGCCCAATTTCAAGTCCAGGCTGAGCGCAAGCAGGGAAAGGCCTGTCTCGGCGATGGAGCCATATGCCATGATCCGCCCGATGTGATTTTGGAATGCCGCCCATAATCCTCCGCTCACGAGCATGAATAGTCCGGAAAGTTGCAAAGCTGTGGCCAATTCGGGTGATGAGCGAAGCCAAGAATAACGGTCAATGAAACCTGCACCGAAGACCAAGGTGGTGGCAGGTATGATCCAAAGGAGAAAGCCAACCGCGAACGATGGGGCTTCCTCCAACAGCATGGGAATCCAATTGTAAAGAGGGAAGATTGCCAATAAGAAAGCAAACCCAAGCCCGAGGATGGATGCGGATTGCGCGGCGAGTGCCAGGTTGCCGGGGCTGGCTTCCACACCCGCCAACAACCAGCCGGATAAAAGGATGAACGGCATGGCGAGTGTTTGATAGATCAGAAAACGGATAATGCCTTTGCCGGGCGGTTTGTGGATGCTTGTCACCAATGGGACTGATAATAGAACAGCCATCTCGATGAAAAGCGCGGCAAAGAGAAAAGGCTCCACCGCGATGGACGCGACCATCAAAGTAGTGATGAGCATTCCCAATGGGACGAACCGCAATGACGATTTGGACGCCCCTGCGCCGAAGAACCATAACGCCGCCGCCCCGTAGATCAGTGCAAGAAGTGGTCCCTCTTGCGGGTTGATCAGGAGTTGCCTGCCAAGGATGTTCAATGATGATTCGATCCTGAGTGACAACACTCCCAGCCTAAACGCTTCCTCCATCGGGACGAATTGTGCGGTCAATGCCAGTAATACCGCGACGAATCCTCCAATGAAACTCAAGGTGCGTTGGTTTGTAATTGCCATCAGCAGGATGGCAATTACAGCAGGCGCAATGATCCAGATTGTTGGGGCGTTCATGGTGTCTCCGTTTCATTGGTGCTGGAGGCGATCATGAGATACGAACCAACCAGGGCCAGTCCTAGGTTGATGATGGCGAGCAGTGCCGCAACCAAGATCGAATTTTCCACGGCGGCATATAAGATTTCGAACCCGGCAAGCACGGTCATCAAGCCGGCCGTCACGCGCATGGACTGATCTGTAACACCAAGATGAAGCAGGCCCATGCCAACCAAGAGCAGGCTTCCTGCGGAAACCGCCATGCCTGCGTCTGCCATCATGGCATCAATAAAAGGAGTGCCGGTTAAAACGATTAACCCAACGACACTTGCGGCGATAAAGCGGAAGAAGCGTCCTTGCGGGAGGGTATTTTTATTTTCTTCTTCTGCATCCAGGTTGGAACGAGTCATTCCCAGGATCGCGGCGCTCATCCAGCCTGCGATGACCTTGACAGTGGCCATACCGAGAGGCCAGTGTTCCAAAGTCAGGATGAAAACCCCAATGTATTGGGCGGAAAGGAAAATGATCAGCCAGCGCCAGTCATGCGCGAGCAATATGCCTACAGAGGTGATGGCAAGCAATGCAATGACGCTCCACGAAAGAATCGGTGCCATGGAATCAGGGTGTCCCTTGCGTGAATATGGATATGAACAATGCAAGGAAAAGCAGGGTCCACATGATTCCGCTTTCGCCTTCGAGTACGTTCGAAAATGTGCTGGTGACCCTTCCGATGGCGCGATATAGTTCCCAGATGATCTGATAGGCCATATCCAGCCATGTTGGTCCAGTGGAATGTACCCAATGTGCGCGGACCGGGTTGAGGATACGTACGCGCGGGATGAGCCAGAGCAAACCAAGAGTTAGGAGTGATGTGATGAGTCCCGCGATCCAGTTGCCGAACCGCAGTGCCCCGTTCCAGCCAAAGAACCCGAGCACCAAGATAGTCAACAGGATGATGTAAATTCCAAACGGATAGACGTTCTTTGCCCAGATGGGTTGGTTCTCGAACGAAGTGCGTGCCGCGGAACGCCGGCTTTGACGGATATACCCTGCAAGTAACATCACTTGTGTGGCGATCAGGGGTGGGATCACATACCAGAAACTTTCGCGGGGATTGATCCAGCCACTGCCTGTGAGGGAGAACGGCAGGGACGAAATTCCCCAAACCCCGATAAATAGTGCCTTATCCAGCCATCTGCTTTCTGCGGAGGCAAGGAACAATGCGCCGCCGGAGAGGATGAGCGCGCAACTCCATGCGGCCGCGCCTGCCGGGTTGCCGCGCAAGGCAGAAGCAACCGCGAGGGAACCGAGACCGATCAGCCAGTAGGGACGTCCTGTCAGTTCATCCGGTGAACGCAACCACATCCACGCGCCATATAGTGCGGCGAACGAAACGAGTATCATCAGGTATGGAGTAATAGGTGACTCGCCGCTGCCCAAAGAAGCGCGTGCAAGCAGGATCAAACTCGAACCTGCTGAGATCATGCGCAAGCCGGTGCCAAATCCGCGTCGAAACGAGGATTCGCCCGCGTAGGGAAGATGAAGTGGTAATACACCGAGACGGAAGGCCGAGGCGACGATGAGGTATAAACCTGCGCGCGGTGTGGGCGAGAGAAAATCGAGGGCGGAACCGTCTGAAGCGCTGACCATGCCTGCCCATAACAGGATCAGGATCCCGGTTACGCGCGAAGCGAAAGAGGTCACGATGCGCTCACTTAACCGCGGGTCTTCCACAAATCGCATTTGCGAAATCATCTCTGTAAGGTCAATTGCCGCCCAAAGCAGGACGAGCGTCAGAGGGTCGGCGGCGGTCACAGCAAGGACACCGAGCGCGGTCAGGGCCAAAACGCCAATCCAACTGATCGGGTTGGGGAAATTATCGCGCGCCACGGCTGTAACGATCACTGCCAGACAAATGGTCACAATGCTGAGCGCGAATGCCCACGCAGTGCTGTCTGCGATAAGAAATGGTGGCTGACGAAAAATGCTCTCAGGTTTCCAAAGGGGTAATTTCAGGATGGTGGGCAGGCGTGCCTGCCAGACGAAAACACTGATCCAGGCGAGCAATGCACCGCCTGTCGCCGTCAGCCATGCAAACCGAAAGTCCGGCAGTGCAAACCGAAGGATCAACAAAAGCAAAGCGGTGAAAAACAGGATGCTGACTGTGATGAATATGAACATGCAAACGTAATTTTATCAGGTTTATCCGCTCGCCTCATTTCGCCATACAGGGAAGCGAGCGGGATTTGCAGACCTCTTCGATTGTTGTACAATTCACCTCATGCGATTGACCGTCATAACCATTATGTGCATTTCACTTTTTCTTTCCGGATGCACCACAAATGCGGATAAAGTATCTGCATTTGGGCTTCCCTCTCCAACCCCTTTTCAACCTGGATCCGAAAACGCATCTGACTCGCTCTATTCCGGCGCGGCGCCAACACCTTTTTTTCTGCCGACAGTGACTTTGCCAACCCCCGTCTCGGCCGAAACGCCAATTATTCCAACGGACGCCATTCCTCCGACGGCAACCGTGCCGCCTGTATTCAATCCGCTTACGGGTTTACCTCAAGCGGATCCATCCCTGCTGGAGCGCAGACCGATGGCGATCAAGGTTGCGAACTATCCGCGTTATGTCCGCCCGCAATCCGGATTGTCGCTTGCCGACCAGGTCTTTGAATACTACATCGAGGGTGAGTTGACACGCTTTATTGCAGTCTTCTATGGCAACAACTCCGAATGGGTGGGGCCCGTCCGCTCCGGCAGATTCTTCGATGAGCATATCGCACGCATGTATCAGGCCTACCTTGTCTTCAAATTTGCCGATAAGCGCGTACTGGAATATTTTGCGACGACCGATATTGCACAATTCCTTGTTGTTCCCACGATTGGGGAGTGCCCGCCATACCATTTGATGCCCACGCGCGACATCGAAGCGTATAACAATAATTATTTCAATACTGTCCTTTGGGGTGACTGTGTGACGAAAAACGATCTACCTAACGACAAGCCCTATCTGCGCGGGAATTTCAGCAATGAAATTCCGCCGCTGTCAAACCTGGAAGGCATAAGGGTATATACCTATTACTCCGAATATTCATACAATTACTGGGAATACCTGCCAGAGACCGGTGAATACGTGCGTTATCAGGAAAAGAACGACACACACGATGGCAGGGAGGAGTCTTATATACCTTTGCAGGATAACGTCACCGGGTTACAAATCCACGCGGCAAACGTGGTCGTCCTGTTCGCCTACCATGAGTTTGCCAACCCCTTCCAGGAAGATGACGAGGTTTATCATATTGACCTGACCGGTTCAGGAGAAGCGTATGTCTTTCGCGACGGAATCGGTTTCCCAGCCAGATGGAACCGCCTGACAAAGGATCAGCCTCTTATGCTGACCACAACCGCCGGGATACCGATTCCCTTACACCCCGGCATCACATTCCATGAAGTGATCGGCGCGAATTCCTACGCCTCACAAGGTGATGGGGAATGGTTCTTCCATCACACGACCCCGTAAGATGAGATAAAATAACATCATGACCCTTGATCCCGCATTTGTCAGCAACCTGCTTCTTGTTTTGACCGGCTTTGGCGGCGCGTTCCTTGCCGCGTTATGGATCTCGCTCATCGTCTGGACGTATCGCGACATCCGCACGCGTGCGCGCGATCCGCTGGTACAAACTCTCGCGACTTTACTGGTCGCCGTGCTTAACCTGCCCGGTATCCTGGTCTATCTCATTTTGCGTCCCACCCGGACTCTCGAAGAGGACTATCAAAAAACGCTCGAAGAAGAAGCCCTGCTTCAAGCGCTGGAAGATCTTCCGCTTTGTCCGGGTTGTGAGCGACGCGTCAAGGATGACTGGCGGGTTTGTCCGAATTGTCATACGAAGCTAAAAAAGAACTGCGAGAACTGCAATAAATTGATGGAACTGCCATGGAATATCTGTCCCTATTGCGGGACTCCCGCCGCAGGAATGCGGCGCGATGCCGCCACCAGCGTGGACGAAGCGTTGCGGGGACTGAAAATGGAAGACGACACTGAAGAGGCAAAGACCGAGTAGTTAATTTTTCATCCGGAGGAGCTCGTATGACAAAGATCATCGGGTTGGAAGAAATTCAGACCGGAGGTCATCTGCAAATGGAATTGCAGAAGGGTGGAAAGTTCGTGATGTATCAATACTGTATCTCTCTGCTCGTGGTCACGTTTAGAAGGTCATCGAACATTTACTTCATTCGGTCGGAAGATAATGCCATCGTAAGGGGACTTCCTTTTACTTTACTCTCGCTCGTGCTGGGCTGGTGGGGCATTCCCTGGGGCCCCATTTATACGATTGCCAGCGTATGGACAAATTTCAGCGG
>DATIUT010000233.1:0-7840 GCA_035466615.1 Anaerolineales bacterium | reverse complement strand
GACAGGATTTGAATCCCAGTCCAATACGACGATCTCAAACGGTTGTTCCTCGCCAGCCTTGCCCACATAACTGACCGAACGTACACCGGCGTAGAATTCGCTTTGATGCACGATCACACTCGTGCCTCCGTTGACAAGGTTGCCCGAAACATCGGTCACGTTGGCATTAAAAATCACTTGTTTACTGACCTTGTTTTCATCCAACTCAAGAGTCTGCACAACCTCAAAATGCCCGTTTGCATCGGTGACACCCTTGCCGTTCGCCAGTATTCCTCTTCCACTTTGTTTTTGCGGAAACCAGAATTCATCGCGGTCCCAGTCCATGAAATTGAACTGCCAGTAATCAGACGACGGTTGGAAGTAATACGGCGACGATTGCAGGAACCATTCTGTTTCCGCGTTCCCGGCGCTCCCGCCTGAATAATACTTCGCGTCGAGACTGAACCGAACCTGTTCTCCCGCAAGGATATCGGTCTTGTCCGACGAGGCGCTCACCTCGAACTCGGGCTTGTGATATTCCGCCACACGGAACGACAGGTAACTGAACGGGTCGCTTCCAGGAGATCGCCGTACAAATATATCGTACGTACCCAGCCCCGCATCATCGGCGAGCGTGAGTTTTCCGTCAAAACTGCCAAGATCTGAAAGCGGCAAATAATCGGCAAGGATTTTTTCACCATATTGCTCGATGGTCACATACACCTTATCTACTTTCGGAAGACTGTATCGCAGGTCGTCACTCGTGCGGATGATCCCTTTGAAGAACACCTCCTGCCCGGGGCGGTAGATGGGTCTGTCCGTGTAGACGTAACCAAACATCGAATTGGGCGGCGAGTAATAATTCTCATACAGGCCAAAGTCCCCCGCCCAAACACCACTGCCCCAGTCAATCGCGGCAAAAGCAAGGTGGTCTTTTCCATCCATGCGCGCATAAGACGGACTCTTCAAACCGTCAAGATACGCGAGTCCATTCCGATCTGTAACGGTGCTGCCAATTTTAAGCATGAACTCGTTATAAAAAGTGATGGGCACACCTGCCTGCGGTTTTCCGCTTTCAAGATCGGTGACCCATGCCAGCCCTTCTGTGGATGTCGCCTTGAGCGTGATGTTGTCGGTAGCGACGATGAACACAAATCCCTGATAGAAACGGCTCTTGTAGTCCAACGGTTTGCCTTTCACACCAAGGAAGTAATATCCCGGCTGTAACGGTTTCTCCTTTGCATCCTGCAATTTGAAATTAACCACATTCAGTTTATTCCTTGGCAGATCAACCTCCGGTGTCCACTCGCGGATCGGCCCGACCTTCGGGTTGAAATAGGTCGAAGCGAGTTTTCCCGTCAGCATCTGGCTGAATTCGGAAAATTCCAACGGATAAAGCGAGACCGAAACAGATTCAAGATTGAGATGCTCGAAGAAAACCTCCTGTGGACCCTGGGCGCGGTAGATCAGAGGCGTCCACGGAAGCACCAAACGCGCATAGGGCGTCAAATCCCCGGTCTTGAATGTGAACGACTGCTCGGTTTGGATCGTATTGCCATACAGGTCGGACATGCCCGGCAGGAGGCGCACGACATACTCCGTGGCGGGTTCAAGCCCATAAATATACAACCGCCAGGCATACTCGTCGAAATACCAGCTCAATTCATTTTTGGGTTGCGGTGTGATTTTGATCCTGCTTTTCAGACTGTCCAGCTTCATCGGCGAAGTAAACCATATCTCAATATGAGAATCGAAATCCTTTGCCATCGAATTGGGTTTGGGGAAAATTTCCCTGACCTGCGGCAGGGCCACTGTGCCAAACTTGAGGGCCAATCCCTGTTTGAGTTTGCCACCGTCCCTGGCGCGCGCATTCTCTGAAATGGTCAGGTCGTAGAAACTGGCAATCTTGTATCGTCCCGCGGGCGCAATGGTGAGCACAGTGAAATCCTTGTTCCATGTCAGTTTGACTGGGAATGGCTTGCCCGTTTCGCGGTTCACCAGCGTGACCGCCTCTTTCACGCTTTTTTCATCCATCGCCTGCAGGAACGTGACGATAAAAGCCTGATCCAGCAAAACATTTTCGATTGTCTCCCCCGGATTCTCCGGGCCGTTCTTCAATGCAAAATTACCGATGATCGGCGCGCGCGTGCTGAAATTCCATGAATAGGATCGCTCTAATGCGTCGCCATTCGTATCTTTGAGTCCCGCTTCGATCTCGACCTTGTAATTGGTCCCGCTTAATAAGCCTTTCTCCGGCTGAAACACATACACCGATGAATTCACCCATTCCCCCGTTCCTTCGACTTCAGGTGAAATGACCAATGGCTGAGGCAAGTCAGCCCGCTCTTCTTTAATTTGAAGCGGTACCACCGGATGATTGAAGATGACTGTGATGTTCGTGCCGGGATCAATTTCCTCAGACCTATCCACCGGGAAGACCTGCCCTACTGCAAGCGGGTCAATGGTTGTGAAGTTCACGCGAATCTCCTCGCGTAGGGATTCTCCATCACTGGCAATTGCAGAAGTGGAGAAGATCGCTTTATAAACAGTGGAGGGTGTCAGCTCGGCAATCGGGGTGAATGAAAGAGTTTTCGGGTTGAGCCAGTTTTTTTTACCGGGAACGGGCTGATTGTCCGCGTTGAGAAGCGTGAACGCATCCGCCGTTTTGGTTTGATCCATTTCACGGTCGAATGTAAATTCAAGGGTGGGAGAGAGCTCCAGACGCTGGCCCTCCGGTGGGTTTTGTCCCGCCAGATATGGACCGACATCCCCCATCTCAACCTGAAGTTCGAGCGGCGCTTTCTGAGTGGGTGCGGCCACCGGGATGGGTGTCAGCGGCCCGCATTGTGTCAGGATCAAGGTTGAAACGATCACAACAGAAAGCCACGTGGGTTGAATTTTTTTCACCATGCCAGCATCCTCCATTCAAACTAAGGACGGTTGATACGCTGTTTTTTGTTCCAGGATTCCGATGCAGTCTCATCCGTTTTAAGGATTTGCCAGGGGCACTGGCCGCCACGATGGAGATCACAGAACACTGAAAATCTGTAGGATTTTAGCCGTCTTGATTATAGTATAAGGGTTCCGGGATGCTTTGTGAAAGTTCAGATCAAACGAGCGGTATAATTTTCCCATTAACACGCTTCAAAAAAGTTGCTTCGATCTACGAAAGGGTTTATCCATGTCATCGAATGTGCAGATATCGAAACGCAGGCTCGGGAAAACGGATATTGAAGTCACCCCCATCGGGCTGGGTATGATGGAATTTGCTGGTGGGGGAGGATTGATGGGATTCGCCTTTCCGAAAATCGATCAGGAAGTGAAAAATGCCATCATCAAGGCAGGCTTGGATGGAGGCATTAATTGGTTCGATACCGCTGAACTTTATGGATCTGGCGTATCAGAAGCCTCACTGGCAGCCGGGCTAAAGTCTGCCGGCAAAGAGGATAATGAAGTGGTTGTGGCCACAAAATGGTGGCCGTTATTTCGCACAGCGCGTAATATTCCAAGAACCATCGAAGACCGCCTCCGCTTCCTGAATGGCTACAGCATCGGTAATTTTATGGTGCACCAGCCATTTGGTTTTTCTTCACCAGAAGTCGAAATGGATGAAATGGCGAAACTGGTGGAAGCAGGGAAAATCCGTTCGGTTGGCGTCAGCAACTTCAACCCTGAGCGGATGCGCCGGGCACATCGTCAATTGCAGAAGCATGGTCTGCCACTGGCAGTAAACCAGGTGCGATACAGCCTGCTTGACCGTACGATTGAGAAAAATGGCGTGCTGGAGACTGCGAAAGAACTTGGTGTGACAATCATCGCCTACACCCCGTTGGAGTCGGGTTTGCTGACGGGAAAATATCACAAGAACCCGGAATTGTTGGATAAGAAACCACCCTTCTGGCGTGCCCGATTGCGCAGAGGTATCGAAAAGACCCGGAAATTGGCTTCGGTGTTGGATGAAATAGCGGTCAGGTATAATGCCACCCCGGCGCAGGTTGCCCTAAACTGGGTCGTCAATTCTCAAGGCGATGGCGTTGTGACCATCCCTGGTGTGACCAATGTGCGGCAGGCTGAGGAAAACGCGGGCGCGATGAAATTCAAATTATCGAATGATGAGATAACGTGGTTGAGTGAACTCACGCGAACCGTTCACTAATTCATAAAAGCGACCTCTAGATCGCCAATCCCTTGAATTGACTCATATACAGCTTGTGGAAGAAGCCCTTTGCTTCCAACAATTGTTGATGCGTTCCCTGCTCGACGATCTCGCCGTCCTTGATGACGATGACATTGTCCGCATCACGGATGGTGGAGAGGCGGTGGGCGATGACAAAACTGGTGCGGCCTTCCATGAGGCGCAGGAGGGATTTTTGAATGCGGGCTTCGGTGCGGGTGTCCACGCTGGAGGTGGCTTCGTCGAGGATGAGTATGCTTGGGTCAGCCAGTATGGCGCGGGCGATGGATAGTAGCTGACGTTGTCCTGCACTGAGGTTGCTGGCGCGTTCGGAGAGTCTGGTTTGGTATCCCTGCGGCAGTTGATGGATGAAGTGATCGGCATCCGCTAATCTGGCGGCTTCGATGCATTCTTCGTCGGTGGCATCGAGGCGACCATAGCGGATGTTCTCCATGACGGTGTCAGCAAACAAGAAGGTGTCCTGCAAGACAATGCCGAGTTTTTGGCGCAGGTCATCCTTGGAGATGTCGCGGATGTCGCGTCCGTCAATGGAGACGCTCCCTTCGTTGATTTCGTAAAAGCGAGTCAATAAATTGATGATGGTAGTCTTGCCAGCGCCAGTAGGGCCGACCAACGCGATGGTTTGTCCTGCCTTGGCTTGGAGGGTCATATTCTTGATGATGGGCGTATCAGGCAGGTAGCCGAAAGAGACGCCAGTGAAGTGGACTTCTCCCCGAACGGGAGCAGGCAACGGGGAGTCCGAGGCGTTGTCCACTTCCGCTTGAGTATCAATGATCTCGAAGACTCGTTCCGCCCCTGCCAGCGCGGCCTGGATCGAGTTGTACATGTTGGCCAATTGACGCAAGGGCTGAATGAAGTTCTGGGCGTACCCAATGAAAGTTGCGATCATGCCGACAGTGGCAAGTCCCTTGAGCGCAAGATAACTGCCAAGGCTGACAAGAACTATGACAAAGAAGTTGCCGAGAACCCACGTCAGGGGCATGAGCATGAGGGCGTAGGTGTTGGCATAGATGCCTGCCTTGTAAACTTTTTCATTGCTGGCGCGGAAACGTTCGATGGCTGTTTCGCTGCGCCGAAACGCCTTGACCACGCGTTGACCACTGATGGATTCCTCCATGACACTGTTGATCTCGCCAAGATCCTTTTGCAGTTCACGGAACCCCTTGCGTGTGTAGCGCGCGATGAAATTTGTAAACCAGAACATGATGGGCATGACCACCAATGCGGAGATTGCCAGCCACGGATTGAGAATAAACATGGCAATGACAATTCCAATGAGCGATAGCACACTCGCGATGAGTGAGACCACATTTTGCGAAACTGCCTGATTGATGGCGTCAATGTCATTCGTGAGGCGACTCATCAGCTCGCCCGCAGTGCGACCATCGAAGAAGGCGATGGACAATTTTTGCAGGTGCTCAAAGAGATCACGACGGAGGTGGCGCAGGGCATCCTGTGAGATGCGAGCCATGGTCCAGCTCGAGGCGGCTTGGAAGCTATTGTCGAAGATGTAGGCGGTTAAAAGGATTATGGCGAGCGGCGCCAGGCCGTCGATTTGTTTGGTGGAAATGTATTGATCAATGGCGCGCCCGATTAAATACGGTTCAAGCAAACCAAGCAGGATGTAGATCAAAACAAAGGCGAGCACAAGCGCCAATGCAGATTTATACGGGCTGAGATATGCCGCCAGCCTCGCCAGCGCGCGGCGCGAGTCGCCTGCTTTTTCGATCCTGCCAGGTTGCATGGGCCCGCGCCCCAACATTCTGCGGACATCAGGAGAGGAATGGTCTTTTGTTGTCGCGTTGCTCATGCCTGCTCCTCCAGCTTGACGCCATCGCCTAGTTGTGAGGCATAGATCTCCTGATACACAGAACTAGACTTCATTAACTCGTTGTGCGTGCCTTGCGCCACAATCTGTCCTTCGTCAACTACTAAAATTTTATCGGCGTGTAACACAGTGCTGATGCGCTGCGCCACTACAAAGCTTGTGCTACCTTGCATCCAATCCTTCATGGCATTTTGAATCTTTGTTTCGGTTTCCACATCCACTGAACTTGTGCTGTCGTCGAGAATCAAAACCGCAGGCCGCAACAAAATCGCGCGCGCGATCGCGATGCGTTGTTTTTGTCCGCCCGATAAATTTACGCCGCGCTCTTCCACACGCGTATCATATCCATTGGGTAGGTTCGTGATAAAGTCGTGTGCCTGTGCCACCTGCGCCGCGGCAATCACTTCCTCGTCACTCGCATCGGGCCGCCCATAGCGGATATTGTCACGCACCGTCCCTGAAAACAAAATTGTCTCCTGCGGCACCACGCCCACCTGCATCAACAGGTCGCTTTGTTTTACCTGCCGGATATCAACGCCATTCCAAGTGACCCTCCCGTCAGCGACATCATAAAAGCGCGGCACCAGATTGACAATGGATGATTTGCCCGCGCCCGTCGCTCCCAGGATGGCTACGGTCTGACCCGGTTCTGCGACCAGATCCACGCCTCTCAACACCGACCCATCGTTGGTCCCGTTATATCGAAAGTTCACACCCTCGAACCTGATCCGCTGCGCGCGTCCCTTGGGCAGACTCAGTGTCTCGGATGCGTCTTGCACTTCAGGGACAGTTTCCAGCACTTCGTTGATACGTTCCGCAGAGGCGGTTGCCGCCGCGACGACGTTTGCCAGCATGACCATGATTCCCAGCGGTCCCATTGTGGTTTGCAGGTAATTGATGAATGCCACGATCTGCCCAACCGACACATCACCGCGTATGGATTGAATCCCGCCTGCCCAAATCACGATGACCATGCCGATGTTTACCAGCATGCCCATCATGGGGAATAATGTTGCCATGAAGCGCATCACGCGGATGTTTTGGTCTGTGTAATCTTCATTGACTTCCGCAAATCTTTCTCCCTCATACTCGGCCCGGACGAATGCCTTGACGAGACGCACGCCTGCAATATTTTCCTGCAGAACTGTGTTGAGCCGGTCCAGTTTCTTCAAGACCACGAGGAACAACGGTCCCATGTGGGTGATGAAGAATATGATTACGACAAAGGTCACCAACAGCACAGGCATAACCATCAATGCTAGCCGGTTGTCCGTGACGAACATTAAAATAAGACTGCCGATCATCAATAGAGGTGCACGCGTGCCAATCCGCAACGAGACCTGTACCATGCGCTGAAAGGCGGTCTTGTCACTGGAGAGTCGCACCATCAATTGACCTGTGTTGATGTGGTCGAGGTTGCCAAAAGAAAATGACTGTATCTTCAGAAAAAGCGCTTCACGTATGTCGCGTGCCACGCTCTCGCCCACCTGAATGGAAAAATAATTGTTGCCGAGGGCGAACAACACTTGAAATAACGATATGCCCAGCATGAGGACCATTGTGGTGAATACAACCCGCATATTGTTTTGGTTGATACCCTGGTCAATGATGCGTTGGATCAGGCGCGGGATGGCGAGATCCATCAGAACCACTGCTGTGAGGAGTATGAGAGATACAATGCTCCACTTCAAGTACGGTCTTATGAAGTGTAATAGTTTTCGAATATGTTTCATATTTTAGGGGTAGACAACTTTTCGATTATACATCTTCGACCTTAGTAAATTCAGTTTGTTGCCATTTTCTGACCGAATTCACAAGAAAGATATTTGTGCAATCTT
>DATIUT010000232.1:0-6012 GCA_035466615.1 Anaerolineales bacterium | reverse complement strand
CTGGAAACTCAAACGACTCCTCCAGTTCAAGCGCCAGAGAAAGAAGAAATTTGAGAGCAAAAAGACCAGCACCGTCAAGAGGGCTGGTCTTTTTGCTTTTTGTTCTTAATCCCCAAAAACCTGATGACTTGACCATTGATTGCGCCTCTCAAATTTTCATCGCTGGATTTGGGGGTGCCGAAAGGTATGCTGTGCGAAGGCTGGAGTGTGTCAAACCTTCTCACGATTAAATTGTGTTTCATACAACTGACTATATAATCCTCCCATCGCAAGCAGTTCCTCATGCGTGCCTCTCTCAACAATCTTTCCTCGATCCATCACCAGAATCAAATCGGCGGCAAGTATCGTGGACAAACGATGAGCGATCACAATGCTCGTCCTGCCTGCCATCACGCGCTTCAACGCGTCCTGGATCAACGCTTCAGATTCGCTATCGAGTGAACTCGTGGCTTCGTCGAGGACGAGAATGCGCGGGTCTTTGAGAATCACACGTGCCAGCGCGATGCGTTGTTTTTCGCCGCCACTCAAACGGTAGCCGCGCTCGCCCACAATCGTGTCGTAGCCATCGGGCAAATCCATAATAAACTGATGGATGTTGGCGGCGCGCGCCGCGGCTTCGATCTCCGCCTGGGCCGCGTCGGTCTTCGCGTACGTCAGATTCGTGCGGATGGTATCGTGGAAGAGATACGTCTCCTGCGTCACCATGCCGATCGCGGCAGCGAGCGAATCGAGAGTCACCTCGCGCAGGTCATGCCCGTCAATGCGGATGACTCCATCGGTGGGGTCGTACAATCTTGGGATGAGATATGTCATCGTCGTTTTGCCCGCGCCGGAGGGACCGACCAATGCGATCAACTGTCCGGGACGCGCGATAAAGGAGATTCCCTCCAAGGCGACATCTCTGGCCTGGGATGTGGAATCAGTTTCGGATGAGTCAGAACCGCTTCCTTCATCCCGACGATTGACCGTTGGCGATTGGCCATTCCTCCCCGCCGCCCTGGTCTTTTGTCCATCGTCCGCGGCCGGCCTTGTCAAAGACAAGACCGCGCCCACGTCTTCCATCTTCCCGTAACGTTTGACATCTTTGAGCAGTTTGGATTCGTCCACGTGATAGTCGAAGTTGACGTTATCGAATTCGAGTTTGCCTTTAGAGTCGTGCAGAGCGATTGCATTTTCTTTTTCGACGATGTCTTGAGGGAGATCAATGATCTCGAAGACACGTTCGAACGAAACCATGCTCGTTGAAAATTCAACGGGCGCTCCCGCGAGTCCTTGCAGCGCGCCATACAGTTGACCGAGATACGAACCGAAAGCGACGATGGTGCCGACGGTGAAGACGTCGGTGATGACGAAGTAACCGCCGAGACCATAGACCAGCGCCGTGCCCACCGCACTGACGAGACCAAAGATGACGAAGAAGGTCGAGCCGACCACCGCGCGCCTGACGCCGATATCGCGCACGTTGGCGGCGCGTTCACGGAAACGTTTCTCCTCTTCATTGGCGCGGCCAAATAATTTGACCAGCAACGCGCCGCCGATGTTGAGAGTCTCGTTCATGTGCGCGTTCATCCTGGCATTGTGATCCATCGCTTTGCGGGCAATATCACGCAGAACAACGCCGAGTCTTTGCGCAGCAATGATGAACAGCGGAAGAATCAAAACGCTGACGATGGTCAATCGCCATTCGAGCGTGAGCATGACCGCCAGCAACGCAATCGCTTCGATGAGATTGGTCACGATGTTGACGATGGTATTGCTGATGGCGTTCTGCGCGCCGACCACATCGTTGTTGAGGCGCGACATCAACTCGCCGACCTTGGTGTTCGTGAAAAACCGCAGGGACATGCGTTGCAGGCGCGCAAAGAGCGTCGAACGCAGATCGTAAATGACACCCTCCCCCACCGCCGCGTTCAACCGCCGCTGAATGACATTGATCCCGCCTTCAAGCGCAGGGATGACCAACAGTGCCAGGCCGAGATAGATGAGTCGCTGGGTGTCCCCGGCGGGAATCACCACATCAATCATGTTGCGGAAGATGAGTGGCGTCAGCAGGGACAAGCCCGTTGTCACGGTAATCGTCACGAGCATGCCACCGATGTGCCACCAGTATTCGCGTGCGTACGTGAGTACTCGTAATAAAAGTTCTCTTGTTACCTTGGGCTTTTCATCGCCCGAACGCATGTATGCAAACCAGCCGTATCCATGCATAGTTTTGTAGTCTCCTAGTCTGCTCGTTCCAAACTGAATTCACATTACACGGTCGTTCATCCAGATAATGAAAAATTCTCAGATTCTTAATTTACACTGTACTGATGCTGTTCAGAAATATATACAGCCAATCAATATCTTCTCAACCGCATCACCAAACGCGCCAACCCCAACGCCGCGAGCAGGATCAACCCCACTGCCACCTCAAACGCCAGCCTTCTGATCTGAATCACCGTGCTCAAATACGCGAGTCCCAATCCCAGCACGGCAACAACGCCCACTCGCGCCAGGTGACGACGTTCCATGCCTTCGACGTCATCCGTTGGCGCGGCATAACGTAAGCGCATTGCAAAATCGGACAGATCCCAGCCGAGCAAACCGCCGAGCGCGCCAATCAACATCCATCCTGTGGGAAATTCACGCCAAACGCCAAACCCTGCGGCAAAGATCATCAGGAATAAGGCAACCGACGAAAACCAGTAGTATCTTCGCCAATGCGCCAACACCCATAGGATTCCCAACAACACGATCCACAAGGCGGGGCTGGCATATCCCTGCTGCGAATATCCATACGCAAGAGAGATGATCCCTGTGACAATGCTTGTTACCATTGCAACGGTTGTCATTCACAACTCCAGATTCATGCCACGAAGGGTACAAAGTACACAAAGGGTTTTTGCCGTAATGGGTTAAAACCTTCGTGACCTTAGTGCCCTTTGTGGTTAAACGATTAACTTCCAACAGCCCGCAACCACACAGGCAGACGGCTCAACTTCCGCTTCACGACCAGGTCGAACGGCTCGCTCACATCCCAATCCAACACCTGGACACCGGCACGCTGGGCTTTCCGCAACAATAACGCACGCTCCAATTGGATCACGCGCGAAGCCAGTTCCACGTTCCGATCCTTTCTTAAATAGGAGAGTTCGAACTTCACAGGGTTGGGACAGATGACCAGCACCTGATACCCTCGCGCACGCAATTGCACAAGCGGCATCAAGTCATCATCCAGCAATGGCGAGACCAGAATGATCTGCGACTCAGGCGGGAACAAACGAGTCGGCATATTAGCAAGATCAGAGAACACTTCACTGCCGCCCGGTTTTGCATGCGCCAGCGAATGCAAGATGCGTTCACGTTGCACTTTGCCATATCCGGGAATCGTCCAGCGCAAAAATGCGGCATACACAAGCAAACCTACGCGGTTGCCCTGCGCCAACAACGCGTCTGCCAGCGCCGCGGCAGCTTGTACAGAATGCTCGAACAGCGAATGACCGCGCGCAAACTCATTCGACCGCAAACGCCCATCGAGCACAATGCCCACATCCGCCACGCGTTCCTGTTGGAACTCGTTCGAATACAACGCGTCCATGCTGTGCGCGCTGGCACGCCAGTTGATCGTACGCGGCGGGTCACCCGGCTGATATTCACGCACGCCGAAGAACTCCGTCCCCGAACCGCCCGCCCGCGCAGCGATCATCCCTGCATAGACTCTTGTGCGGCGTGGACGGATCGCCACATGGCGCAGGCGTGTGACCGGCGGGAAGACGAACAACTGTCCCTTCGCTTCTATCTCGACCTCGCGACTGGTCACCGCTAAATGGTCATTGACCTTCGCCCGCACTTTTTCGAATCCATACCCGCCGCGCGGGCCGGTCACCGTGTAGGTGAAGGTACAGGAAGAGCCTTTTGGAAGCCGGGTCAGGTGTCGGTTATGAAGTGAAGCGATCTTCAAGTCCGCAGGCAAAACATCCTCCAGCAACACTTCTTCCAGATGCGAGCCGCGATTAGTAACCGTCACAGTCACCTGGACTTTGCTGTTAGGTGAAACGCGTTCTGCGCTTAGATGACGTGTCGCTTCGAGTTTGATCCCGTCCGGCGCGAACAAATATCCCACCAGCAAATACACGACCAGCGGCAACATGAGCGCAAACATCCCGCCGTGCATAGTAGCCATGCCAGCGACCAGAAGAGCATATGTTAGAAGACCGAGAAACAAAGAACGCGACATAATATTCCATCTCCCTTTGGAACAAGTGCCCGCAGGGCAGAGAGCAAGAGTGAGGGTTACTTGATCACCGGCACCGGCGTCTTCCCGACCGCGTCACGGATGACGTCATCGGTGACAGAGTTCGCCATCCAATATTCGGGCTGAAGGATCACGCGATGACCCAGCACCGGTGTTACATAGCGTTTGATGTCATCGGGTGTGATGTATTCGCGGCCATTGAGGGCGGCGTTGGCGCGCGCCATCTTGAGGAACGCCAGCGAACCGCGCGGACTCGCTCCAACAGCCACGCGCCGGTCTGTGCGAGTGGCATGGATGAGCGCCGCGATATATTCTTCAAGGTCGGCGTCCACGTGCACAGTTTCGACCGCGGCACGCATGTCGAGCAGTTGTCTGGCAGTTGTGACCTTGCCGAGCAACACTTCATCCTGCCTGCGTTCGCGGCGGCGTCGAAGAATCAACTTCTCCTCTTCGATGCTCGGATACCCGACTTTGAGTTTCAACATGAAGCGGTCCAATTGCGCTTCAGGCAGTGGGAACGTGCCTTCGTATTCAATTGGGTTCTGTGTGGCAAGCACAAGGAAAGGTTCAGGCAATGAAAGCGTTTCACCTTCGATGGTCACCTGCCCCTCCTGCATGGCTTCCAACAAAGCGGACTGGGTTTTGGGTGAGGCACGGTTAATCTCATCGGCAAGAATGATGTTGGCAAAGATCGGTCCCTTGCGGAGTTCGAATTTGTTTTTGGTGCGGTTGAAGATGTATCCACCGGTGATGTCACCGGGCAAGAGGTCAGGTGTGAATTGGATTCGCTTGAACTGCAATCCCAACGCCGTGGCAAAACTGCGCGCCACAAGCGTCTTGCCCAAGCCTGGGAAATCCTCCAGCAGGATATGTCCGCCTGCCAGCACGGACGCCATCATCATCTCGAGCAGTTCGCGTTTGCCGACGACGGCGCGCTCCACCTCTGCGATGACCTGTTTTCCTATTTTGGACACGTTTGATAGTTCGGTCACGTTGTTCTCCGTGTTTAATTATTGCTTACCTGCGATTCGAGATACTTGATCACATCATCCATATCATGGTCGAGAGGTGTCGGTGCAGGTTTTGAAAAAAACCTTCGTTCGCGTGGATAATCTGCAAACGAACCCTTCAATCCAGATTCTAGATACCGCTGAACATCCGCGTGCGGCGTCCATTCGGGACCTGTTAGCGGGTCGAAAAAGGAGCGAGTCTTTCCACCCATGCGTTGTGAAAGAATCTCATGTGCAATCTTCCCCAAACGATTCGCGACCAGCCACTTGAAATATATCCCGCGCTCAGTTCGTTTCATCCAGGTAGTGAGATTTTCCACCTGCCCAATAACCGGCCTGGATTTGAACCGAATCCTTTCCCCGAGCTTGCCCATCGGCCGAAGACTCCGGGACAAAGTCACCAGAACAACAAACAGCGCGACGATCCACCATATGGATTGATGTACCGAGTGATATAAAAGACCCAGCACCCACAACACGTATGCAACGGGAATGATGACCGATTTGTAAACCGCATCGCGCAAAGGGAAAGCCAGCAGAATCGCAATTGCGAATATGCCGATCAAAGCAAAGTTTCGTCGGGTGTTCATACAGGCTCCCCGCAATATTGGAGTATGGTCGTCAGGCAGGCAACCGCCTCATTGACTTCCTTTGGTCCCGCCTTGCGCCCGCCGTAACGCACAGCCTCGAACAAGCGCGTCAACCTGCGCACCGCGTCGCCGGGCAACCCGGCTTCCTCCAGTCGAGAGGCAAATTCAGCTGGTG
>DATIUT010000231.1:0-14815 GCA_035466615.1 Anaerolineales bacterium | reverse complement strand
AATATATCACTCTTAACCTAAACAATTCACTATCCTTTCAAACTTTCCAAACCTTCCATCAAGCGCTTGAACGCGCCCTCGGTTCGTTCGGCGGGCGTGGCATACGAGAAGCGGATCCATTCGCCGCCGAAGGGGGAGAAGAACGCGCCAGGGACAATGGCGACTCCGTGATTTTCAGCGAGATATTGTCCGAGGGGTTCGCTATCATCCCAGCCTTTGGCTTTGATGAACTTGCCGACGTTCATAAAGGCGTAGTAGCCTTTGCCAATGATGTGTTGCATGCCACTCTCAGCCAGCAACTTCTTCAAAACAACGCGACTGGCGTTGGTCGGCTCGATGATGGTCTTCGCGGCTTCCGTGAATCCCATTTCGTAGGCCGCCATGGCAACGGCGAGCGAGAAGAATGACGGCATGACTGTATGTGAGGCACGCGCCGTAATAAACTTGATAACAGCTTCGTCTGCGATCAAGTGGCAGTTGCGAACGTTGGAGCCGCCGAGTGATTTGGTGATGCCATCCAGGAACATGATGCGTTTGCGCTCTTCGGGGGTGAAGAACTTGAGGAAGGAATTCAAGTCCATGGGGGATTCGTCGGTGACGTAATGGTACATCCAGTCGAAGAGGACGAACGCGACACCTGCTTCCAATGCGGCTTTGGCGAGCGAAACTTGTTTTTCAACGGGAATGGTCAAGCCTGTGGGATTGTCGGGATTGGTGATGACGAGACCTGCGAGTTTACGCCCCTTGGATTCGGCGAATTTTACGCTCTCGCGGATCGCCTCTTTGGAATAAGCCCATCCCTGTGCGGGGTCGCCTGGTGCCCAAAGCACGTTTGCGCCGACTCCGTAGGGTCCCCAGTTGTAGGAAATCCATGGCACGCGCGAGACCATGATGAGGTCGCCTTGGCGTCCGTGACCGAGAGCCAGCATCGCTTGATAGGCTTTGATGAGGGCGTCACGTCCGCCCGCAGTGCCGAGGACGTTGGCGGGTCCCCAACCTGAAGAGGAATCCAACTTCCAATACTGCTCAATCACGGACTTGCGATAGGCATCGGTGCCGAACGGCATATCGTAAGCCGTGCCATGCTCCAGCTGGAGTTGAAGCGCGCGCTCGAGGAGCGGCTTCGGGGTCCCAGGCAGGGAAGCCCCTCCGTCGCCTTGTGATGCGTCGAAGATTTTTGCCCCTGGATTTTTCTCAAGGTATACCTTGAGTGATTTATTGATCAGAAACATGCGTGAAGGCGGGATGTCTGCCATCTGCTTGAGATGGTCGCTGACAGGGACAAGATTTGTTTCGTCGACAGCGAAAACCGGAGTGGTGTTGGAAATCATGATTGCTCCTTTTGATTTAAGAAAAGCGCCCCGAATTTCGGGGCGCCTTGGTGTACCTTGTGAGTATGAACTTGTTGCCGTTCACCTGATAACCACCAATGCCCCGTATCCCAAAGACTGGTACGAGTGGTATTGGTATTATGGTTATCAAGGACGAATTGTCTGAACATTGGGCGCAAGGATACCACTGCGGTTAACATGGGTCAAGCATCATTATTTCGTTTCGCGTTCTGAAAGTCCCATCAGATATAAGATACTATCCAAACCTAAAGTATTTAGCGATTGCTTCGCCGATTCCTTGACAATGGGTTTGGCGCGGAAGGCGATTCCCAAACCCGCGATGCTGAGCATGGGCAGGTCGTTTGCCCCGTCACCGACCGCGATGGTCTGTTCCAGTGAAAAGCCTTCGTGTTTTGCAATGTTTGCCAGCAGGGAGGCTTTCCGTTCTCCGTCCACGATCTCGCCGCTGATACAGCCGGTGATGAGTCCGTTTTTGATCTCGAGGTCGTTGGCAAAGACGTAGTCAAAACCAAAGCGTCTCTGGAGTGCTCGTCCGAAGTAGGTGAATCCGCCCGAAAGGATGGCGGTCTTGTAGCCGAGTTTTTTCAATGAAGACATCAATCGTTCCACACCTTCGGTCAATTGCATGGTCGCCGCCACCTCCCCCAATGCGGATTCCGGCAAGCCTTTCAGAAGGGCAACTCTTTGCCTGAGACTTTCCTTGAAATCCATTTCGCCGCGCATGGCGCGCTCGGTGATCCCTGCAACCTGTTTCCCAACGCCTGCCCGTTTGGCAAGTTCGTCGATCACTTCAGCCTGAATCAACGTGGAGTCCATGTCAAATGCCACAAGCCTGCGGTTGCGGCGATAAACGTTGTTCTCCTGATAGGCAATGTCCACGTCAATTTCATCCGCGAGTTCCATGAATTCGCGGCGGAGCGCAGGCAGGTTCGCGACAGGTCCGCGCAGGGAAAATTCCACACACGCCTGACCGTCACTGCCGATGGATTCCAATGGGACTCTTCCCGAAAGACGTGTGATCTTGTCAATGTTCAGTCCATTATCGGCGACGATTCCGGACAACCGACTGATCTGATACGCCGTAATACGCCTTGCCAGCAATGTGACGATGTGCCGCGCCTTGCCCTGCTGGCCGACCCAGTTCCCATAACTCTCGAGGCTGATGTCCACATACCGAACTGTTAGATCCAGATCGCTGACCTTCCTTTGGATGGCCTGTTTGATGGGGTGAACATCATCAAATTGTTCCGGGATTTCCGCCAGCATGCCAAGCGATAACGTGTCGTGAATCACGGATTGTCCGATATCAAGTATGTTGACGTTGAATTCCGCCAACACCTGCGTGATGGTTGCGGTGATGCCGGGTCTATCCATGCCTGTGATGCTGATCAGGATTGGCTGGTTCAAGTTTGCCTCGATTTGCCTATTCTACAACAGGAAATGAAATCGAGTGACAGGATTGATTCCGCAAAGTGGTATGATTATCGAATCCATGATAAATTGAGGTTCCCATGTTCCGATTCTTCAAAAAACGCGAGGAAGTCTTCCATAAACTGATTGAAGAGCAGGCTTCTCTCACATTCGACGGGCTGAAATTGCTGGCTAAATATCTTGAGACGCATGACCCTGAGATTGCCGAGCAGTTGTCCCTTAAGGAAAAAGAAGCGGATGAAGTCCGCCGCATCCTGATTGACGAATTGAACCGCACCTTTGTCACGCCTTTCGACCGGGAGGATATCTTTGCCCTCTCCCGTTCCATTGACGATATGGTGGATTATGCGGATACAACCGTTGTCGAGATGGTGATCCTGAACGTCCACCCGACGCCGTACATGGTGCGCATCGCTACTCTCCTCAAGGACGCGGGCTGGGAGATTCAACAGGCTGTCCTGCGCCTGCAAAAGAATCCTGGTGTTGCCATCGAGCACGCCCAACGCGCCAAGGCATTGGAGAACCGTGTGGAGAGCGTGTATCGTGAAGCCGTTGCCAATCTCTTTAGCGGCCCCGAGGACCTGCATCATGTTGTCGAAATGTTGAAGATGCGCGAGGTCTATCGCCATTTATCCAATGCGGCAGACCGCGGGGACGAGGCGGCAAACGTTATCGCAGACATCGTTGTAAAGATCATGTAACGGGTTTATATGTCAACAGAATTGATCATTGCCATCGGGCTGGCTTTGCTGTTCGACTTTTTGAACGGCATTCATGATTCCAGCAATATCGTTGCCACCATGATCTCCTCGCGCGCGTTTCGCCCGGAGACCGCGCTGGGACTCACGGCTGTTGCAGAATTTTTCGGACCATTTTTGTTCGGTGTGGCGGTGGCAACGACAATCGGGGATGAGGTCGCCGCGGGGAATGTGTTAAACCTGAACATCATCATTGCCTGTCTTGTGGGAGCAATCCTGTGGAACCTGATTACCTGGTTCCTGGGGATACCGAGCAGTTCATCCCATGCGTTGATCGGCGGGATGGTCGGGGCGGTGATCGCCGGCGCGGGTGTGGATGCCATCAAAATTGACGGGCTTGAGAAAGTATTGGTCGCTCTGATCGCATCACCGCTCATTGGATTTGTGATTGGATTCCTCGTTACCCGGCTGATCTACTTTTTATCGCGCAATGCGACCCCAAGCATCAATAAATTTTTCAAAAAAAGCCAGTTGGTGACAGCGTTGGGCATGGCGTTCAGCCACGGCACGAACGACGCGCAAAAGACCATGGGCATCATTGCACTCAGTCTTGTCATCGGGGGGGCTTCATCCAGTTTCCATGTACCCACTTGGGTGGTCGCTTCCTGTGCGGGGGCGATCGCACTGGGAACGGCATTGGGAGGCTGGCGTCTCATCCGCACGCTGGGCGGCAAATTCTACAAGATACGACCTATCCACAGTTTTTCAACTCAATTGACTTCCGGCATGGTCATCCTCATTGCATCATTCCTGGGGTTGCCGGTCAGCACATCCCAGGTTGTAAGTTCGGCAATCATCGGTGTGGGCGCCTCGGAAAGTGTTGGGAAGGTTCGTTGGAGTGTTGCGGAGGAGATTGTCATGGCATGGTTCATTACGATCCCTGCCAGTGCACTGATCTCTGCAGGCGCGTACTGGCTGATCGTGACCCTGACGGGATAATTTATGGATTCTTTACATCCTCCAATTACTTGAAGGGTATAATGCAAGGGAACAAACAGAGCAGGAAGATCCACATACCCATTTGACAAGGACCGGCGTATGACAAAACTTTTCTTTGCCACAGACGTTCACGGGTCGGATATTTGTTGGAGCAAGTTCTTGAATGCCGGGAAATTTTACGATGTGGATATTCTCATCCTCGGCGGCGACATGACAGGCAAGGCGGTCGTGCCATTCGTTCATCAGGGCGGAAAGAATTACAAGGTCACATTACTCGAGCAGGAATTTCCTGTCACAAATGAAGACGAACTCGCGGATATGCAAAAGCGTGTGCGCAGCCGCGGGTATTATCCGTATCTTACAAACCCTGATGAGATCGCCGAACTGGAAGAGTCCCCGGACAAAGTACACAGCATCTTTTTGCGGGAAGTACTCAAGGTCGTTCAGCAATGGATGGATCTCGCCGACAAAAAACTGGATGGCACCGGTATGAAGGTCTATTGCTGTCCGGGCAATGATGATACGGATGAAGTGGACGAGATCGTTCGCGCCTCCCGACGTGTGATCCTGGCTGAGGGGCAGGTGACTCCCCTCGATGGGTTCCACGAAATGATCGCGTCGGGTTGGTCCAACCGAACGCCTTGGGATACACACCGCGAAGAGGACGAGTCCCAGCTCAAGGTCCGCTATGAAGCGATGATCTCCCAACTCAAGGACCCGCGCAACGCCATCTTCAACATCCACGTGCCTCCGTATAAGTCCGGCCTGGATGAAGCTCCTGAATTGGACAAGGATTTGCGCCCTGTGCTGGCAGGCCAATCACTCAAACCTGTCGGCTCGACTGCGTTACGAAAAGTCATCGAAGAGACGAAGCCCTTGCTTGGCTTGCATGGACATATTCATGAAGGACGCGGCGCGACACGAATTGGCAAGACCCTGTGCATCAATCCCGGCTCGATGTATGAACAGGGCACGCTTCTCGGCGCGATCGTGTCTCTGGACAAAAACAAGGTTGAAAATTACGTTCTGACTTCAGGTTAACTTTTTTGGGTTTTGCGTGTTAGATATTCTATAGCACGTTCTCAATAAATTCCTAAAGGAGGAGTTTCTCATGAGTAACTTGTTCGTCCGTAAAGCGACCGGCCTGGTTCGTTCGTGGTCGGTCATGGACGCGTTCGTCTACGCGTTCTTTTCGATCAATCTCATCACTTTGGGGTTGTACAGTTTCAGCCAGATGTACTACTTCGAAGGCGGGATGGTCAATGCGCTGATCGTCAGCGCGGTGTTCATTTTCTTCGAGGTCATCGTATATGCAGGATTGATCGCCGTCATGCCCAGGTCTGGCGGTGATTATGTTTGGCAGAGCCGTATCCTCGGGGGCGCGGTCGGCTTCATCCTGGCGGTCACGGGCTGGTGGTTCATCCTGTGGCTGTGGGTCCCGCTCTACGGTGACATGTTCCGCCACATCGTGCTCGTGCCGATCCTCGGTGTACTTGGAGCAAAAGATACGGCGCTTTGGTTTGCGGGCACCCAGAATGGTTCATTCACGTCCGCGCTCATCACGCTTGGCATTGTGAGTGTATTCATTGCTCTCGGTATGAAGACCTATGCCAAGATTCAAAAGTATTCTTTCTATGGCGGGATTCTTGGTTTACTAATCGTGATCGTGTTATTACTCACCGGCTCTAATGCTGCGTTCAAATCGGGTCTGGATTCGAATGCGACAGCTTTATTTGGTGCACCGGCGGGTGTCTATGATGCGACTGTAACAATGGGAACAGATGCTGGCGCGATCACGCCTTTCAGCGGCGGCGCCTTGCTGGCTGTCTTCCTTGTGCTGCCCTACATGGTGTTCTTTAACTTGTGGCCCAACTGGGGCGCGACCCTGTATGGTGAGGTACGCGGTGCAACCGATTTCAAACGCAACATCTCTGGCATGGGTTGGGCGCTTGGAGTTACAACATTGCTCGGCATCGTTTTGTTGTATGCCATCAGCAAGACAATCGGCTGGGATTTTTATGTGCAGGCTGGCGCGGCATGGTGGAATCATGTCTGGTACGGTGCGGATGTTGCATTCCCTGTCTGGCCCTATCCTGCTTTGTTTGCGGCGTTCCTTACCCCCAGCAAAATAGTGCAATTCCTGGTTGTGGTATTGATGAGCCTGTGGTGGTTTGGTTGGAGCGGGACTGTGTTCCTTTCCTCCACACGCGTGATCTTCGCCGCGGCGTTTGACCGCCTGCTCCCCGAGAAGGTTGCAGAAGTTGACGAGCGAACAGGCACCCCGATCTACGCTTTGTTATTGATGGTTATTCCATCCGTGTTCGTGGCATACCTATTCTCGTACAATATCTGGAACTTCCAGTCCTTGACACTTTGCTCCACATTGGTGATCGCAGTGACCTATCTCGGTACGACTATTTCCGCGATCATTTTGCCATACACAAAGCCAGATCTCTACAAGGCATCGCCAATCGCCAAATACAATGTGTTTGGCATCCCTCTGATCACGGTTGCCGGTTTGATCTTCGGTGGTTTCCTTGTTTTCCTGCTGTATCAATGGATATTGGATCCGAATGCCTTATATGGAATCGGATATTCGGTCAACGAAGCAGGTTATAAGAATCTTTCATCATTGATCTACATGGGCGCCATGTATGTGTTAGCCGCGATTATTTACTTCGGTTTCAAGTCCTACCGCAAACGCAGTGGTATTGACATGGACAAGGTCCAGTCCGAGATTCCTGTCGAATAGTTTTATCTGATCTTGATACCCTTCTTCTCGTGGTGGTCGGGTAGGCGGCGGGGTCTCGATGAACCCTGCGGGCTACCCGACTTCCGCCGCCGCACCAAGGCTGGGAGAGGGGTATAATTTTTTCATGAACACTTTGAATGAACTGGTCGGTGAGATGAGACGTCTCATTGACTCTGCAGGTCAAAATAAAATTCATTTGCGTGCGTTCGGGGGTCTTGCCATTCTCGCGCACAGCCAGAAGGACCCAAGATTTTTCCAGCGCCATGCTCCCGACCTTGACTTTCTCGTTCCAAGAAATGACCGGCAAAAACTTGAGCCGTTTTTCCGCGAAATGGGCTACTCGCCGAACAAGCAATTTAATCTGTTGAACGGCGCACACCGGCAGATCTACTATTACGACAAGTCCCAGGATTTGCATGTGGATATCCTGATCGGCGATTTTGAGATGTGTCACAAATTGCCGCTGGATGACCGTCTTGATATTGACCCCCTCACCATCCCTCTGGCTGACCTGCTGCTTTCAAAGGCGCAGGTTGTCCAACTGAATCGCAAAGACGCACTCGATATTATTTCATTGCTTTTCAACAACGAAGTTGGCGGCGAGGAGGAAGGCAAGATCGGGCTGGACCGTATCATCTGGCTCTGCTCCCAGGACTGGGGATTGTATAAAACAACCTCCATCAACCTCGGGCGGGTGGAGGAGTTGTTAAGCGATGGCGAAATAAAAATTACATCAGATGAGCGCAATCTGATCCTGGAGCGCGTGCACAAAATACAAAAGGCTTTTGATGAGATGCCCAAATCCATCGCGTGGCAGATGCGCGATAAGGTTGGCACACGTGTCCGCTGGTATCTGGAAGTCGAAGAGGTCGATCAATGAACAGAAGAATACGGATCATCTTCGGGATTTTGATCCTTGCAGTGTCCGTCACATTATTGATTTGGGGATTTAAACCTTTGGACCGCATCACCCGTACGCAACCGATCTCTCCATCAGACCTGCAACTGCCGACGCCCATTTCGTTTCTGGTCCAGCCGATGATTGTTACATGACCCCATTGCCCGTATCTTCAAGGAGTATTTTCCACATCATCACTGCAGGGATGATGTTGCCGCTTGCCATGCTTGCATGTGGAATCGGTGCTGGCGCACCGGCACCCGCTACGCCTGAGCCGGCAGAGCCGGTTGCGGCCGCTCCAACACAGATTGCTCCTGAAGAACCTCCTGTTGAAGAGGAGCCTGCCCCGATGGCATTGCCCGCCCTTCCAGAGCGGCGAAGACTTACACTTGAGTTTCCTTCGCAAATACGTGCTGGCGATTCGGATGTCGTCCGTTTGACGCTTGAGGTGGATGACCTCGGCAACATCACACCGACCGCGCAAGTCGGAGGAAATGTGGTTACTGGAGAGGTGGTTGAAATCCCGAATTTATATGAAACACATAACGTGGTCGCCGAGGCAAAATTTGATATTGCCGGGCCACAAATCTCTCCGCCGGAGTTGATCAGCCAGCCCCTCTCGAAAGGACAGACGATTCATTTTTATTGGAGCATTCGTCCAACGGATGCGGGAGTCTACCGCGGGACGATATGGTTCTACCTGCGTTTCGTGGATAAAGTCAGCGGGGAGGAAAGCCGAAGAACAGTATCAGCCCAGATCGTCGAGATCGAAGCGGTGAATTTTCTGGGTCTCCCTGCTGATCTTGTACGAACGGTTGGAGGCGTTGGATCGGTTGTGGGGGCGGTCGCCGGCTTCCCATTCTTCGAGGATATCGTCAAGTTCATACTCAGAAGAAGGAAACGCAATATAAGAATATGACGAAAATCACCTAAAAAATTGACATGCGTTCAATGTGGGTTGATTGTTCTTTATGGTACAATTTTTCCGCTTGTTAGACATTTTTCGATGGAGAATGTATGAATCCGTGGATTTTCGTTGGTTTGTTTTTCGTTGTTGGGTTGATCATCCCGGTGGGTGCAATCGGAGTGGCGTGGATATTGAGCCCCAAGAAACCCAATCCCATCAAGCAGACAACTTATGAGTGCGGTATCGAGACCGTCGGCGAAAGCTGGGTGCAGTTCAAGGCACAGTATTACATCTTTGCGCTGGTCTTCCTCGTCTTTGATGTGGAGACTGTGTTCCTCTTCCCGTGGGCGGTTAAACTTGGCGCACTGGGGCTGTTTGCCGTGATCGAAGGCATTATCTTCATCCTGATTCTCGTTGCTGGCCTGGTATATACCTGGCGCAAGGGGATGTTGGAGTGGGCATAAATTTTATGTAATGACGGAGAAGGCTGATTGGTAATCCATTCAGCCTTCTCTTTGTGTAATGGCAGTTTGGAATGCGGGAGTTTGCCCCTGCATTTACGGCGGCAGGCCGTCTAATTCCAAATGTTGGTTTAGGAGTGTCACATGAGTTTTTGGAACGATCCCCTCAAGGTAGCCGCAGACTGGTTGATGGGTATTTTCACCGGCTGGGGTATGCCCGAAATTGCTGCGCAGATTTTGATCGGCTTCCTCGGTATCTTCATCCTGATTGCGGTGTTGATGGTGCTCGATATTGCATTGGTCTGGGTCGAGCGCAAGGTGGTTGCACGCTTCCAGGATCGCATCGGTCCCAACCGATTGGGTCCGTTTGGTTTGATCCAGCCGTTTGCAGATATCATCAAGCTCTTGATCAAGGAAGATACGACCCCCGGCGGCGCGGACAAGGTTGTTTACAACATTGCCCCGATGCTTTCGATGATGTCCGTGTTGATCCTGTGGGCGGTGGTGCCGCTGGCTCCCAAAATCCTTGGCGTGGATTTGAACATCGGCGTGTTGTACATCATTGCCGCGGGCGCCATCGGTACGCTTTCCATCATCATGGCAGGCTGGTCGTCGAACAACAAATTTGCGTTGATCGGCGCGTTCCGCCAGGTGGCTGTGATGATCTCGTTCGAGATCCCAATGCTTGCGACAATGCTCATTCCCACGATCTTTTCAGGTTCGATGGGTACGAGCGCCATTATCGAAGGACAGAACGTCTGGTATTTCCTGCTATCGCCGCTCGGTGCGTTGGTCTTCCTCATCGCGGCCATTGCCGAATTGGGACGTTCTCCGTTCGATATGGCGGAAGGTGAATCGGAACTGGTCTCTGGGTACAACATCGAATATTCGGGCATGAAGTTCGGCATGTTCTATGCAGGTGAACTTCTGCACGCCTTCACCTTTGGTGGTTTCTGGGCGATCATGTTCTTCGGCGGCTACCGCTTCTTCGGATTGGAGAAGGTTAGTCCCTTCCTTGCCATTGCCGTTCTCCTGTTCAAAGCCTTCATCGGTTACTGGATCATCATGTGGGTCAAGTACACACTGTTGCGCATCCGCATTGACCATATGCTGGCTTTCAACTGGAAGTTCCTGACGCCTCTGACCTTTGTCCTTTTGATGGTGACCGCGTTGATGAATTCGCTTCTTGCAGGGACCTCAACCTGGCTCTACATCATGGGCATGTTCCTCTCGAATATCCTTGTTGCATGGGGCGCTTTGGAAGTTGCGCGCTCTTATAGCCATAAGGAACGTGAAAAAGCCGAAGGACCAAAGCCTGTCGTTGAAACGGCACATCACTAAACGGAGCAGACAAAAATATGACTCCTGATCAGATCGTTTTTATTATAGTTGCGCTCGTCACACTTTTCTCTGGTTTCATGGTGGTGACAACGCGTAACCTCGTCCATGCTGCGTTGTGGCTTGTGGCGACGTTGTTCGGCGTGGCGATCACCTACGCCTTGTTGAATGCGAACTTCCTGGCTGTGGTTCAGGTCGTGGTGTACATCGGCGCGATCGCCATCCTGTTCATCTTTGCAGTGATGCTCACCCGCAAGGATATACGCGACCAGGGTCCGCAGATGAACAGGAACTGGTGGTTCGGAGCTGTGCTCGCGGTGTTGACCTTTGGCGGCTTGTTCTTCCTGCTTCAAGGCTGGAACGGCATGTCGAAGACGGCAGCAGCCTATCCCGTCAGTTTTGACGCGATCTCGGAGTTGGGCAGTGCGCTGGTCTCACCCGCGGGATATGTCCTGCCGTTCGAAGTTGCGTCCGTCCTGTTGGTGGCGGCGTTGGTGGGCGCGGTCTACGTCGCGTTCAATCGGAAATAGGAGGCGCAGAAAATGGTTCCACTTTCCTGGTATCTCATTTTTGCAGCAGCCCTTTTTAGCATTGGTTTGTTCGGCGTGCTTTCAAGGCGCAATGCGATTGCCATCCTGCTTGGCATCGAGTTGATGTTGAACTCGGTGAACATCAATTTTGCCGCGTTCTGGCGGTATGGTGATGTCCGCATGATGGCAGGGCAGGTGTTCGCAATTATCGTTTTCGCGGTTGCCGCGGCGGAAGTGGCTGTGGGCCTGGCGCTGGTAATCTCGGTGTATCGCCGCCGCAACACGGTTGTGGCGGACGAAATTGACATGATGAAGTGGTAGGGACTCTTATGACGACTGAAACATTGATCTGGTTAATCCCGCTCCCTCCCGTCCTGGCATTCTTTTTGATTGTGTTGTTTACGAACAGGAGCAAGGCGCTTAGCCACACGGTTGGCGTGGGCGCGGCCATCCTCTCGTTCATAGGGAGCATGGTGGTTTTCTTCCGTGCGCTTGGCGTGGAGCATTTGGGCGAACATCCTTTCGAATCGGCTATCAACTGGCTGCCAACTGGCAACACGTGGTTCAGGATTGGCGTGCTGATCGATCCGCTCGGCGCGGCGGTGCTGTTCTTTGTATCCATTACGATCTTCATGATCTTCCTTTATAGTGTTGGCTATCATAACTATGGTCAGCCCGAAGGCGATCATGACCATGCAGGCCTGCCGCCTCACGGCGCGACCGTCGAGGAGCACGGACACAAACATGTCGTGCCTTCTGTCGAGCCGATGTACTCGCGCTTCTTCGCTTTCCTTGGTTTGTTCGCGTTTGGTATGTATGTGCTTGTTGTCTCCGACAATCTGCTCACAATGTTCGTGGGCTGGGAGATCATGGGTTTGTGCTCCTACCTGTTGATCGGTTTCTGGTACGGCAAACCCTCCGCTCGTAACGCGGCGGTCAAGGCCTTCATGACCACACGTATTGGCGATGTGTTCATGCTGTTGGGCATTTCCTTCCTTTACAGTGCAACCGGTACGCTTTCCTTCCGTGAGATCTTCACTGAAGAGACATTGCACGCCCTTGCGACCACTCCCACCTGGTTTGGCATGACCGTTTCCGGTTTGATCGCCCTGCTTCTCTTCATCGGTACAGTTGGCAAATCAGCACAGTGGCCCCTGCATGTGTGGCTCCCCGACGCGATGGAAGGCCCGACACCCGTCAGCGCCATGATCCATGCGGCGACGATGGTGTCCGCAGGTGTGTATGCAGTCATCCGCATGTTCCCGCTTCTCACAGCCGATTTCAACGGACATGAATTGACAATCACCATGTCCATCATTGCGTTCATCGGCGCGTTCACCGCGCTCTTCGCCGCGACCATCGCAGTTGCGCAAAACGACATCAAACGCGTGCTGGCATACTCGACCATTTCACAACTCGGTTACATGATCGCGGCTCTTGGCATCGGTGCTTATGTCGCCGCGGCGTTCCATCTGATCACACACGCCTTTTTCAAGGCGTTGCTCTTCCTCGGCTCCGGCTCCGTCATTCACGGCATGGAACACGGCGTCCTGCACACTGGCAATCACAGTGTGGACCCGCAGGATATGTTCAATATGGGTGGCTTGCGCAGGAAGATGCCCATCACATTCTGGACGTTCCTGATCGGCGGCTTCGCTCTCTCTGGTTTCCCGCTCGTCACCGCTGGCTTCTGGTCAAAGGATGAAATCCTTGCAGATGCATTCGGTCATGGTCACACTGCGGTCTTCATCACATTGGCGCTCGCGGCCTTCCTGACTGCCTTCTACACCATGCGCCAGATCACATTGACTTTCCTTGGCGAACCCCGCACGAAAGAGGCCGAACACGCGCAGGAGACTCCCTGGACGATGACAACACCGCTTGTCATCCTCTCGATCTTTGCCATCGCTTATGGCTGGGTCGGCATTCCTGAACATTTCCCTGCCCTCGGCGGACTCGTCCCGAACTGGTTCCATGAATTCGTTGGGTCCACTCTGGCTGAACATCCTGAAGGTGTTGAGTTCAATATCATCCCGTTATTGACATCTCTTGTCGTTGCGCTTGGCGGTTTGTTCTTCGGCTGGCTTGCGTATCGCAACGTTCAATCGGTCAAGGATGACAAGTTGCAGTTCGGTTTCCTCAAGAACAAATATTACTTTGACGAAGCCTACGATTTCGTGTTCGTCAAACCCGCTTACTGGTTTGCTGAAAAAGTAGTCTACAAGTTCATGGATCAGGGTGTGATCGACGGCATCCTGCATATCTTTGGTCCAGCCACAGGCGGACTTGGCTCTGCCATCCGCAACTACTTTGACCTGCCCATCATCAACCGCCTGATCGGTGACGGTTCGGCAAATATCACGTATTGGTTTGGCGGCAAATTACGAGCCATCCAGACCGGACGCGTCCAGCAGTATCTCATGTTTGCACTGGTGACCTTCATCATTATTGGCGCGGTGCTGTACTTCTTCGTGCTGGCTTAAGGAGTAAATGATGGATTTCATCTCTACCCATCTTCTTTCAACAATCCTGTTCTTTCCCGCCATTGCGGCGCTTGTGATGCTCTTCCTGCCGAAGGACGAGACGAAACTTCACAAGTGGTTCGCTTTTGGTGCGAGTCTCATCCCCTTTGCACTGTCGCTGTATGCGTGGTTCAACTTCCAAGCCTCTCAGGCGGGCTATCAGTTTGAAGAGATCTATCCCTGGTACGCGGCCATCGGTTCATCCCTGCACCTCGGTGTGGATGGTCTCTCGCTTTCGATGGTCCTGCTGACTACGCTTCTCACGCCGCTTGCCATCCTTGCCTCGTTCAGCATCAATGACCGCACCAAGGCTTACATGATGTTGTTTCTCTTCCTTGAGACAGGCATGCTCGGTGTCTTCATGGCGATTGACCTGCTGATCTTCTTCGTGTTCTGGGAGATCGGTCTTGTCCCGATGTATTTCCTCATCAACCAATGGGGGAGCGCCAATCGTAACTATGCCTCGCTCAAATTCATGATCTACACCATGGGCGGTTCGCTCGGCCTTCTGCTCGCGGTCCAGTTGCTCGGTGTTCTTTTCAAGACCTATGATTTGCAGGTCATTACAGCGCAGTGGTCCACTTATACAGCTGCCATTGGAGGTATTCCTGCCAGCACTTTCAAAACCGTAGCCTTCTGGGCATTCGTCATTGCATTCGCGGTCAAAGTTCCACTATGGCCTTTCCACACATGGCTGCCTGATGCGCACACCGAAGCGCCGACGGCTGGCTCGATGATCCTGGCGGGTGTACTGCTCAAACTGGGCGCGTATGGTTTCCTGCGCTTGATCCTTCCGCTATACCCGGCTGAAGCGAAGTACTTTGCAGGAGCGCTGGCTTTCCTGGCTGTTGCCGCCATTGTCTTCGGCGCGTTCGGCTCCTACGCCCAAACAGACTTCAAGCGGCTCGTCGCGTATTCGTCAGTGAA
>DATIUT010000230.1:0-4243 GCA_035466615.1 Anaerolineales bacterium | reverse complement strand
TCATCAAAAATCATCGCCATCGGAGAGATCGGCCTCGACTATTACTGGGTCAAGGAACCTGGAAAACAGAAACAACAACGCGAAGTGTTGATGCATCAACTTCAGCTCGCGCAAGAAGTAAACCTGCCCGTTGTCATCCATATGCGCGAGGCGGACGACGCGTGGTTTGGGCAGGCATCCATTGATCTGCTTGAAATACTCACAAAGTGGCAGAATGAATTGCGGGCACAAAACCACCCGCTGGCAAAAAAGCCCGGTGTGCTTCATTCGTACAATGGGAATCTCGAAACTGCACAAAAAGCGATCCAACACAATTTTTATATCGGTGTAACGGGACCTGTCACGTACAAAAACGCGGAAGAGAAGCGTCAAATCATCCGCCAACTTCCGCTGGAACGGCTTCTTATCGAGACTGACGCCCCGTTTCTCCCGCCCGTTCCGCACCGGGACAAGCGCAACGAACCCGCATTTGTGGCGTATATTGCTGATAAAATTGCAGAAATTCACATGACAACCCGCGAACAGGTCGCTGAAATTTCCAGTGTCAATGCAAACAACCTGTTCGGTTGGGGAGGCTGACGTTTGAGCACGGTTACTTTCTTTACATCAGTACAGGATCAACTTAAATTCGTAGAACAACGGATTCGGGAACAGGCCGGGGACGAGCACCATCCTGACCTTCGCTCTGCATTGGAGCATCTTCTTTCTGCGGGAGGAAAGCGTATCAGACCGACCCTGGGATTGCTGGTCGGAAACATGCTGGGTGCCCCCGAAGAGAAACTCATCACCCTTGGGGCCTCCGTGGAGTTACTTCACACCGCGACATTGGTGCACGACGACCTGATCGACGGCGCTCTGCTTCGCCGCGGCATGCCCACGTTGAACGCGCGCTGGTCACCCGCTGCAACAGTTCTAACCGGCGACTTCCTGTTTGCGCGCGCCGCCAAACTCGCCGCAGATACAGATTATCTGCCACTCATGAAATTATTCGCCGAGACCCTGGCGACAATCGTCAATGGCGAATTGACGCAGATGTTCTCGGCGCGCGGCGTGATCGAACGGGACAACTACTACAACCGCATCTATGCAAAGACGGCATCCCTGTTTGAAATGTCCTCGCTGGCCGCAACGATGGTCTCCACCGAAGATGAGGCGATGCGTGCATCCATGAGGACATTCGGATACGAAGTGGGCATGGCGTTCCAGATCGTGGATGATATTCTTGATTTCACCGGTGAACAATCCGCGGTTGGCAAACCAATTGGATCGGATTTACTCAATGGTCTGGTTACACTGCCTGCGATTTACTATGCAGAAGAACATCCTGAAGATGAAGATGTACTGTCCCTGCCCGATGGAGGCTGGAAGGATACGGACCGCGTCCAACGGATTGTTGACAACATCCGCAGGAACGCCGCAATCGAGAAAGCAATGGAAGAGGCGCGTCAATCCGTCATCCGCGCATTAAGCGCGTTGGAAGACGCGCCAGCCTCCCCTGAGAGAGATGCGCTGGAAAACCTTGCAAAGTTCATTGTTGATAGAAAAATCTAGTCAGGCTTGGGAAGTCTTGAAGACTTTCCAGGTCTCTTTGACGTACCATGGCAAACCCCCGTAAACCATTTCGTATCAATGTCGGCTTTATTGTTCACGAGGAAGTCGGCTACAGTCACAGTTTTCCGCTTGAGCACGAGAAAGCTGTTCTCGGCGATGACCTTATGTTGGATCATTTCAACGGTATGATTGTCATCGACCGCACGCAACAAGGGTTGGTGGTGCAGGGAGAATTTTCGGGTGATACGACCCTCGAATGTGTGCGATGCCTGAACCCGTTCACGCATTCGCTCCATGGGGAATGGACCGAGCTATATGCCTTCACACAAAAGTCGATGAGCGAATCCGGGTTGCTCATGCCCGAGGATGGTCACATTGACTTTGCCCCGGTACTGCGTGAATACGCCTTGCTTGAAGTGCCGATCAAGGCACTGTGCAAACCCGACTGCAAGGGACTGTGCATCGAATGCGGGCAGGACCTGAATGTTGAAGACTGTGGTCACAGCCAGCATGATGAGGATTCGCCGTTTTCTGTTCTGAAGGATTTGTTGTAGTAAAATAGGGGTTATGAAATTCAGACCCGCCCAGACAATGGTGACAATGACCATGACCATGCGAAGCATGGAGATATCGCGTCGAGTCTGGATGGCACGTTAGATCGCTGTATTTGAAATATGCGGGCTGTCCATGCCAAGGACAGCCTTTTTGTTTTCCCAAATTCCGCAGGGATGGACGACGGCCGTCCACCTCTACAAAAATACGGAGGCATTAATGCCTGAAAATATCCTAATAGCAATCGCCTGGCCCTATGCCAACGCCGAAATACACGTTGGAAATATCACGGGTTCACACCTGCCCGGAGACATCGTCGCGCGCTACCATCGCCTGAAAGGCAACAAAGTTCTCATGGTCAGCGGTACGGATTCGCACGGGACGCCTGTTACCATCGCGGCCGATAAAGAGGGTAAGCCTGTCGAAGAAGTGTATAAGAAATATCATGATGGATTCCTTGAACTGTTCAAGGAATATGGCATCACTTACGACCTGTTCACCACAACGCACACCGAAAACCATTTCAAGGTTTCGCAGTCCATCTTCCTTGCTTTGCAGAGAAACGGATTCATGTTCAAGCAATCGTCGAAACAGTGGTACTCCCCTGCCGCGAAGAAGTTCCTGCCTGATCGCTACGTCGAAGGGACATGCTATATCTGCGGTTTCGAGGGTGCACGCTCCGATCAATGCGACAACTGCGGTAATGTACTCGAGCCTGAGAAACTAGTCAGTCCGCGCGCAAAGACAGGCGATGGCGCGCTCGAACTGCGCGAAACTGAACATTTTTACCTCGACCTATCCAAACTCGAGCCCAATGTCAAAAAGTTCCTCAAGGAACGCGCTGACCACATGCGCGATACTGTCCTTGGTGAATCATTGGGCAAGATCGAAGCCGAGGGACTCAAGCCGCGTCCCATCACGCGCGACCTCGATTGGGGCATCCCTGTTCCTGTTGAAGGCTGGACGGAGGCGGGCAAATGTATTTACGTCTGGTTCGAAGCCGTCATTGGCTACCTCTCCGCTCCGATCGAGTGGGCACAGATATCGGGTCAGAAAGACGCGTGGCGCGAGTGGTGGGTCAATCCCAAGGCGAAGCAATTCCATTTCATCGGCAAGGACAACATTTTCTTCCACACCTCCCTGTGGCCTGCGCAATTGATGGGCGCGGGAAGCGCGTTCATGGAAATCTTCACAGGCGAGGAAGTTCCATTGACCCTGCCGTACGACGTGCCTGCGAATCAATTCATGAATCTCGAAGGCCAAAAGATCAGCGGCTCGCGCAATTGGGCAGTTTGGGGACGCGATGCATTGACGCGTTATGACGTCGACGCCCTTCGCTATTATTTGACGGTGAACATGCCCGAAGTGAAGGACAGCGATTGGGATTGGGCCGAGTTTGTGGCGCGCAACAACAACGAACTGGTGGCGACATGGGGCAACCTTGCAAACCGTGTGCTGGCATTCTGTTACAAGAATTGGGATGGGCATGTTCCATTTGTGGATGAGAGCACGCTTCGCCCCGCAGACCTTGGCCTGCTCGCTGTTATCGAAAACGGATTCAAGACGGTGGGCGCGGAACTCGAAGTCGTGCGCCTACGCTCTGCACTGAGCGAAGCGATGAAACTCGCCACAGCGGTCAATGTGTATCTCGATGTCAACGCGCCGTGGACAGCCATCAAAACAGACAAAGACTCCGCCGCATTTACGGTCTTCACCGCGCTCAAAGCCATCGACTCGCTCAAGATACTGTTCTCCCCCTTCCTGCCGTTCACGTCTGAGAGATTGCACGGCTTCTTCGGATATGAGACCCCGCTGTTTGGCGAACAATACATCGAAGAGATCCAGGACTCCCTAGGCACGCATAATGGATTGAGATATCGTTCCGTTGAGGGAGTGAAGTGGAAACCCAGCGAATTGAAACCCGGACAGAAGCTGAATCAACCGGGACCACTTTTCAAGAAGTTGGAAAATCAGGTAATTGATATAGAGAGGAAGATATTGAAAAACAATGCGCAGTGACAAAAATAGTCATCGTTCTTCCTGCCTATAATGCATCCAAAACCTGATGCGTAATCTTGCAGAAATTCCAGCAGAATACAAGGAAAACGGCCTTTAGATAGATGATGCATCCGCCGACAAT
>DATIUT010000229.1:0-4064 GCA_035466615.1 Anaerolineales bacterium | reverse complement strand
AGGATAGGAAGCTCGCTCGTATAAAAGCAGGAGAATCCAAAATGACAATAAACCTTTTTTATAAGTCTCTTCCCACTTGGTTAGAAGGTCGCTGATGTCATCATTCGCCATCATAATCTCCGCTAGTATTCCTTTAGTATTATTCAATAGGAATAATAGCATAATCAAATTGAGTTGTCAAGATTTTGAAAGAAAACTACTAGGAGCAATATGAATAGAAAATATACAAACAGAAAATATCTCGACGCCCTCGAAAAGAAAGTCCTGGTCTTCGACGGCGCAATGGGTACAAGCCTGCAATTACAAAACCTGACCGCCGAGCATTTCGGCGGCGAGCAATACAACGGCTGCAACGACTTTCTCGTGATCTCGTATCCCGAAGCCGTGGAGAAAGTCCATCGCTCGTTTATGGAAGTCGGGGTAGACGTCCTTGAGACAGACACCTTCCGCTCCAACCGCATCACGATGAAGGAATATGGCCTGCAAGATAGGATTCTCGAGATCAATGAAGCTGCCGCAAAACTGGCCCGCCGAGTTGCAGATGAATTCGCCAATCCCGAGTCTCCAAAGTTCGTCGCCGGCTCCATCGGTCCATCGGGCAAGCTCCCCTCCACCAACGATCCCGAGCTCTCCAATATCAGTTTTGACGAGCTCGTGGATACCTTCCGCGAACAGGCTGTCGGCCTGATCCAGGGTGGCGTGGACGTGCTGCTGATCGAAACCTCGCAGGATATCCTCGAAGTCAAAGCCGCGATCATCGGCTGCCACAAAGCGATGGACGAGACGCAGGTCTATTTGCCGATCCAGGCCCAGGTTACGCTCGATACCACCGGCCGCATGCTGCTCGGCACCGACATCAACGCCTCGCTCGCCATCCTCGAAGGCATGGGTATCGATGTCATCGGTCTCAACTGTTCCACCGGACCCGAGCACATGCGCGAGCCCATCCGCATCCTCGGCGAAAATTCCACGCTGCCCGTTTCGTGCATCCCCAACGCGGGTCTGCCGCTCAACGTGGATGGTCAAGCTGTGTATCCGCTCGAGCCCGAACCGTTTGCGAACGACCTTTATGAATTTGTGACGAAGCACAACATTTCCATTGTTGGGGGATGTTGTGGTACGACGCCTCAACATCTTAAGTTGCTTGTTGACAAGCTGAATCAGACTCCGCCTCCCAAGCGACCGCTTCAATCTACGCCTCAGCTTGCTTCCGCCATGTCAGCTATTTCGATGCGCCAGGATCCTCCACCAACCCTGCTCGGCGAACGCCTCAACGCCCAGGGATCACGCAAGTTCAAACGGCTCCTGCTCGAAGAAGATTACGACTCAATTCTCGAAATTGCCCGCGAACAAGTTGCATTCGGCGCGCACGCCCTCGACATCTCCTGCGCCGTCACCGAACGCCCCGATGAAGTCGAACTCATGCGCAAGGTCGTCAAAAAACTCGAGATGGGAGTAGATGTGCCGTTGGTCGTCGACACCACCGAACTCGATGTGCTCGAAGTCGCATTGAAGACCGCACCTGGACGTTGTTTGATTAACTCAACTCATCTTGAATCGGGTCGCGGCAAAGCCGACAGGATTTTCAAACTCGCCAAGGACCATAACGCCGCCGTCATTGTGTTGACGATTGATGAAAACGGCATGGCAAAGACCCGTGAGAAAAAATTGGAAGTCGCCAAACGCATCTACGATATCGCGGTCAATGATCATGGTCTTCGCCCCGAAGCCCTGGTCTTTGACACACTTACATTTACACTGGCAACCGGCGACGAAGAATTCGCCAACTCCGCCATCGAGACCATCGAAGGCATTCGGCTCATCAAACAAAATCTGCCCGGAGTAATGGCCTCCTTGGGCGTGAGCAATTTGTCCTTTGGTCTCGCTCAGCATGCGCGACCTGTACTCAACTCCATTATGCTCCATCACTGTGTCCAGGCTGGCTTGGATATGGCGATCATCAATCCCGCCCACGTCACCGCCTATGCCGATATTCCTGCCAATGAAAAGGAATTGGCTGAAGACCTGCTCTTCAATCGCCGCGCCGATGCGTTGCAGCGCTACATCGAATACTACGAAAAGGTCACGCCCACAACTGAATCTGCCCTCGCTGACCCCACCGAAGGCATGACCCCTGAACAACGTCTGCACTGGAAGATCGTCCACCGCCATAAAGAAGGTGTCGAAGCGGATATTGATGAAATTATTAACCGCAGTAGGGACGGGCAGCTGCCCGTCCCTACGACCCATGAGGTCGCCGTCCACACCCTCAACAATGTCCTCCTCCCCGCCATGAAAGAAGTCGGCGACAAATTCGGCGCGGGCGAATTGATCCTGCCCTTTGTGCTCCAATCCGCCGAAGCGATGAAAAAGACCGTCGCTCATCTCGAAAACTATCTCGAGAAAATGGAGGGTGTTACCAAGGGTACAGTCGTCATCGCCACCGTCTACGGCGATGTACATGATATTGGCAAGAACCTCGTCAAAACCATTCTCGCCAACAACGGCTACACCGTGATCGATCTCGGCAAGCAGGTGCCAGCCGAAACCATCATCTCCAAAGCCGTGGAAGCCAACGCCACTGCGATCGGTCTCTCTGCTTTGCTGGTTTCTACTTCCAAGCAAATGCCATTGATCGTGAACGAACTGCATCGCCGTGGGCATAAAATCCCTGTGCTGGTCGGCGGCGCGGCGATTAACCGTCGTTTCGGCCGCCGTATCCTCCAAACCGAAGGTGGAGACTTCTACGACCCAGGCGTCTTTTACTGCAAAGACGCATTCGAAGGCCTTGAAACGATGGATACTCTCATCAATGATGAAAAGCGCCCCGCTCTTCTTGCCAAGACGGTTCAAGAATCCGAAATGGAATTGGGACGCGCCAGCGCCAAACCTGCGAACGTTCCAACCTTCCAACGTTCCAACATCACTCCCTCGCCACTCACCCTCCCGCCGTCCAAATTTGGCATGCGCGTCGTCAAGAACATGCCGCTCGAGATCGTCTTCACACATCTCAACATCAACGAACTCTATCGTCTCTCATGGGGCGCCAAGAACACCCACGGCGCGGAATGGGACAGGCTCAAAGCCGAATTCGACGCGCGTCTCGACAAGATGAAACGCGAAGCCATGCGCGAAAAGTGGCTCAATCCACAGGGTGTGTATGGTCTCTTCCCCTGCCAAGCCAACGGTGATGATCTCATCATTTACAACCCCGAGAATCTCGATGAAACATTGACACGACTCTCCTTCCCGCGTCAGCCTTACGATGAGCATATTGCGTTGTCTGATTACTACGCACCCCTTGAATCAGGTCAAATGGATGTGGTCGCCTTCCAGGTTGTCACCGTCGGGCAGGAAGCCAGCGAGCGCTTCGACAGGCTCCAGTCCGCGCATGATTACACCGAAGCCTACTTCACACATGGCCTCGGTGTTCAGACTGCCGAAGCCACCGCGAATTATTTGCACGAACACTTACGCCGCGAAATGGGAATCCCCGAAAATCAAGGCAAGCGCTACTCGTGGGGCTATCCCGCCATCCCTGAATTGGAAGACCACAAGAAGATCTTTGAATTGTTACCCGCTGTAACAAGTGAATTGGGTATGAGCCTGAGCGTGGCATATCAGTTGATTCCCGAACAATCCACCGCCGCGATCATTGTCCACCACTCACAGGCGAAGTATTATTCTGTTGGCGAATCAAGAGTTGATCAGTTGACGAGGTAATATTCTTCATACCAATCGCCGCGCACGATTAAGGAGATGAATGATTCCGGACAACATAAAAATTGTGATCGTCCTACCTGCTTATAACGCGTCCAAAACATTAATAAGAACATTGGATGAAATTCCCCAGGAATTTCGGAAAAACATCATCCTTGTTGATGACGCATCCAGGGATAATACTGTCGAGCTTGCAAAACAGATCGGTCTCAATGTCTTTCAACATACGAGGAACAAAGGTTATGGCGGCAATCAGAAAACCTGCTACAAGAAAGCCCTGGAGGCCGACGCAGATATTGTGGTCATGCTGCACCCCGATAACCAATATGATGCTGTGGTCATTC
>DATIUT010000228.1:0-3152 GCA_035466615.1 Anaerolineales bacterium | reverse complement strand
GCTGGTCAGCGCATTTGCAGGGCGTGAAAAGATTCTCGAAACGTATGAAATTGCCATTAAGGAAGGCTATCGTTTTTATTCGTTTGGGGACGCGATGCTGATCATATAGTACCATTGCGAAGGGGCTTTAACCTAACGAAGCAATCTCCTTCTTAATATGCTGTGGATTGCTTCGTTCGCTGGCTCTCGCTCGCAATGACGGTAGAATAGAACCATGTCATCTCAACTGGAAAAACTGAATAATGAAATCATCCAATGCCGAAAATGTCCGCGCCTGGTGGGATGGCGGGAGGAAGTGGCGCGCGTCAAGCGCAAGGCGTATCAGGATGAGGAGTATTGGGGCAGGCCTGTGCCGGGATTTGGCGATCCCAAAGCCTCCATATTGGTTGTCGGACTCGCCCCCGGCGCGCATGGCTCGAACCGAACGGGACGTCAATTCACAGGCGATGCGTCAGGTGGATTTTTGTATCCAGCGTTGCACCGGGCTGGGTTCGCGAATCAGCCATCGGCGGAGTCGCGAAGCGACGGCCTCACCTTGAAAGACATGTATATTACAGCATCTGGTCGCTGCGCGCCTCCCGCGAACAAGCCAACTCCAGAAGAGTTGGATAATTGTCAGCCGTATCTCGAGCGCGAGATCAAAATCATCAAGCCCAAAGTCATTGTATGTTTGGGGAGGATATCTTTTGAGAGAATTCTCAAAATATATTCCGTACGAAATTCTGAAATGAAATTTGGCCACGGTGTGTGTTATAAAATTGAAAACGATGCTTGGATTTTGTGCTCATACCATCCCAGCCAGCAAAATACGTTGACCGGGAAATTGACCGCGAAAATGTTTGATGATATATGGAAGAAAGCAAGGAAATTGATCCAGGATGGCTAAACTCATGACCCCGGGAGAACCCGCCCCAGACTTTGAATTGACGGATGTGAATGGCAATCTTGTCAGCCTTTCCGATTTTCGCGGAAGCAAGCCTGTTGTGCTTGCCTTCCTGCGCGGATTCATGTGACCGTACTGTCGCGCGCAGTTGGCACGCTTGCGTGATGATTATCAAGGATTTGTCGGCCGCAATACGGAAATCCTTGCAGTGGGACCCAATTCACCAACAACCTTCGAGCAGTATTGGACAAACGAAAGGATTCCGTTCATTGGTTTGCCTGATCCTGGACATAGTGTTGCAAAGAGATACCGGCAGGAGGTCAACCTCTTCAAATTGGGGCGCATGCCTTTGAACTGTGTGATCGACAGGAAGGGATATATCCGCTTTGCGCATTACGGCGCATCCATGAGTGATATTCCATCGAACAGTGATCTGTTCCAGGTAATAGATAAATTGAACAAGGCGTCATCATGAAATGGCTTTAGGACAAATTGCATTTCTGGGTTCCGGAGAGACATCGCTGGCAGGCGGGCGAATCTTCGAAACCCTGGCAAAAAGAATCAACCAGCCTCTTCGAATCGCTTTGCTTGAAACACCTGCCGGATTTGAATTGAATTCCTCGCAGGTCGTGGGGCGCGTGGGTGATTTCATGAGGACCCGCCTGCAGAACTACAAGCCGGTTGTGAATGTTATTCCCGCTCGAAAAAAAGGTTCCGCTTTCAGCCCGGACGATCGCGAGATTATCAGACCTTTACTATATGCAAACATGATCTTTATGGGACCGGGAAGTCCCACATATGCGATTCGTCATTTGAAAGACTCGCTCGCGTGGGATGTGATCCGCGCCCGGCACCGCCTCGGCGCGACGCTGATATTTGCCTCTGCGGCGACGATCTCTGTCGGCGCCCATGCCCTGCCCGTCTATGAGATCTATAAGGTGGGACAGGATGTCCATGTTGTAGATGGCTTGAATCTTTTTTCAGACTTCGGATTGCATGTATCATTCATCCCCCATTGGAACAATGCCGAAGGCGGCGTGGACTTGGACACCAGCCGCTGTTTTATCGGCATGGAGCGTTTCAACGAGTGGTGTGGTCTTGTCCCGTCTGAAAACGTCACGCTGGGATTGGATGAACACACCGGCATCATTATGGATTTTGAGAGCGGTACATGTGAGATCAGCGGCGTGAGTTCTGTTTCGATCGTCGGCGATTGTGACCCGATCATGCATCCGGCAGGGATGAAATTTCCCCTCAGCGAAATCGGCGATATCCAATTGCCCGACCCCATCCAGGCCGGCATCCCTTCACAGGTTTGGGACATGGTCGTTAACGCGCCTTCACCTGAGGATGACAGGCCGTCTGATCAAGTCATTGCTTTGGCGGAAAAGCGTCTCGACGCCCGCGCGGAAAAGAATTGGTCTGAATCAGACAGGTTGCGCGATGAGATCGCCGCTTTGGGGTGGACGGTTCAAGACTCAACAGGTGGGTATAAGCTGGTAAAGAATTGATCGGAAGTGTGGATGGTTGACCGCAGATCTGATTTATATCTGCGGTTTTTTATTTTAATTCGTTGCCTTTAATATCTGCCGTCGCTTTGCGATACAATAGAATTGGATTTTAGGAGAATCCTATGCGCGCAGTGGATATCATCATCAAAAAACGCGATGGAAATGAGCTCAGCCGTGACGAGATCGGGTTTTTTATAAACGGTTTTACTTCGGGAGATATTCCTGATTATCAGATGTCCGCATTTGCGATGGCGGTCGTTCTCAAGGGGATGACTGCACAGGAGACCACAAACCTGACTCTCACGATGGCTCATTCCGGGCAGATGCTGGATTTGAGCGATGTGGTTGACCTGGCTGTGGACAAACATTCCTCGGGCGGCGTGGGAGACAAGACCAGTCTGGCTGTCCTTCCAATCGTGGCGGCTTGCGGGTTGCCCGTTGGCAAAATGTCCGGCCGCGGGCTTGGGTTCAGCGGCGGAACGCTTGATAAGTTGGAGTCCATTCCCGGATATCGGGTGGACCTTACTACCGACGAATTCAAAAAACAACTCAAAGACAAGGGAATTGTCCTTACCGGTCAATCACTTGACCTTGCCCCGGCGGATGGGAAGCTCTATTCCTCCCAATATGCCCGCGTTATATACACCGCCAAAGCCTGAGGAACCGGTGTTATTAGATATTGTTACATTAGTGAGGTTCAATGAACCACGGTTATTAATTCCTCCGCCACCAATAGATGCAGAATTTCCAAAGAAAGT
>DATIUT010000227.1:0-5882 GCA_035466615.1 Anaerolineales bacterium | reverse complement strand
AATCTAAATTTCAGGCAGAAATTGCGCAGGACATTTGCAGTGGAGGTTCAAGCAACAACAAGAATTTTATCTGGTATGCGGCAGGAGCAAGCCGCTTTTAGAGCTTGAAGCGGAAAACCCTTGATGCTGTAGACCAATTTCATAATGCTTGACAGGTATCAGGTATATACCAATCAATTGCTACACGCAAAGTATGCATGGCATTGTTCGTTCCTCCGAAAAAGAAAAGGTAACCATAACTGAAAAGGCTGTTGCTCAATAAGAAGAAAATATCTCATAGACGCGCACAATACAACAAATGAGCCTAATCTTTTTGTTTAGCCCAATAACTTCATCTTGTTAAGGTATACCGTTGTACTACTTAAATTGTAACACCGCCATATCCGAGACATGACGGTGCTTTTTCCCCTATATCTGCGCCCTCGGCGGGGATCGAACCCACAACCAACAGCTTAGAAGGCTGGTGCTCTGTCCATTGAGCTACGAGGGCTTTATCCAATTGTATTACGACCTTGCAAAGCAGACAAACACGCCCCCAATCAATTCCTAATTGGTGACAGGTCTGATTCCCTTATACACGCGCGCGCCCGCCAGAGTTCGCAAGATCGTCATGGCGGGACGGTGCAAGCGACTGCCCAATTCCTCCGAAGACATGGGATTATTACCATTGGTAAGGAACAGGCGGAAGACGGCTTCCACCAGGGCAGTTTGCTCGGTCAGGAAGTCGGGCTGTTTGACACAATGCGACATCAGCGTGTTCTGCACACCTTCCACAGGCTTGACTTCGGCAGTAACCGGATCGACCCAGTCAATCATCTGCCCTTCCTCCACATTTGCAAATGCTTCCCGGTGCTCTGCGCACAGCAGGGAACGTAAATAAACATGCCAGTCGCGCTCGCTCTTTTGCCACCAGTCAAAGTCTATATGAAAAGGTGTGGCCACAGTGGGTTTGACAAGGCTGGTTCGTTTGCCTTCGGGCATTTTCAATTCTCTCCTACTCGCGGATTCTAAAATGCAGGTCCCCGACGTGTGCTATCTCCGATTTGGTCGCCAGCAGGGCAAACAAAGGAGCTGGCGGCACACGCCGGATGATGTTGATGGCTGAATATAATTCCTGCGCGTGGACGTGCCCCTGCGGTGTCAGTTTGGACACCTCACGGATCATGTTTACAACCAATTGCTCGAACGGACGGCGCGCTTCCTGCTTCCATATCTGATCCACGGCTTCGAACGAGGGGATTGCAAACGCCATACGATCATTGAACTCTGCAGAAATGGACTGCTTCAACATGGCAAACACCACGCCTCCATCCGCACCGACAATCACCGTCCGAAGCCAGTCCTTTGTGGAGCGATGGGTCTTCGCCTCGATAATGACCTCGCCTGGTTTTTCGCCCTTCCGAATACTGACCAGACTCCCAGGCATGAGATCATTCGCCTTATACCAGTCCTGCAATCCATATACATATTTATGTTCGCGTACAACCCAGCCGGGCATTTTTTGTTTTGTCTTCCCGTCAACCAGCGTAAAACGGACTCGCGGCGACTCGTATGCGGTTGGCAACAACGAATGGACACGTTTTGAAAGCGGTAATGTACCGGCCCGCAGATGAGGATAGATCAACGAAATCGTGACGCCCTGCACCTCTTCGTCACCTGCCTGATAATCATCGCTCAACTCATCGTCAAGCTGTTTCTCCAAAGCGACCATTTGATCATCGAGAGCAGATTTGTCATACTCAATCGGCACATACTTCAAATGAAATGGCACTTCACGGACCTCTTCCGGTTCGAGCCTGTATAAACACCAAAGAACTTTCCCCGCCGGACCTACTTCATCGAAGCGACCATCCTCCTGCAGGGCAAGATTGAGTGAGAATTCCGCCAGTTTGGGATTGACTCCCTCGGGAAGCGACACATCCTTCAATAATGCGGATGTAGGAAGCGGTTCGCCTCCGGACATGTCCAAGACTGCTTCTGCCAAATTGAGATGTCCTACATTGACATCTATCAGCAGGGCACGCGGGAACCAGCGGCCAGCGATACGGACAATATTTTCATCCGTTTGCAAAGACGCTTCAAGTCTCTTATCGAGGACGTGCCCGCTGGTGCGCAGGATGGCGTCAACATCGAAGTTGTCTCCTTCAACAGAAGCAGGTTCCTCGTTCAGGACATGAGCCGCCAGTCTTGACGCGAAGAGCTGCTCGGCACCATCTTCCATTTGAACAGTGAGAACGTCAAATTCGCCCAAGTCAAGGTTATTCCCTGCGCGGACATTCATGACCTTCCCATGTTTCCAATCCAATGCGGGAAAGACAAGTCCATCGCCAGTCTGAAAACTTTCCTTTGGGGCGTAAACTTTACCGCCAGCCTGTCTGCGTTGTTGCACCGCCAGATGTTCGGCCCGGTTGCGCTCGTGAATCAATACCACCGCAAGTTCGCGGGTTGTTAAAGGGGTTTCGGTTTCAAAAAGGTGGTTATGCAGGAATTCAATATCCTGCGATGTGATTTGAAGGTTTTTCCAATAGTCGGATGAAATAAGGGGTTCGCCTGCCATTACAATGCCTTGATGTGATTTTTCTCGCCTCCAACGAACGAGGCGAAACTATTATACCTTACTTGGAGATGAAGTCGAATTGAAGGATGTATAATTCTGGGTATGAGTTTGACGCTTGCACGCGCCTTTCGAATGGAACCATCCTCCTGCGTTGCCTTTATCGGTGCAGGAGGAAAAACCACTGCAATATTCAAACTGGCACGGGAGTTGCAGTCGAGAGTGATCGTTACCGCCACAACACATCTGGGGGCGTGGCAAATTCAATTCGCGGATAGACACATTTCGACAGAGGCAGATTCACTGGAAGAGAGTGAGGATGGTTTTCAAGGTGTCCTTCTGATAACAGGAAAACCGGAGGGCGACCGGGTAAAACCAATCAATGATGAATTACTGATCTGGCTTCATCATTACTGTAAAAGCCATTCCATCCCCTTGCTGATCGAGGCGGATGGGTCACGCCAAAAACCACTCAAGGCGTGGGCAGACCACGAGCCGCCCATTCCCGAATTTGCGGATATAGTCGTGCATGCGGCTGGATTAATGGGTTTAGGGAAGCCGTTGACAGATGAATTCGTACATCGCGCTGACGCTTATTCAAAATTTAGCAGGCTGGAAAACGAGGAGGCAATTTCATCCAATGCAATCGTCAGGGTATTGACTCATCCCGAAGGCGGCTTGAGAAAAATACCCAAAAACGCAAGAAGGATCGTCATGCTCAACCAGGCAGATACGCCGGAACTTCAATCCACTGCCCATACAATGACACAATCCTTGTTGTCGGATTATCAATCGGTTGTTGTTGCAAGCCTTGCCAATGAAAAACTATATGCCGTCCATGAACCCATCGCGGGCATCATTCTTGCCGCGGGAAAGTCCGCGCGTTTTGGTGAACCGAAACAATTGCTGGGCTGGAAGGGTCAGCCATTTGTACGCGCAGTTGCGCAAACGGCGCTGCATGCCGGTCTTTCACCTGTCATTGTTGTGACGGGCGCAAATTCCGAACAGGTTGAAGCTGTAATTAGCGATCTGGATTTAATAATCGCGCGAAACGGAAACTGGAGAAGCGGTCAGGGAAGTTCGATCAGGGAGGGGATTCTCGCCCTCACACAGCCTCCATCGTCACGAAGTGACGCCTCCCCAAAATTCAATGGAGTTGGAGGAGTCGTTTTCCTTCTTGCAGATCAACCTCAAGTCAGCGCGGCTGTAATTCATGCGCTAAAAGAAAAACACGCAGAGGAATTGCATCCAATTGTTGCGCCGATGGTAAGCGAGAGGCGCGGGAATCCTATTTTGTTCGATCATGTGACATTTCCAGATCTGATGGACATTAAAGGCGACACTGGCGGGAGGGCAGTATTCTATATACACCGCGTCGAATACCTGCCCTGGCACGACGACAGCCTGTTACTGGACGTGGACACACCCGAACAATATCAGAGGTTGATCTCAAACGGAGACCTATGATCTCGGCGATCATCCTTGCGGCGGGCGAATCGAAACGCATGGGGCAACCCAAAATGTTATTGCCCTGGGGTAACGGGACTGTGTTGGCACACGTCATCTCGGTTTTTCAGAGCGCCGGACTCGAGGATATTCTGGTAATCACAGGCGGCGCGAGGCAACAAGTGGAGAGGCTTATGCTAAATCATGATGTCAGGATTGTCTATAACCAGGAGTATGCCTCGGCTGAAATGCTCTCGTCAATCCAATGCGGAGTCCGGGCGGCAACGCCTCAGACACAGGCGTTGCTGATCGGTTTGGGCGACCAGCCTCAAGTCCGGGAAAGAAGCGTGAGGATGGTATGTGAGGCTTTCCGTTTGACAGGGTCCAACATCGTGGTGCCGAGTTATGAAATGCGAAGAGGACACCCCTGGCTGGTGGCGCGTCCATTGTGGGACACACTTTTAGCTATGAAATCCCCACAATCACCACGCGACTTCCTGAATGCCCACCGAAACGAGATCCAATATGTTGTCATGGACGATCCAAACATCCTGGCCGACCTTGACACGCCGGAAGACTATGCAAGATGGCAAGCAGAAGTATTGTGAAAAATTGGCCCCAAAATATGAAACTGGACACAATCAATGCTATATAATTTCGTCAGAATCCTCGTAAAGTTCAGCACAGAAATCCTTTGCCGAATCGACGCTCCGGACCTTTATAAGATACCTCAAAAGGGGCCGTTGATCGTGATCTCGAATCACACCGGCCAACTTGAGGTAGCCGTTTATTTTGGGCAACTGGCAACTCGCCCGATCACCGCCTGGGCAAAGATCGAATCATGGGATAATGTGTTTTTGAACTGGTTGTTCAACCTTTGGGGTTTAATCCCGGTCAGGCGCGGAGAGGGAGATACATCCGCCCTTAAAAAAGCCATGAAGGCTCTTGATGATGGATACGTTTTCGGAATCGCCCCTGAAGGAACCCGCAATAAGACCGGAAGGCTAAAACGTGCCCACCCCGGAGCGGTACTTCTGGCTGTTCACTCAGGAGCGCCAATTCTGCCGGTTGTACACTGGGGCGGGGAAAATTTTCTGAAAAATCTTCCACGCCTCAAGCGTACCGACTTCCACATGAGGGTCGGCAAACCTTTCAAATTGGAATTGAATGGCGCAAAAATGACACGCGAAATCCGCCAGCAGATCGCCGATGAAATGATGATACGGATCGCAGAACTCATGCCCCAAGAGTATCGTGGAGAGTATGAAAAATTTATGCCCGGTAAAAATAACTATACGAAAACAGTGGAATGGTCATAGCCATTCCTTGCAAATTTGATATGTGGATGCGTACCATGTGTTTGATATGTAGGTCAATATTCTGTAGAATTAGGTAGAGATCAGGAGAGTAAACCATGAAAAACTTAAAAATCGCAATCATTTTGGTGGCGACAATCACAATGTTGACCGCCCAAGTGGGAACTGCATTTGCGGCGCCTGCCTTGCAGGAGGGCAACATCACCGGCACAGTGGACACAGTGACCTGTGAAACGGATCAAACCACCGGCGCAATCACTTTTCTTGTCACTGTCACAGTTGAAGATGGAACATCGCAGACCGTCCCTGTTGATGAGGAAACCGCGGCGACACTTGGCATCATTACATCTGAAACAGTATGCAATAGCGATGGAACAGTGGACGGGGCAGTTACCGGGCTGGAAGTAAGTATTGCCCCAACAGAGGAAGAAGCCCAGCATCCCGTTGGTTATGCACTCAGCCTTTTCTTTGAGGGCATTGCGGACTACGAAACCATCATGCAGGCGCACGATGGTGAGTTTGAAGAATTGGGTTCGACCGGATTTGGCGTGATTGCCCAAGCTTTA
>DATIUT010000226.1:0-13715 GCA_035466615.1 Anaerolineales bacterium | reverse complement strand
TGCGTTGGCTCATGGGTTAACATTGGCGGTATTTATTTATGCCTTTGGCCATATTTCGGGGACGCATGTTAACCCGGCTGTTACCCTTGGACTTGCCATCAATGGAACTATAAAATGGAGCGAAACGGTTGTGTATTGGGTCGCACAATTGTCCGGCGCGAGCGTCGCCGCGTTTTTGCTGAAAATGTTTTTGGACCTTCTCGACCCAAATGTTTTTTCAGGCATGGCCACAACCGGTCTGTTAACGAGTGATTATTCCTATTACGCAATGGGATTGGAAGCCCTGTTGACCTTCTTCCTTGTCAATGCAGTGTTGCACATGGCTGTGGATGGCAAGGCAGGTCAATTTGCCGGTTTGGGGATCGGCCTCACATTGGCGATTGCCATTCTGGCGGGCGGCCCATTGACTGGTGCTTCTTTGAACCCTGCACGTTCCTTTGGTCCCGCGATCTTCACTTCGGCCATTGAAGTGGGGAAAATAGATATTCAGAACCCCATGTTCTATTTGATCTATTTTGTGGGACCGTTCGCTGGTTCAGTTTTGGCGGTGCTTGTATATCGCTTCTTAAAATATGAGTTTGTCACGATCGACGAGGATGCGACTGAAATTGAGGAAGTTGAAGAGGTAAAACAAACACCTGCCGTTGAAAAACCGGTGAAAAAGACGGCCCGCAAACCTGCGGCACGCAAGGCATCGAAGAAATAGAACAACAAAAGTCCCCGTCAATTTGACGGGGACTTTTGTTGTTTGGCCGGGACATCATCTGGCGGGTATTTCAGGAGGGACTGAAACTACTCAGCCGAAATATCTTTTCTGGAAAAAGAACGCCACGTTCACAAGTCCGATCATCACGGGTACTTCGATCAGCGGACCGATCACCGCCGCGAAAGCCGCGCCGGAGTTGATGCCGAAGACAGCCACAGCCACTGCGATTGCCAGTTCAAAGTTATTGCTTGCGGCTGTGAATGAGAGAGTAGCGGTTTTGGAATAATCCGCTCCAACAGTGCGTCCCATGAAGAATGAGACGAGGAACATCACCACAAAATAGATCAAGAGCGGAATGGCAATGCGGACAACATCGAGCGGCAATTCCACGATCACATCACCCTTGAGTGAAAACATGACCACGATGGTAAAGAGCAGGGCGATCAATGTCATTGGGCTGATCTTCGGCACAAAGACCTTGTGATACCAGCCCTTGCCTTTTGCGCGGACAAGGACGAAGCGAGTCAGGAATCCCGCGATGAACGGAATCCCCAAATATATAAAAACACTCTTTGCAATCTCGCCGATGGTGATGTCCACGATGTTGCCGGTCATGCCGAACCATGTAGGAAGGACTGTGATGAATATGTAGGCGTAAACGCTGTAGAACAGAACTTGGAAGATGCTGTTGAATGCCACCAGTCCCGCCGCGTATTCGGTGTCGCCTTTTGCCAGCTCATTCCACACAATGACCATTGCGATGCAACGTGCCAGACCGATGAGGATGAGCCCGGTCATGTATTCAGGGTAGCCGCGCAGGAAAATGATCGCCAGTGCAAACATCAAAACAGGGCCGATCACCCAGTTCTGAATGAGCGAGAGACCGAGGATCTTCCAGTCGCGGAACACGTCGCCCAGTTCGTCATAATGCACTTTTGCCAGTGGCGGGTACATCATCAGGATCAGGCCGATCGCAATCGGAATGTTGGTTGTGCCGACAGAAACCGCTGTGTTGAAGTCCGCGACGGCTTTTGGGAAGAGAAAGCCGATGCCCACGCCCACCGCCATTGCCAGGAAAATCCACAGGGTCAGGTAGCGGTCAAGGAAGGAAAGTTGTTTGCGGGGTTCTTGTGTCATGCTGCCTCCGTTCGAGAATATGATTTGAGTAATTCGTGCATTTTTGTTGTCAGTTGGTTAAAACTCATATCGGAGTGAATACTTCGACGTCATATTTTTCAATCAACATGAAGACCTCGCGTCAGACCTTTATCTCGATATGGCAGATGAGATTGCCGTGGTCACAACTTTGACAATAATACCTGTTCCAATACCTGTGCTTTAGGTGGATTTTGTGAAGCAACCAGTTCATCACCGATGTATAGTCGCGGCAGGCTAAGCGGGTTGATTTGCGAGAGTTGTTCCGTATCACTAATTTCATCAAGTTCGATGGGAATACCCAACCGTTCGGCCTCATTAGCAACCATATCCCGCATTCGTTGATAGCGGCGGCAGACGGGTGTTCCCATGAGTTTTATCGTGATCATGTCATGAGTGGACGGTATGACCCATCATCTCATTCAAAACCCATTTCATCTTCACGCGCTCTCAAGCGCATTTGCCAGCCAGGTGGTGACTTCGGCCGGCGTGGGAATGCGTCCCGATGAAACCACTTTTTCGTTGATGACCAGGCCAGGTGTGGAGAGAACGTTGTATGCCGTGATGTCATTGTAATCGGTCACCTTGATGATTTCGGCCTCAAGCGCCATTTCCTCCACGACTTTGCGGGCAATTTGCTCTACGCGCTTGCAGTTGGCACAGCCGGAACCGAGAACTTTGATGGTAAGCATGGAAAACTCCTTTTAAGATGTGGATTATTGTGTTATTGCCATTTTTGAGGTATTACGAAGATTGACAAACCACAAGGTTCCTGAAAGTAGCGCAAGGAAGACAAATAAATATAGGGAAACCAGACCGATACTTGCACCATCCACCCATGCGCCATAGATGAGCCCAGCCAGTGTGCTGAAGAGTGCAACCCAACCCACATATACCCAGGCCTTGAAGCGACCAATGATGGTGGCGGTGATCAATATACTTTGCAGGCTGAGTTCGGGGTCCGCCATGAGGTAGGCGAGAAGCGGCCCGCGGTGCATGCCGAGGCTGAGGAACATGTTGGCGATCGGCACTTCGACGAGGGTGGGAAAATACATAAAAACGCCGAAGACTACACCCGCCATGTTGCCCAGCAGGGTGTTTTGTCCAGCCAGTGTTTCAATCCATTCGGGTTTGATCAGTACGCGGATGACACCCACCGCAAATACACCAACCACAAGCAGCGGAAAAATCTGCTTGACGAACTTCCAGGACTCCCACAGAAAGTCGCGGGTTTCGTCTTCGGCGAGTTTGGTTTTCAAAAGCCAGCCAAGGACTGCGATGGCAATCAAGACCCCGAGGAACTTTCCGTTAATAAGAATATCCAGTCCACCCGGGTGCGGGGACATGCCGACCGCGGCAACCAAAAGGGTGAGCCCCACCAGGCCGAGTGATGTCCATGTCCAGCGGTTGAAGCCTTCGTGGATGTATTCGATGCCTTTCCACGAAGCCAGCCCGATGAGTATCAGCAAGCCAATGAGAAAGGCACCTTGTGCAGTGACCCCTTCTTCGCCTCGGCTGGCATCGTACGGAACCAGGTTATAAAGAAAATTCTGGAACCGGTCCATGCCGGAAACGGGGATGGTGACCGTGGCATAGGTGTTCGTCAATAATCCGACTTTGAGTGTACCTGAAAGTAAAAGTGAAACAAGCACAAGCAGAAAGATCAAAGCTACGCGGCGCATTTTCCCCTGCGCGGCAAACATCGTGTCGGTGACTTTGTCATGCTCCACATCTTCATGGCGGAAGATGAGCGCCATGATCATACCAATGCCGATTCCAAACGCGAGTGACAGAGTCAGACGGGCCATTGCCAGGTCAACGCCGATGACCCCGCCCGTGTAGATCAACGCGAGAATGTTGGCGGCAGGGGCAAAGAACAGAAAAGTGATGGCTGGACCGATCCCTGCGCCTTTCTTATAGATGCCGGCGAAGAGCGGCACAATGGTGCAGGAGCATACAGCCAATACCGAGCCCGCCAATGCTGCGGCGGGATAGGATATGAATTTGGGCGTGTTGCGCCCCAGAAAGCGAGTGACGGTTTCTTTTGGGATCAGCGCGGTCATTGCGCCTGCGATGTAGAAGGCGGGCAGCAAACATAAAAGCACATGCGCCGCGAGATAGGAGGCAAGGTTTCCCAACCCGCCGTAAAGTAATTCTGTTAAGAAGGAAAAAATGTTCATGCGGCCTTTAGGTTTTCAACAGAGATCAATACCGGTGAACACTGGGGGCATTCACACGAAGGATTGACTTGCGTATTGATTAATGCAGAGACGGTTTCAGCGGAGAGTCCGCTCAGGGTGGCGGAAGCAGTTATAAGGCCAAGTATGGAGGCGTCCTTCAGGCGATAGAAGATGTAACGGCCTTCGCGTCGATCTTGCAGAATGTCTGCTTTGCGGAGCGCCATCAGATGTTGGGAGATGTTAGCCTGCCGCCATCCAAGCGATGCTTCGAGATGGCACACGCAGGCTTCACCTCTGCCGATCAGGAGCAGTATGGCGATGCGTTGCGGCGAAGCGATGGCGGTGAGCGGTGAGGCGATTTGTCTGGAAATTTGCGAAACGTTTTTTTTCATATTCATGAACCTGAATATATTATAGCGACACATTCAAAAAGACGAATATAACGAATGTCACCTTGCGGGTCGTTGAATCTCCTGAAATCCCCGCGCGATTTTGTTATACAATGGGGAAAATTGTTGGAAGGTGAACATGTCAAAATACGTCGCCGCGATCGACCAGGGTACGACCAGCACTCGTTTCATGATTTTCGATCATGGGGGAAATGTCATTGCCGTTGACCAGAAGGAACACCAGCAAATTTATCCCAAGCCCGGCTGGGTGGAACATGATCCGCTCGAGATTTGGGCACGCACGCAGGAAGTGATGCGCGGTGCGTTGGAGAGAAGCGGCGTTTCACCTAAAGATATTGCCGCGATTGGAATTACAAACCAACGCGAGACGACGGTTGTTTGGGATAAGAATACAGGTAAGCCAATTTATAACGCCATTGTCTGGCAGGATACGCGGACGGATGGAATCATCAATGAATTGTCCCGGGATGGCGGACAGGAGCGCTTCCGACTCAAGACCGGCCTGCCTCTTGCCACTTATTTCTCTGGTCCCAAGCTGAAATGGATTCTCGACAATGTGAACGGCGCGCGCCCAAAAGCCGAAAACGGGGACCTGTTGTTTGGCAATATTGATACATGGCTCATTTGGAATCTGACCGGTGAGCACATCACAGACGTGACGAACGCCTCGCGCACGATGCTGATGAATATCAATACGCTGGATTGGGACGATGAGATTTTAGGCATCCTGGATATTCCGCGTGCGGTGTTGCCGGAAATCAAATCGTCATCTGAAATTTATGGCAGGGCAGGGGCGCAACATATTGCGCCCCTGCAGGGTGTGCCGGTTTCCGGCGACCTCGGCGACCAGCACGCCGCGTTATTTGGTCAGACTTGTTTTAACCCGGGCGAGGCGAAGAACACGTATGGCACAGGCTGTTTCATGTTGTTGAACACGGGCGGGAAACCCGTCCCATCGAAATCGGGATTGCTCACGACATTGGGATACAAGATCGGTGAGCAAAAAGCTGTGTACGCGCTCGAGGGTTCCATCGCGATCACGGGCGCATTGATCCAGTGGCTGAGGGATAACCTGGGACTGATCCAATCGTCGGCGGAGGTGGAAACGCTGGCAAAATCAGTGGAGGATAATGGCGGCATTTATTTTGTCCCTGCGTTTTCGGGATTGTACGCCCCGTATTGGAAATCATCAGCGCGAGGCGTGATTGTGGGGATGACACGTTACATCAACAAGGGGCATATCGCACGCGCCGCGCTCGAGGCCACCGCGTATCAGACGCGCGAAGTACTGGACGCAATGGAAGCCGACTCGGGCGTGAAGTTGACCGCCCTCAAAGTGGACGGAGGGATGGTGTTCAATGAATTGCTCATGCAGTTCCAGGCGGATGTGCTGGATGTACCGGTCATCCGCCCGAGGGTGGCGGAAACGACTGCACTCGGCGCGGCCTACGCGGCGGGGCTTGCCGTCGGCTTTTGGAAGGATTATGACGAACTGCGCGCCAATTGGGGCAGGGACAAGGAGTGGCAACCTGCAATGGACAAGGATTTGCGAAAGAAGTTATACTCAGGTTGGAAGAAGGCAGTAACAAGGGCATTCGATTGGGTTGATTGATCGAGGAAACCTGATGGGTTTTTGAAACCTGTCAGAGCTGTAAAATAAATTATGAACCGACAAGAAGTACTATCTCGTCTCAGGAAAAACCCCGAAATCTCGGTGTTAATCATCGGCGGAGGCATCAACGGGATCGGTGTGTTCCGTGAACTTGCGTTGAACGGAGTGGATGTGTTGCTCGTCGAACGCGCGGATTTTTGTTCCGGCGGCTCGGCGGCTTCTTCGCACATGGCGCATGGGGGGATTCGTTATCTCGAGAACGGTGAGTTCCGTCTCGTGCGCGAGGCTGTGCGCGAACGTAATCTACTGATCCAAAATGCACCGCACCTTGTGAAGCCCCTTCCCACTGCCATTCCCATTTTCAAAAGACTTTCAGGATTGCTGAATGCCCCATTGAAGTTTTTTGGCAAACTTGACAAGCCATCCGAACGCGGTTCACTGGTCATCAAACTTGGTTTGTTGATGTACGATGCCTACACAGGAAAACAGCGTGCTATCCCAAGGCATGTTTTCCTCTCAAGAAAAAAATCGCTTAAGAAGTGGGCTCATCTCAACCCCGAAATTGTAAATACTGCTGTTTATTATGATGGTGCGATCCTGAATCCGGAACGATTAACCATCGAAGTGATGCTCGATGCCGAGCAGGAAAACTCCCACGCGCATGCCCTCAACTATATGAACATGGTCGGCGGGATGGAGGATACCATCATCCTGCGCGATGAACTTACCGATGAGAATTTCGATATCAAACCGAAACTTGTCATCAACGCCTCGGGCGCGTGGATCGATGTGTCCAACCGTAAACTTGGTTTGTCGTCCCGTTTCATTGGCGGCACGAAGGGTTCGCACATCGTTGTCAGGCACGACCTGCTCCGTGAGGTCATTGGCGACCATGAATTCTTTTTCGAGAATAACGACGGTCGCATCGTGCTCATCTTCCCGTTATATGACCGGGTGTTGATTGGCACGTCGGATATTCCCGTCGATTCCCCGGAAGGCGTTACTTGCACGGAGCAGGAGATCGATTATTTCCTCGACATGGTGAAACGCGTCTTTCCTGACATAAGCCTGACGCACCAAAATATCGTTTTCCGATTCTCGGGCGTTCGTCCGCTACCCCATTCCGGTGCGAAGACCACTTCCCAGATCTCGCGTGATCACAGCATCGAAGTGCTCAGCGGTGAATGGACGAACCTCGCCTTCCCGGTCTATTCCCTTGTCGGCGGCAAGTGGACATCCTTCCGCGCATTCTCTGAACAAACAGCGGATAAAGCATTTGAGTTTCTCGGTGTCAAGCGGACAAGAGACACGCGCTCCCTTGCCATCGGCGGCGGACGCGGGTATCTGCCCGCTTCGAGCGACATGCAGAGACAGATCGAAAGCCTCTCTGCCTGGACGGGTGTGGCGCGCGAACGTTTGAGGGTATTGTTTGAAAGGTATGGTACACGCGCCGAAGCCTTTGCCACCTTCATGAACGCCGGCACGGATCGATTGCTCAAGACACTGCCCGACTATTCCCTGCGTGAGATTCTCTTCATCATTTCGCATGAAAAGGTCTTCCATATTGACGACTTTATCCTGCGGCGCTCCATGCTGGCGATGTTGGGGCGTCTCTCACGGGAGACGCTGGATGAACTGGCTGGGGTGTTCGCCGACATCCTCGGTTGGACGAAGGAGGAGAGAGAAGCTGATGTGGCGCGCACGCTGTCCATTTTGGCGGACAGGTTTGGGGTCAGGTTGTGAAGCGGGTGGTAGAATAGTTCCCTATGTCTCCCAGGAAGTCCAAAATCAACATTGACCTTGTCATCCCTGTTTTCAATGAGGAGGGGGTGGTCGAACGGACGTATGTGGATGTCTGCAAGGTCATTGACGCATCCTCACACAAGTTCAGGATTTATTATATTGACGACGGCTCGGAGGATGGCACCGTTGAATCTCTCAAGGTGCTTGCAAAGAAGGATAAACGGATCGTCGTGCTGGAGCTATCCCGCAATTTTGGGCATCAAGCCGCGTTGACTGCAGGACTCGATGCATCGCAAGGCGACTTTGTCATTTCAATGGATGCGGACGGACAGCACCCGCCCGAGTTGATCCTGCAAATGATCGGGTTGTTCGAACAGGGATATGACATTGTGCAGGCGCAACGGATGGAGGAGAGCGGGGCTTTTTCCTTCAAGCAGGTGACTTCGTCGGTGTTTTACAGGTTGATCAATAACATCAGCGGCACACAAATGGTGCCCGGAGCGGCGGATTTTCGCGGCATGAGCCGTCAGGCGGTGGACGCGTTGAAATCCATGCCCGAATATCACCGCTTCCTGCGCGGCATGGTCTCGGCCATGGGCTATCGCAGCGTCATTCTGCCTTATCACGAGACGAAACGGGTTGCGGGCAGGTCGAAGTATTCGCTTGGCAAGATGTTTCGCCTTGCGATGGACGCGATCTTCTCGTTTTCACTCGTGCCGTTATACATCGGCATGAGCGCGGGGATTCTGTTCCTTTGTCTCGCCGGGCTCGAGATGATCTATGTGTATTCCTTCTGGCTTAAAGGCGATACGTCCGCGCTTGCGCCGGGCTGGAGTTCCCTGATGTTTGTTGTATTGATCGCCAGCGGAGTTATCCTGATCGTGCTTGGATTTATCGGAGTGTATATCGGCTATATTTTCCAGCAGGTGAAACAACGACCTGTGTATCACCTGAAGAAGAGGGTGGAATGAATTCGGGCGAAAAACCCGTTTATCAATTTGTGTTTCTGCGTCATGGCGAGTCGCTTGGCAACGCACAATCACGCTGGCAGGGACAGTCCGATTATCCGCTCACCGAAAAGGGACTTGCACAGGCGAACGCCCTTGCCGAAAGATGGAAGACTGAAAACGTGAAGTTCGATCTGGCGCTCTCCAGTCCGTTGGGGCGCGCAAGGGAAACGGCGGAGATCATTGCTTCGGCGCTACAAGTCAAGGTGGAATTTGACTCGATCTGGCTGGAACGCGCCATTGGCGAAATGGAGGGACTGACCGCTGAGGAGGTCAGCCAAAAGCCGAGACCTCCGTACATAACGCCATATGATTCCATCGGCGGTGATGGCGAAGGCGACTGGGCTTTGTACCTTCGCGCGGGGCAGGCTCTACATAATCTGTTGAAACGCCCCGCCGGCAGTTATCTGATCGTTTCGCACGGCGGCATGTTGAACCAGGTGATGCACGCCGTCACAGGGGTCGCTCCGCATGTTGACCCGTCGGGCGTGCGTTTTCGATTCGAAAACACAGCTTTTTCACGTGTCATCTATTATCCACACCAGCATCGCTGGGCGATCGATGCGGTGAACGACCGCGCGCATCTAAAAAATCTGAAACAAGAGTAAACATGGCATTATCTGAATCGCAAAGTCACATTAACAACAAGATAAAAGTGCTCACATTCGGTGCGGGCGCCATCGGCACGTACATTGGCGGCAGTCTCGCGCTGGCGGGACATCAGGTTGTTTTTGTGGAACAACAAAAGGTGGTGGAGGAGCTGCGTGAAAAGGGTATGCGGCTTGATCTCACTCTGGATGCACGCCGCCAGACGAGGGATGCCTCGCTATTGGTCTCATCTGCCTTTGTGATCGTTTCTTCACTGGAAGAAGCGCTTCGTTACGGACCGTTTGATCTGGCCCTGTTTGCCCTGAAATCGTTCGACACCCAGGCCGCGCTGGAGGGCATCAAACCCTTCGCGGACAAAATGCCGCCGATCCTGTGTCTGTCGAACGGAGTTGCGAACGAGCCTGCGATTGCTGATGCCCTCGGTGAAGACAAGGTCATCTACGGCACAGTGACCACTGCCATCGGTCGCCGCGGCGCGGGTGACATTGTCCTTGAGAAATTGCGCGGCGTCGGAGTAGCCAAGGGACATCCGCTCTCAGAGAGATTGAACGATGCACTCAATAAGGCATTCCTAAACTCACGTCTCTTCGAAGATGCGGCTTCGATGAAATGGTCGAAGATGCTGACCAACCTCATCGCAAATCCCACCTCCGCCATTTTGGATATGACCGCAGGGGAGGTCTTTGCGAACAGGGATTTATATAAAGTTGAAATTGCTATGTTGAAGGAATGTCTGGCGGTGATGCAGGCACAGGGATTGGAGGTCGTGGATTTACCGGGCACACCGGTCCGTGCGCTGGCATTTGCCACAAAGTTGCCTTTGTGGCTCTCGAAGCCATTCCTTGGCCGTGCCGCGGGCGCGGGACGCGGCGCCAAGATGCCGTCCTTTCACATTGACCTGCACTCCGGCCGCGGCAAGAGCGAGGTGGAATATTTGCACGGTGCGGTTGTACATGCGGGCGGAAAATACAACGTGCCGACTCCTGTGAACAAGGTCCTGACCGAAACATTGATGGCTTTGACGAACAGGGAAATCCCGCTGGAAGAGTTCGCGCATAAGCCGGAGAAACTTCTGTCAAGGGTCAAGGGTCATTCGGCTTTTGACCTTTGACAGATGCTGAAAGAGGAAGGCTTGCACTGGGCAGAATTGAAATGATGAAAGAAAAAGTAAAAATAATTTCCCCGCGCTCAGAAGTCGAGATTCATCTTCCCGATGGGCGCGTATTATCCGGCCCGCGAGGGGTAATGGTGGGGGAGTTCCTGTCTGCCATTGAGCATGAAACATTGCTTGTTGGGGCGGTCGTTAATGGTGAACTGCGCGAATTGACATATCCCATAAAAATGGAATCAAAGGTCGAACCGGTGTTGATGGATTCAGCCGACGGTGCGCGCATCTATCGCCGCTCATTGACCTTCCTTTTGGAAAAGGCTTTTACTGACCTGTTCCCCGAGGGGACTCTGTACGTGGATCATTCTGTTGCGTCGGGCGGGTATTACTGTCAGGTGGCTGGGCGCGGACAGTTATCTGCGTCTGAGATCGAAGCGCTGAAAGTCCACATGCAGAAACTGGTCGAAGCCGACCTGCCTTTCGAACGCAGGGAAATTCCATTGACCGATGCCATCGAGTATTTCCGCTCGAAGGGGTATGAAGATAAAGTCCAGTTGTTGAAGCACCGCAAAAAGGATTACCTGACGTTATATCGTCTTGATGATCACATGGATTATCATCACGGCTACATGGTGCCGTCCACGGGGTATTTGAGTGTGTTCGATCTCAAAGTAACCGATGGTGGTTTCACATTGAGCTATCCGCGCAGGCATAAACCCGACGAGCTGCAGCCTGTGCCTGAGTATCCAAAACTGCTGGCGGCATTCCGTCAATATGGGGGCTGGCTGGCGCGTTTGGGCATCGAGAACGTCGGTTCGTTGAATGAAGCCATCGAAAGTGGACGCGCGGATGAGATCGTGCTGGTCTCTGAAGCCTTCCACGAACAGAACCTTTCGACCATTGCGCGCATCGTTGCCGAAAGACTCGATAAAAGCCGCTTGATCTTCATCGCCGGGCCATCTTCTTCCGGCAAGACCACTTTTTCAAAACGTCTCACGATTCAATTGCTTGCCCTGGGCATTTCCCCATTCCCTCTCGAACTGGACAATTATTTTCTCAGCCGGGAGAAAACGCCCCTCGGTGAGGACGGCAAACCCGATTTCGAGAGCATTGAAGCGCTCGATCTTCCGTTGCTGGCGGAGCAGTTGCAGGGTCTGATCCGGGGAGAGGAAGTTCAATTGCCGCGATACAACTTCAGGCTGGGAAAGAGCGAGGCAGGGAGTGTCATCCAATTGAAACGCGGACAGCCGATCATCCTGGAGGGTATCCACGGCATGGACCCGAGACTCATCCCGGAGAGTCTGAGCGGCGAGGCATTCAGGATCTATGTCTCGGCTCTGACCCAGTTGAACCTGGACCGCCACAACCGCGTCTCCACCACTGACACACGACTCCTCCGGCGCATTGTGCGCGATGCGCGGGAACGCGGCTATAAGGCGTGGCAGACCATTTCAATGTGGGAATCAGTGCGGCGCGGCGAGAAGCGGCATATCTTCCCGTTCCAGGAAAATGCGGATGTGATGTTCAACTCCGCGCTGGCATATGAGATGGCGGTGTTGAAGCCATTTGCCGAGCCATTGTTGCTGCAGGTGCATCATGGCACGCCTGAATACATCGAAGCGAAACGGCTGCTGGCGTTCCTTGAATGGTTCCTGCCACTGGATATGAATCTCGTGCCGGATAATTCGTTGTTGCGCGAGTTTCTGGGTGGTTCGATCTTGAAGAATTTCACCGTGTGGAAGAATAAGTAATGGCTTTTGTTACCTGTCGCGAAGCATTCCCACGGCCGCTGGCGGGTGGGATGAGATAACGCCGCTTTGACGGAACTGGCTTGAACGTAGAAAAGTGCCTGACAGCGCGGCGATTCCCACCGGTCGAGTACACGCTGTGTTGGGTGGCGCATTACACTTCACTCTGCTGTAACGAACGCGGATTTGCCGTCCCCCACCAACAATATGATGAAGACTTCGGAAATTGGGCTAAGTACGCCGTTTCCATTTGCTCGATCTGAAACCCACCCTGTAAAATCAAAGAAGGAATGTCCCGCGTCAGGCATAAGCCTTGAAACAGCCATTGATGAACCGGCTCCAGTCGCTTCTGCCAGCGTTGAACCGAAGGATCAGGTGAAAGCCCAAGTTCGAAGAAAATAAATTTACCGTCTGGCCTCAAGACGCGGCTAATACCCTGAATAGCTTCTACGATGCCAGGGATCGTACACAATGTAAAGGTGCTGACCACCGTGTCAATTGTGTCGTCATCCAAAGGGATACGTTCTCCTGGAAGATCGAGAAACTCGACATTTAGCTCTGTTTGAAGCACTTGCTTTTCGGCGAGCCGAATCATGCTTGGATTGGGTTCAAGGGCGTAGAGTTTGCTCACTCTTGCGGTATCGTAGTGAATGAGGTTTGCGCCGGGACCTATGCCGATCTCAAGGACTTTTCCATAAGCCAGAGGAATAATCTTTTGACGAATTTCTTTTATGGGTGTTGGATTTCCCAAAATATCTACAAGATAAGGGTAAATATTATCTCGGAGAAAATGCATTTTCTACTATCCTTCATCCTCAGCCGCTTAACGGTTTGCGTTCGCGAAGCATGGCGACGGGGAGGGGAGCTGGGAGCAGGAAAAACTCAAAGCCACGCTGCGCGAAATGCTTGAAAACACCACAGATCGGGCGGGCGTCAGACGAACATCGCCCACCGGGCGCGTGAGCGCTGGGCAATCCCACTTGTCGGGTGCGCGCTGTGTTTTGGTTAACCTGACAACCTAAATTCGCTCGAAAACAGCCTTGTTCAGTTTCTTAGAAGGCTGTGTTGGGCGTTTTTTGTCATTTTGGCAGCCTTTTGGTAAAACCAAAACTGATTAATATCTTTCACGCTTTCTTTCAACACAGCATTGTATATGTCAAAACTGGTAATGCTATCTCTGTAATCCGGATGATGACAAAGTTCATTTTTTATTTCCAAGATGATTCTACGGTTTTCAGGAGTCAATAACGATAATATGTGTTCGCAAACACCGAACTTTTCATTGAATTGTTTTTTATCTAAAATCCAAATATCAAGTTTCCAAATGAATCCATCAACCATCTTTGTTTTCATTCCGAAATAAACGCCGTCTGGTTCATTTTCCACACTTTGAAGCAAGTTATTTTTGTACGATAATTTGATCGGATTCAATACAGT
>DATIUT010000225.1:0-8544 GCA_035466615.1 Anaerolineales bacterium | reverse complement strand
ACTCGTAACCGCCCGCTTACAAGGCGGGTGCTCTGCCGATTGAGCTACGTCGGCACACCCATTTAAGCAGGACGATTATACCAAAGCCATACTTAATGGGGAAGTGAAACAGGCAATTAAATTGCTCCCGCACAAAGGGAGCAGGCCGTTAGTTTAGCAGGATTCATCATGCTAGTCAAGCATTGTGATTACATTGGGAGCCATCGCCGCCCTCTTGACACGGATGTCATTATATCGTATATTTAGAACAAATGTTCTAAATATACGAATCGGATCAAGTCCGTACAATCAAAATTCCCAACTTGAGCGAAAACCGTAAATTTGATTGTACGAAGTCTAGTTGATATGTCCATAAGAGACTCTCATGAAGGATAATATTAATCGTTACTCATTGATGATGGAAGCATACGCTGAACTCAAACCTGAATTGGGGGTTGCGCGCCAGGCCAAGCCGACACCTGCCCAGCCAACCCTGAATCAAGTTCTGGCTGGATTTGGACCCATGCCGGATGAAGCGTTGTTTTTGGGTGTGGCATCTGATGAACTTCCAGTTCTTTTGAATTTACACGATCCGATCCCCGGTCCCCTATTGATCATCGGTGATGCGGGAACTGGCAAGACCTCTTTATTGCAAACGATTGGTCGCGCCGCAGAAATAATGCATCAGCCGGAGAAACTGCAATTTGGCGCATTGACCAGCCATCCCAATGAATGGAACGGATTTGAGAAAGTCTCCAACAATGTCGGCGTCTTCTCCATACATCACAGGTCATCTGAAGATTTTATTCTTTCACTGGCATCATGGGCACATGGGAATAAATCCAGCAGGCAATCTGTTTTGCTACTGCTGGATGATCTCGAGGCGATCACTCACATGGACATGGACGCAGTGCAAAACCTGCGCTGGCTCCTTCTGCGCGGACCCTCACGACGGGTATGGCCCATCATTACCCTAAGCACACAACATATCGGGAACATGGAGCCCTGGCTCAATTCATTTCGCACGCGTATTTTGGGAAATATTCAAGACAGTAACATCACCCAAAAACTAGACGCGAGACAGGCAAATCTGGACACACTAATTACTGGTTCTGAATTCGCCTTACGGGAAGACGAACACTGGCTGAGGTTTTGGATTCCCATTTTGGACAAATGACTGGAGGCAAACATGCACACCGGAATGTTATGGTTCGATAATTCGCAGGTCGCTTTGGACATCAAGATCCAACAGGCGATGGAGTATTATCGCAAAAAATACGGACGGATACCAGACCTTTGTTTGGTGCATCCAAGCATGTTGAAAGATACCAAACTGGAAGAAAGGGAAATTACAGTTCGCCCCTATCGGCCGGTTCTCCCCGGTCACATCTGGATCGGTGTGGAAGACAAAAATTAAATTTTTGGCAACACGGACAAGAGTCGAGTCCTGTCCTTTGCGCCTCCCATGGTACTGGCCCATGGGAGGATTTTTTAACCCATCATCACGACGAACGCCACCGAATGACTCTGGCTGTGACTGATGCTCACCGACCAGGTAGTCAATCCCAATTCATTTGCCTTTTGTTTGGCGGTGCCATGCAACGTCAATATCGGCGCGTTCTGGTCATCCCCCAATACTTCGATCTCCTTCCATGTTACATCCCCAATCCCGCAACCCAATGCCTTGGCCACTGCCTCTTTCGCGGCAAAACGGCCAGCCAGCGATTCAGCGCGTTTGCCGCACTGCTCCAGTTCAGCAGGCGTATAGACCCTTTCGAGATAGTGCCTGCCGTGGCGTGCAATCACCTCTTCGATGCGGGATATTTCGATCAGGTCAACGCCAGCTCGCAAGATCATCATGGGCCTGCAACTGCGATTGCCAGCCTGCCAGGGTCAATATATTTCCGCGCAGTGTTCAAAATATCTTCACGTGTGACTTCGTTCACCAAGTCGGCATAACGGAGGTAATAATCCATTCCCAGATCATGCCGCTCAATATTCAACAGCGCCCCTGCCACGCCACTGTTCGACTCCAGCGAAAGAGGCAAACGACCGATAAAATTCGCCTTGCTGTCGGCAAGTTCATCCGTTGTCACACCATCTTGAACGAAACGTTTCAACTCATCCACAATCAGGCCGGTGGCCTTGTGAACATTTTTCGGGTTCACACCCGCACTCACTTCCCATGAGCCGGGACCGATCCCGGCATTCAGGCTCGAGTAGGCATAATAAGCCAGCCCGGCCTTCTCACGCACAGAATCACCGATACGTCCCATCATTCCAAACTGCCCGAGGACGCTATTCCCCAGCGAAGCAGGCATAAACTCCGGGTCTTTTCGTTTTGGACCGTTCGTACCAATCACAAGGTCGGATTGGGATTTACCGGCGATCCGATGATGCCTGCTGGTCGTCTTCTTAAGAGGTTTCAACCCGGGAAGTTCAGGCGCTTCTTTCTGGCTTTTGACCTGCCACCCACCCAACGCGCGTTTGATCTGCCTGATGGCTTCCCCCGCCTCCACCGCGCCAACGATGGCGATCACCATCCCGCGCGGACCATAATGCCCGCGGTGGAATTGTACGAGATCATCGCGTGTGATTCTCCGGATGGATTCCGGCGTTCCTTCATCCGGACGGCTATATGGATGATCTTTAAACAGAATTTTGTCGAAAGTCTCCGAAGCCATCTCGGAGGTGTCCTCCGCGCTGATTGCAAGGCCGGTGAGAAGCTGCGCGCGCAGTTTTTCCATTTCGGCTTTTGGGAACGACGGCTGGGTCAACGCTTCGGATAACAAGTTGAGCAGTAAAGGCAAATCCTCCGCAAGCGAACGACCATTAAAACCTGATTTGTGAACACCGGTATTGAATCCCAAACTAGCCCCGGAGGATTCAAGGATGTTGTAGATCTCATCAAAATTGTGCTTCTTCGTCCCGCGCATCAGGGCAGACGTGACAAAGTCAGCAAGTCCCAGCTTTTCGTCAGGATCAAATAATGCTCCTGCATCGAAATATCCACTGAAGACAACTGATGGGCTGTTGAAATTCGAGCGTGTTAAAACTGTGATTCCATTAGGCAGCACCTCGCGATATATATCATTGGGGCCGGGCAGGGCGGAATTAACTTTTTCCATTTACGCATTCCTCCCGTCCAATGGAATATATGTTCCTATGACACGACTTTGGGGTTTGAAATACTCATTTGCTACGCGTTGAACATCCTTCACTGTAACGGAAGACAATTTTTCGAGATAGGTTTCAAACCAACTGTATTTTGCGAACATTTCAGAATACCCCATCCAGAATGCCTGGTTGGTGATGTTCTCGCTTCCATAGGCGAACAACGCCCTCGCTTGTTTGATTGCGCGCGTGATCTCTGATTTGGCGACCCTCTCCTGTTTGATCCGTCCAATCTCCTTATCCAATGCGGCGAGTGTTTCTTCCGGCTTGCGTTTGGGATGAATTGTCATAACGATCGAATACAAAAAGGGATCTATCGTTGCCTGCGCACCACCATACACACTGACGGCGTACTCCTTGTCCACGAGCGCGCGGTAGAGGCGGGAAGTCTTGTTCGAGATGCCACCGCTGAACATGTTGAGGTTGCTGGGTCCCGCGAGCAAACTATCGAGCACGGATAGCGGGAAAAAGTCCGGGTGAGAAGCGGCCGGGAAACGGTAGCAGACCTGGACGTAGGATGTCGCGCCGGGTCCCTCCACAGAAAGGCGCACCTCCCCTTTTTGTTCCACTTCCAGACGGGCAAGCCGGGCCGGTTCCTTTCCCGCAGGGATCGGTTCGTAGAGTTCCTTAATTCGCACAAGCATGGAGTTTGTGTCGAAATCCCCAGCCACCGCCATGACCGCGTTGTTCGGGACGTAAAAGGCACGGTAGTGATTGTAGAGATCGTCGCGTTTCATTGTGAGCAAATCCGCCATATCACCGATGACCTCATGATGATATGGATGGATGCGGAACGCCGCCTGCTGGACCGCTTCGCCGAGTTGGAAGAGAGGCTCGTTTTCATTGCCCTCGCGCTCGGAGATGATAACCGTTCGCTCGGAGGCAACTTCCTTTTCATCGAACTGGCTATTGACCATGCGGTCCGCTTCGAGACGCAGGGCAAGGTCTATCTTATCGGCAGGCATGGTTTCAAAATATGCCGTCCAATCGAGGTAGGTCATGGCGTTCCACTGGCCGCCTTCGCGCGAGATGGCTTTATCGAGCACGTTGGCGGGGAATTGCGGCGTGCCTTTGAACTGCATATGCTCGACCCAATGCGAGACGCCGGTGCGTCCCTGCACTTCATCGCGCGAACCAACCCGATACCATAGCCACGATGAAATGATCGGCGAGGTATGTATTTCCTTCAAGAAAACTTTTAATCCATTCGAAAGTGTTTCTACAGTCAAAGAATTCTTCATGAATGATCAATCTCCAATGGGATGTGTAATTCCCATACTAAGGGCAGTCATTAAGTAAACAATAAAACGGTTCCACGACCTGCCGCAAACCGACGAAAGGTTCGTGCAATTCGGTCTGGCTTAAAGGTATGTCAACTGCTACATCCAGTTCAGCCAGTACTTTTTGATCCACCGGCACGACCAGGTTTTGGATGAAGATCGGTAAAACCGTGCCTCGTGGGAGGACAATGTTGGCGCGCGCGTTGTTGATGTTCAAGCCGCCTGTATTTACCGTCACCAGCGCGCCGCTGATTGCAACATCCTCGCTTAATGTCACGTTCGTGGGCCCGCTAACATTAAGAGAGAATTGGACGGGTATTTCCTTGCTCACAGGGATGTTCGTTTTGATGTGCGCCTGGTCCATTTTGACAAAGTTGTTATACAGCCCGCCGAGCAAGTGGTCACTCAATCCCATAACAGTGACGCCCACCGAGCCAAGATTTTGCAGGACAATGGCAAGAACGATCAAGAGCGCAATATTTACTGTAAACGACATCACACTCGCAATCGTCCAAAACGCGGGCAGGAACCTGTATTCTCCCTGGCCGAATTTAAAACCCGCTGTGGGCTTGGACCTGGAAATAATCCGGGGTTGCCTTGGAGTATCCGCCTTGGGAGCCGATGTCTTTTTCTGTGCAGGCACCCCGCCCACAGAACGCTGTAGCCGCGATAGGGGAGATTCATTCGAATCTCCTCCATTCAGAAGTCTTTTCATTTTACCGGGTTCGTTTGGTTTTGGTCCAGGCTGTGACATACGACCTCCTATAACAGGTGGTTAATCTTAACATAGAGTATTGGTTTTGGATAAAACGATTTTCCCATATTTCGCCTGTATCCGGCACAGCCTGATGTTATCCTGGCAGGACCGATATGGCATTCCTCTTTGCAGATTTCAAATTCAGAGCCAGCTTGGGTTGTGACATTTTCCACTTGCAATGTGGCTTCATTTTCCCTACAATAAAATCAAGGCAGTCTCGGATGTGCACCGAATCAATCCGCGCAATATAATCGACGCCATGTAACCATTTACGCTTGTGAAGGTCTAGCTTTGAGACTATAATCTGACAGTTTTTGTCTAAAATAACTCGCCACATTTCAAGGAGGCACTGTGACCAATCAATATTTCGTCGCCGTTGTAGGCGCAGGACCCGCAGGATTATTTGGAGCACGCGAACTTGCCAATCAGGGAACACGAGTGGTCGTATTCAACCGTGATATCAAACCTGGAGGGCTTGCAGAATACGGTATCTATCCAAGCAAACACACCATGAAAAGCGGCTTACGCAAACAGTTCCGCCAGGTTCTGAATCTGCCCAACCTGGATTACTTCGGAAACGTGACCATTGGCGAACAAAGCGGCTTGAGCCTGGGCGATTTACGTGCACTCGGCTTCCAATCCATCCTCGTCACCGCAGGTGCACAGGGAACCAAATGGCTCGGTTTGCCCGGAGAAAATCTGGTCGGGGTGTATCACGCCAAGGATGTGGTTTACCACTACAACCAACTCCCTCCCTACAGCCAGAAACCCTTCCGCTTTGGGAAACGCTGTGCGGTCATCGGCGCAGGGAATGTCATGATAGATATAGTGCATTACCTAATTCGGGAGGAAAAAGTGGATGAGGTGATCGCGATCGTGCGGCGCGGCCCTGCCGAAGTGAAGTTCGACAAGAAGGAAATGGAATATGTGATTGCCAATCTGGACCGAACTGCATTGGATGCCGAGATTCAGCGTGTGACTCCCATCATGCAGGCGGTCAATCAGGACCCGGCAACTGCCCATGCCTCGATCATGGAAGCCCTCCCGAAAGGCTTGACCAAAGTCTCAGACACGAAGTTCAGGTTCGAGTTCCTTGCCTCTCCCGTGCAAATGCTTGGAGATACAAATGGCAACCTGACACAGGTCGAGATCGAGGATAACACCCTAATCCAAAAAGACGGGGACACAAAAGCCAGGGGAACCGGGAACAAGCGTCGGCTTGAGGTTGAAACGGTTGTGTTCGCCATCGGTGATAAAGTGGATGAGTCATTCGGCCTGCCGGTCGAGTGGAATGAGTTTATCAAGAGTGAGAATCCAAGATATCCGATTGATGGGAACTCCTTTGAGACTCCCTTTGAGGATATATTCGTCGGAGGCTGGTCACGCAAAGCCAGTTCGGGTTTGGTGGGATATGCCCGCAAGGACGGCACGAACGCATCGAAGGCAGTCTGGCAGTATTTGCAGACCAAACAACCCATGGAAGTGAACATGGATGCCGTACTTGAAAAGCTGAGAAGCCTCGGCAAACCAATCGTCATGAAGGATGATGTAAAGAAACTGGAGGCGGCAGAGACAGCCGAAGCACAAAAGCGCGGACTTGAAGCCTTCAAATTCAACAGTAACGAAGAAATGTTGCAAGCCATGGGCTTCATGGAAACAGCGTAGCGAATTATGAAGCCTGACAGGTTTTTTAAAGACCTGTCAGGTTTTTAAATCTAATGAGGGGTAAAATTTTGCCGTGAAACTTTCCGACATCGAATTCCGCGTGATGAATACATGGTGGCGCAGGTGGGGACATCAATACTTTGAATTGCCAATGTTCCAACGGCTGGGCCTGGATGTAAAGAATAAAGATATTCTCGAGATCGGTTGTGGCAATGGCTATGGCGGGTATTTACTCAACCAATTTCAACCCAAAAGTTATATCGGCCTGGATATGATGGAAGAACAAATCGAAATCGCGCGCAAGAATTACCCCCAATATAAATTTATCATTCAGGACGCGGCTGACCTGGGTCAATTTGCGGATGCAAGCAAGGATGTGATCATCATCTTTGGCGTTCTGCACCATATCCCTGAATGGCGCAAAGTGCTCGACGAGATTCGGCGCGTGCTCAAACCCAATGGCAGTTTCTTTCTCGAAGAACCACGCGGCATGGACCTCAAACTCTTCGATTTCTTCTTCCGCTGGGGGCATCCCAATTCCGATTTTGGGCTGAAGGCGATGGAAGAATATTTGAATTCATGCGGCTTCCATTTCAAGAAAAAGTGGACGCCATTGTTAACGATGTATCATTGTTTAAAATGAAACGCGACCTGTATTTCAGCAAGCCTCTTATGAACGCGGCGGGATCATTGGGATTCGCACCGGATGCGCGCGCGGGAATTTCATTGGATTCGTTCGGCGCGTTCGTGACCAACCCGTTCTCCCTGCGCCCGCGCCTGCCTACTTCCCAACCGGCGGTGCTCGAATACCCGGGTGGATTCCTGTTACACACGGGACTGCCGAATCCCGGTCTTGGCGCGGGGATCAAGAAGTACGCTTCCAAGTGGAATAAATCGGACCTGCCGGTCATTGTCCATTTGATGGCGGATCGCCCTGAAGAGACTCAAAACATGGTGCGGATGCTGGAGGAGATCGAAAATGTGATGGCTGTCGAACTCGGCTTTGCCCCCCTGCTGGCAGATGACATTATCCTGATGACTCTTGAAATGTGCCTTGGTGAATTGCCGTTGATATTTTCATTGCCGGTGGAACAGGTTCTGTCGCTCGGTCCGCGCTTGATGCAGGAGGGGGCCGACACAATCAGTATTGCCACTCCAAGAGGGTCACTTACCCGTACCCACGCTTCGACTTCTTTACATTCCGCTCAGCGCGATGGAGAAGAGATGAGAGGGGGACTCATCACTGGCAGATTGTTCGGCCCGTCGTTGTTTCCTCAATCGCTCGACATCGTTCGGTCTGCCGCGAAGTTGGGGATTCCCATCATTGGTTCAGGCGGGATCTGGTCAAAAGAAAACGCCGACGCAATGCTCTCGGTCGGCGCGCTGGCAGTTCAGGTGGATGCAGCATTGTGGAATCCGGCATGGAAAGTACCCTCAACGGCTTGAGCATCCAGATCACTTTTTCGGTTCCAATAACATGACCGGGATCTTTCTTGGCGCGGCGCGTTGCCTGTACTTTTCGTACCCGGCATAGATCGAAACCGCCATCTGCCAGTAATGCTCGTACTCACTGCCCTGCGTCTCGCGCGCAACATATTTCCCCTGCCTGCCGCCGAATAGCACATCACATTCGGGGTGTGCCTTGAGGTTGTAATACCAGCCCGGGTGGTGGGACCGCCCAAAACTGGA
>DATIUT010000224.1:0-6161 GCA_035466615.1 Anaerolineales bacterium | reverse complement strand
ATGAGGCGGTCAGGGACTTTCGTTTCGATGTAGTACACGCATCCATCTTTGCGGATGCCTGATGCGGCGGTAATGAATGCATCCACCGAGAGGGCGGTTGGAAGAACCACGAGCGGCAGGTTAAGTTTAGATGCGAAGTATTTGGCGGCGTCGGCAGTGAGTCCGCCACCGACGGCGTAGACGATTTCAGATTTGCGACTTTCGATTTTGGATTGGAGATTGTCCCAGTATTCAGTGGTTGCTTCTTTGACTTCGATGGTTGCAACCACATTCAGTCCGCGCAGGTTGGCTTTCACGGCATTCCAGGCGGGCATGGACGTGATTAACAAAACAGGTTGTTTTTCCTCAACTTCGGAGAAAGGCATGAGGCGCACAAAAGGCAGGTTTGGAAATTTATTCATTACAAGTCAATCCTTTTTTCGGTGTTTTTATCAAAGAACAACAAACCTTCAGGGTTGATATCCACTTTGATGTTTTCTTTTGGTTTCAAGTGCGCCACACCATTGACCCGCGCGGTGACACTGCCGCCGTGCCAATCAACGGTCACATAAGTGAATGGACCAACAGGCTGGACAAGGCGAATAGTGGCATCGAAGCCTTTGTCGCCAAGCGTTACAAATTCGGCGCGCACACCGGCATCAACAGGGGCGCTTGGTATTTTCGCAGATTTCGGTAACGCAATTTGGGCGCTGCCGATCTGATAATTGTTGTCGGTGAATTCGCCCGCAAAAATATCCATTTGTGGAGTGCCAATGAAACGGGCAACGTATTTCGTCGCGGGCTTTGCGTAAACCTCTTCAGGTGAGCCGTATTGTTCAAGCCGACCCAGCCGCAGAACGGCAATGCGGTCCGAAAGCGAGAGCGCCTCTTCCTGATCGTGCGTCACAAATACAGACGTCACACCAAGACGTTGATGCAGTTCCTTGATCTCGCCACGCGTCTTGAGTCGCAATGCCGCGTCGAGATTCGAAAACGGTTCATCGAACAAAAAGATGGATGGCTCCCGAATCACTGCCCGCCCGATGGCGACTCGTTGCTGTTGACCGCCGGACAACTCACGCGGGAGGCGATGCAGAAATTTTTCCAACTCCAACATCGCCGCCACTTTCTGGACCTGAGCCTGAATCTCGTTTCTGGGGCGTTTTCTCAACTGGAGCGAAAAACCGATGTTCTCCTCTACCGTCATGTGCGGGTAGAGAGCATAGTTCTGAAAGACCATCGCCACATCGCGCTCGAACGGACCGAGTTGATTGACGGCTTTGCCATTGATGCGAATCTCGCCGGAAGTCACATCTTCGAGACCCGCCGTCATATTCAATAGCGTGGATTTGCCACACCCCGATGGACCGAGCAGGGTGACAAACTCACCTTCCTTCACGCTTAAGCTGATGTTATCCACAGCGGTGAAATCGCCAAATTTTTTGTTGATATTAACTAATTCAAGAGTAGCCATTACGCTTTGATTGCTCCTTCCACGAAGCCTTCCAAAATAAATCGTCTGAAAATAATTGCTAATGCGACAACAGGAATGCTTGCCAACACCGCCGAAGCCAGCATCTGCCCGTAAAGCGTTTGATATTGACCTGAAAATTCGGCAATCGCTATCGAAGCCGTCTTGACATGGATGCGCGTGAGAATGATGGCGAAGAAGAATTCATTCCACGCTTCGATAAAGGCGAAGACGCCTGTTGCAAATAGCGGCGGCAATGAAATCGGCAAGACAATATAGCGAAAGGTCTGAATGGGAGAAGCCCCATCCACGGCGGCGGCGCGTTCGAGTTCCATAGGGACGCTTTCAAAGAAGCCTTTGAGAATCCAAATCACGATGGGCAGGATAAACGAGAGATAGACGATGATGAGTCCGAAGTGCGTGTCAACAAGCCCTGTGCGGCTCATAACCAGAAATAATGGAATGGCAATGACAATGCCGGGGAACATCTGTGTGGCAAGGATCATCATCAGGATTTTGTTACTGCCAGGCAGGTTGAGTCGTGCCAACGCATACGCCGCCATTGAGCCGATGACCAGTCCCACCGCGGCGGTGAAGGTGGCGATGATGAATGAGTTGATCAGACCGGAGAATAGTCCGCGAGAGGAGTCGAGGACGAGGCTGTAGTTTTCAAGGGTGAGGTTGGCTGGGTTGAGGTCAATTGGCCGGGAGGTCAAAGCTGAAAGGGGTAAAAGGCTTGTGACGACGGACCAAGCCACAGGTCCAAGCGAAAGAAGCGTGAAGGCTATTAATCCGAAGCGGATGAAGAAGTTGGACAAATATTTGGGCATATCATCCAGCCTTTACTTTTGTCTGGCGTGGGCGCAAGGCGCGGATGTACACGAGCGCGAGCATGAACATCAAAACGAACAGCACGTTGGCGATTGCCGCGCCGTAACCGACATCGAGATTGCTGAAGGTTTCGCGCCACGAAAGATAATTGAGGAGCACGGTGCTGTCGGCGGGACTGCCCTTGGTGAGGACGTAGATAAGATCGAACACTTTGAGCGCCCAAATGCTTTGAAGCACAATCGAAATGATGAGCGTGGTTTTCAGCCCGGGCAGTGTGACGTGGACGAATTGCTGCCAGGCGTTGGCGCCATCAAGCCGCGCGGCTTTGTAAAGATACGATGGGATGTTTTGCAAACCGGCGAGCATGAGTAGTGCGATAAACGGCACGGCTTTCCAAATATCGGCAAGCAGAATCATGTTGAGGGCGAGCCAGGGTTTGCCGAGCCAGATGATATTTTCTTCGATAATGCCAAGTGCAAGCAAAGATTGGTTAAGGACGCCGTGATTGGCGTTGTATATCCACTTCCATAACACGGCGTTGGCAACGGGAGATAACGCCCAGGGCACAAGCAGCACAACGCGAAAAATGGCGGAACGTCCCAGTGGGTGATTGAGCATGAGCGCCACCAGCAATGCGAGGAAAATCACAGCAACAACTTCGACGACCGTGAAATATACCGAGCGGAACAGCGCTTCGCGAAAGAGTTGCCTCTCAAGCAGGTCGGCATAGTTGGTGACACCGTTAAACTCGAAACTGAGACCATCTCCGCTGAAACGGACGCGCAGGAATGAAAGTACCAGCGATGCCACAATGGGGTACGCTAATACTGTGAGCAAGATAATCACTGCCGGGGCGGTGAACCAAATGCCGAGACGATAACGGTTGCGGTTGTAGTTATTAACTGAGTGCATTGATCATCAAGGATTCACCACGGAGTACACGGAGAGCACAGAGAATTTTTCATCTCAGTGTCTCCGTGTCTCAGTGGTTGGATTTATTATCCGCGCTTCTTGACGATCTCAGTCACCTGGTCGGAGGCATTCTTGATTGCATCCGCCGCGGACTGAGAGCCAGCCAGCGCCTTTTGAATCTCCACGCCGATGGCAGTGGTCACTGCGTTGTAATCGGGCGTGACGTAACTGTCGTACGGGTTATTTGCCTGTTCAAGCACAGTCGCCGCATTTGGAGCCGCCGCCTGCACTTCGGGATCGTTCAATACCGAGAGGCGAATCGGCAACCAGCCCGTATCCAACACCTGGCGCTTCTGCACTTCTGGGTCGAGATAGAACTCAATCAATTTGCGCGCCGGTTCAGGATTGGGAGAGAGTTTGGTGATGGTGTAGGCATCGGTGCCGTCAATCGAAGCGGAACCAGCCGGACCCGCAGGCAGAATCCCCGATCCGACCTTACCCACAACCTTCGAGGAAGCCGGGTCGTTGGCGGGTTTCCACATGAAGGGCCAGTTCATCATCATCGCCGCCTGACCGGACGAAAACACATTAGTCGCGTCATTGATGCCTACATAACTGAGCGAACCCGGGTCGGTAAATTCCATCAAATCCACCATCATCTGCAACGAGTCCACGCCCGCGGAATTGTTGAATGCGGGTTGACCTTTGTCATCATACAACTTGCCGCCCGCCTGTTGCAGGAAGCACATCCAGTACGATGCCACACCGCCGATGCCTTCCGGCGCGCCGTAGTTCAGCACCCAGCCGTATTTCCCGCCGCCGGTCAATTCCTTGGCAACGCCCTTGAGTTCATCCCAAGTCTTGGGCGCTTCCTTCACGCCGATGCCTTCAAGCATCTCCGTGTTGTAGAACATGGTCAACAACGAGAGCGTAAAGATGACGCCCAGCCGCTTGCCGCCCCACGTCAACGTGCTGAACGACGACGCGGGCAAGTCCGCAACCAGATCAGCGGGCAGGTCGTTAGTGAAATCAATCAGGTAATCGGCAAACTCGGGCACCCAGCCCGACATGTACACGATGTCATGCACATACTGTCCCGCCGCAAAGTTTGCCGCCATCTTGTCGTGCAGTTGAGGCCATGGCGGCGCTTCATACACCACCTCAAAGCCATTGTCTTTCTTCCATTGTTCAAACGCCTCCAAACTAAACTGACCCACTCCCGGAGGCGCCGGGTCTGGTGCGGCGGGCACCAACACATTCAACGTGCCTCCACCTTTAGGCGCGCACGCCGCCAGATAGTTGCTCAGCGCCAACCCTGCGGTTCCTACACCCGCGAGTTTGAGAAAATCACGGCGGGACAAACGAACGATTCGATTTGTATTCATGGTTTCTCCTCTTTTTATTGGATAAAGAACACGCTTCATATCTTGGGGAACACTGATTCTACGTTATAAGCCGGTCTGCCTCCTTTACATTTCTCTCTTCGTCTCACGCGCCGCTTCGCGCAGAAGTTCCAGCGATTGTGTCAATAATGCTTCATCGTGCTGTGCGGAGATGGTGAAATCGGTGTGGAAGTACAGCCCCTTTTCGATGCATTTGCTGAAAAATGTCTTTCGCAGTTCAGGGTCTGTCCGTTCGGCGATATGGTGATAATTGGTGACAGGTTCGCGTGTGCCGACGTAAATGCCAAACGTGCAACCGAGTCCCTGCACGATGGCGGGGAAATCCGCTTCGTCGAAAATGGATTGAAGTTGGACGTAAAAGTCCTCCACGCGCTTGAGCCATGTAGCGAAGAAGTCGGGCTGTTCCATAATGGTCAGCGCTTCGATGCCTGCCGCGCATCCGAACAAGTTGCCAGAGAATGTGCCTCCTGCAACCACAGGGTCAACTGGATCCATGATCTTCATCATGATTCTTTCTCTACCCGCCACCGCCGCCAACGGGACACCGTTCGTCAGCGCCTTGCCGAAGAGACACAGGTCAGGCGTCACGCCGTAATAACCGTGTCCGCCAGTCATACCTGTGCGAAAGCCCGAAAGAATCTCATCAATGATGAAGAGGATGCCATGGTCATCGCAGATTTTGCGAATGGCTTGCAGATATTCCGTGGACGAGCCGATACAGCCATTGTTGTAATCAATCGGGTTCATCAAAATGGCGGCGATTTCATGCCCGTGATCCTTGCAGAGTTCCTCGAACACTTCCGCGTTGTTCCAGGGAATGACGTAGAGCGTGTCATCCACTTTGACAGGCACGCCCGCGCTTGAATGTTGAATCTTCGAGAGCCGGTTGCCCGGATTGTCACGGTCAACGAAAGCGGCGAGATTGTTGAGCAGGGCGTAGTCGTGCCCGCCGTGGAAGTGCCCATCAATGCGTACGATTTTCTGCCGGCCTGTGTATCCGCGCGCAAGTCGAATCGAGAGCAGGGTTGCTTCACTACCCGAGTTCACATAACGTATTCGTTCAGCGGACGGAATGTTTTGCGTTATTTTCTTTGCGAGTTCACTTGTGAGTGGATGATCGAACTCGGCGAAGAAACCGATATCGAAGACTTTCTTCATCGCCTCGGCGATCTCTAGGCGGTTGTGGCCAAGTGTGCAGGCGCCGTGACCCATGAAGAAGTCGATAAATTGTTTTCCATCCAGGTCGTAGATGTACGGTCCCTCCGCTTTGGAGAGATACATGGGGTGACCCGTGAACGGGTTATAACGAAACGACGACGATACCCCGCCCGTTAAATATTTTTGCGATTCCTGCCAATATTCTTGTGCTTTCATACAGGTATTCCTTGTCAGCTTAATTTTCGAACAACTAAAAAGTTAAAAGTGTTATGCAAAACATTGGGAATAATGCCTAATACTGTGGCCTGTATGCCCAGCTTCGATACAACCAACTTGGGCGGGGATGGGATGGTGTTTTGTATCTTCCCCAAGATCATAGGAACAAGTAAATCGGCAGATCTTGTAAT
>DATIUT010000223.1:0-7070 GCA_035466615.1 Anaerolineales bacterium | reverse complement strand
AGCCACAGAATGGCAAGCAGCATCAAGATGGAACCAGCCATCGTGTACAGGAAGAACTTCACTGCGGCATAGATGCGGCGCGGTCCGCCCCAGATTCCGATCAGGAAATACATCGGCACGAGCGTGAATTCCCAGAAGATGTAGAACAGGAACAGGTCCTGCGCAAGGAACACGCCCATCATGCCCACTTCCAACATCAGGAAGAAGATCATGAAGTCCTTGACACGCTCTTCGACCGCAGTCCACGTGGACAGGATCGAGATCGGCGTCAGGAACGCGGTGAGCAGGACAAGCAGAATGCTCAAGCCATCCAAACCGAGATAATATTGGATGTTCCATCCCGCGACGGTGATCCAGTCATATTGTGCCTTCAATTGCAAATTCACATCGGAAGCTTTGAACTGGGTCAGCACCCAGATAGAGATCCCGAATGTGACAAGCGACGCGCCAAGCGCGACCCAGCGCAGGATGTTCTTCTTGTCACTGGGTATGAAGAGCAGGACCAGTACCCCTACAAGAGGGAAGAAGGTCAGCAAAGTAAGAGGTTGCAAAAGAAATTCCATGTTCCATCCTCATTCGTTCTTTCGGGGCCAAGCCCCGAAGGAGCAATGTTTATTTCAAGATCAAATAACCTACGATAAGGACAACGCCCAATAATACAGACAGTGCATACGAGCGCACGAATCCATTCTGGACCTTACGCATAGCACCCGACAACGATTGTGTCGCGTCACCCAGCCAGTTCGCGAAGGCATCGATGCCCTTTTGATCGGCATATACATTGAGGGCAATATTGCTGAACCAGTTATATGTCCCTGCGATGATTGTGTCATGCACAAAATCGTGCCAGAAGCGCCAATCAACCACATCTGCAAGGAACTGGGACAATTTCTTGAACGGGTTGATGATGACTGCAAAGTAGCCTTCGTCCACAAACCATTTGTTTTCCATGCCGGTGAAGAGGAAACCGAGCGGTCGCTTCAAGGGATCGATCTGCCCAGCCTTGAGCGGGTTGCGTCCGTAGATCAACCAGGAGATCAGGATCGCGGTCAAGGCCAGAACGGTCGATATGCCAGCAACCTTCAGGTCAAGCGGCAGGGCCTCCACTTCGTGAAGTGTGTATTCCAACCAGTGACCGAGATTATGAAATCCTTCGAACGGCAGGTTGAGCGCACCGCCAAGCAACGAAAGCGCCGCCAGCACCATCAAGGGTACAGTGATGATCGGCTTGCTTTCCTCCGCGTGCGCGGCGGCTTCATGCCGGGCTTCACCAAAGAAGACCATCCAGATCTGTCGCCCCATGTAAAAAGCGGTAAAGAACGCGGCAATGCTCAAGAGCACATACACGGTTGGATAATGCAGACTTGCATCAAGAAGGATCTCATCCTTCGACCAGAAGCCAGCAAACGGGAAGATGCCTGCAAGTGCCAGCGTCCCAATCATATACAGCCAGAACGTGACAGGCATGGTCTTGCGAAGCCCGCCCATGTTGCGCATATCGCCCGGGTCGAAGACTTCATGATGTTCCTCTTCGTGGTGTTCTTCCTTCCTCTTGCCCTTTTTACCTTTTCCGTGATCATCATGATGGCCGTGAGCCGCATGATGATGTCCACGTTCAAGACCGAGAATGACGGAGCCAGCCGAAAGGAACAACAAAGCCTTGAAGAACGCATGCGTCACGAGATGGAACATACCCGCAACAAAAGCGCCCATGCCCACCGCGGCGACCATGAAACCAAGCTGAGAAATGGTCGAATACGCCAGAACCTTCTTGATGTCATATTGACCAACGGCGATGGTCGCAGCGAAGAGCGCAGTGATCGCACCCGTCATCGCAACGATGTATTGCGCCTGCGGCACGAGCATATACAACTCAGCCGAACGCGTGACGAGATACACGCCAGCCGTCACCATCGTCGCGGCATGGATCAACGCCGAGACCGGCGTCGGGCCAGCCATCGCGTCGGGCAGCCAGACGTATAACGGAATCTGCGCCGATTTACCCGCAACGCCCACCAACATGAACAAAGTGATCGCAACGATGACCCCAGGCGCAACCGAATGTGCGGCTTCAAAGACCTCATCGAATTGAAAACTGCCGAACGCCCAAAACATGATGAAGCCAGCGATGAGAAAGCCAAAGTCACCGACACGGTTGGTGACAAATGCCTTCTTGGCGGCATTCGAATTTGCCCACGATGGTCGTGCCAATGTATCCATCTCGTACCAGAAACCGATCAACAGGAAGGAGCAAAGTCCCACGCCCTCCCAGCCGACGAACAGCATCAGGTACGAGTCACCGCTGACGAGGATCATCATCATGGCGATGAACAGGTTGAGGAAAACGAAGAAGCGGCGGAACCGGCCAGGGTCATTTTTGAAACGCACATCTTCGTGCATGTATCCGATGGCGTAGATGTGGATGAGAGTCCCGACGCCCGAAACGACCAGCATCATCGTGGTGGATAACGAGTCGACGCGGAACGTCCAATCGAGTTCAAGCCCGCCGATGTGGATCCACTCTGCAAAAGGCACGCTCACCGCCCCACCGTGACCTGCCGCGACCGACCAGGCCAACAGCACGCTGACAACGAATGCCGCGCCCGATGCCAGGCTGGCAACGGTGCCGATCACCTTTTCACTAAACCTGCCGCCGAAGATGATGTTAATCAGCAGACCAATGACCGGGAGAAATACCAGCCACGGCGCCAAAAAGAAAAACCCTGAGGGAGTTGCTTCGCTTAAGAACATACCTATCCCTTCAAACTGCTCATCTGGTCCACGTCGATGCTATGCTTGGACTTGAAGATCTCGACGATCAACGCCAGCCCAACGGCAACCTCCGCCGCGGCGACAGCAATGACGAAGAACACGAAGATCTGTCCGCTGAACGATTTGAGCGCACTGCTAAACGCAACGATGGCAAGGTTTGCCGCGTTCAACATCAGCTCGATGGACATGAAGATGATGAGTGCATTACGGCGGATCAATACACCCGTCACACCGATGGTGAACAGGATCGCCGAAAGAATGATGTAATACTCAACAGGGACCATTATTTCTGTTCCCCTTTCTCTTTTCGGGTCAGGACGATGGCACCGACCATCGCGACCAGCAACAGGATGGATGTCACTTCGAACGGCAGAAGGTAATAGCGGAACAGGGTGGTTCCCAACATGCGCAGGTTTTCCACGGCGTTGACAGTTGCTTCCGGCGGAAGGATATCACCCACAGGACGTGCCTTTGTAACAAGCAGGTACACCGACTCCACCGCCAGTACAAATGCCAGCCCTATTGCCAGCGGTCTCTGCCAGGGCAATACCCGGGTATCAGGCAGTCTCTCCGCACCAAGCAACATGATCACAAACAGGAACAACACCATGATGGCGCCTGCATATACGGTAATCTGCGCCATGGCGATGAACGGCGCGCCCAACAACAGGTAGAACACAGCCACCGTGACGAAATTCAATACGAGGAACAACGCCGAGTACACCGCGTTATGGCTGAACAACATGCCAATCGCAGTAGCGATGGCAACGAGGGCAAGAATAAGGAAGAGTATCAGTTCAAGGGACATTGTTTCTCACTAATCCTGCGGATCTTTCATTTCAGGGACTGATCTGGTGAACACACCCGCCTCCACTTTACGCGGTGTGGTCATATCCACGGTCGGGACAGGTTCAAGCAAACTCTCCTTGGTGTAGATCGCGGAGCGGCGGTCATAGAAGGAGAGTTCGTAGTTATCACCGAGCACAATGGCCTCGGTGGGACAGGCGTCTTCGCAAAACCCACAATAGATACAGCGGAGCATGTTGATCTCGTAGGTGGAGGCATACCGTTCTCCGGGGGAGAAGCGTTTTTCGTCCGTGTTTTCGGAGGCTTCCACAAAGATCGCATCCGCGGGGCAGGCGGCGGCGCATAACGAACATCCAATGCACTTTTCGAGGCCGTTCTCGTAACGTTTCAACACGTGACGACCCCGGAAACGCGGACGCACCTCCCGTTTTTGCTCCGGGTATTGGAACGTCACAGGCCTTTCCCACATCATCTTGAATGTGGTGCCCAAACCACGTAAAAGTTCAACAAAAGGGTCAAGCACGCTCATATGCTTTTCTCCTCAATTCCCGATAGACCATCGCAACAGTAAACAAGCCAGCCAGTATCGAAACAACAGGGATCGCCCAGAAATATACCGGGTTGTTGAATTCCTTCTCAAGAATGATCCCTGTTGCAGTAATGAACGCAATCGCCAGTGACAACGGGAGCAGGATCTTCCAACCGAAAGCCATCAGTCGGTCATAACGCACACGTGGCCAGGAAGCACGCACCCAGATCATTCCAAACAACAACACGACCACTTTCAGAAAGAGATAGATCGGACCCAGGAACCAGTTCGTGATCTGCCACGAACCGAGGGTCCATGTGTAATCCACGCTGAAGATGCTATTGGCAAGGAAACCAAACTCGCGGTAACCGCCGAAATACAGGGTTGCCGCGATCATGCAGATCACGATCATCTTCTGGTATTCCGCCATGAAGAACAGGGCGAATTTCATGCCCGAGTATTCGCTGTGATAGCCCGCCGTCAATTCCTGTTCGGCTTCAGGCATGTCGAAGGGAGCGCGGTTCACCTCCGCCAGGGTCGCGATCCAGAAGATCAAAGCGCCCACAGGCTGAACGACCGCAAACCAAAGTCCCTGCTGTGCATCGACGATATCGCGCAGGCGCATCGAATTTGCAAGGATGATGGCAGTCACAAACGAAAGACCCAGCGTAAGTTCATAACTGATCATCTGCGCCGAGGAACGCAGGCCGCCGAGCATTGCATATTTATTGTTCGACGACCAGCCCGCCAGCACGATGCCATACACCGCAATCGAAGCAATCGACATCAGATACAGCACGCCCACATTGATGTCGGCGAGGTGCAGTTTGATCTCCCGCCCAAATGCCGTGAAAGACGTTCCCCATGGAATGATCGCGGCGAGGATGATCGAGGGAACCATCGTAATGACAGGCGCCCAGAAGAACAGTAGTTTGTCCGCCTTGGCAGGCACGAGTTCTTCCTTGAAGATCAACTTGACCGCATCGGCAATGGGTTGAAGCAGGCCAAAAGGTCCAGCGCGATTCGGGCCAATGCGAGACTGAATGCGCGCCAGCGCGCGGCGCTCATACCAGGTGAGATACGCGAATCCCGTCAACAACGCCAGGATCACCACCACCGATTTGATAAACCATTCCAGCCAGAGAGTCCAATCCGATAACATCATTTCACCTTCACAGCAACGGGTTCACGGATCGCCAGCCCCATCGAACGCGGGATCAACGCCACACCGACCGAGATCGTATCGTCGAGTTTCACAACAGCCTCGCCACTCACGCCGTTGAAACTGACGTTGACGGTCTGGCCTTCCTCAACTCCCAATTCCTTTGCGGCATCGGGATGCAGGGCAACGCTCGCATCGCCGATGCGCTCATGCAACAATTCGGCAGGCAGGACTGTCGTACCGCGGTCATACAACTTCGTGACAGGCACCGCCAGCAATTCCTTTTCCTTTGGACGGGGAGCCGCTTCTTTCTGGACCTTATGTATGCTCAGTTTTTCCCCGCGCGTCGCAGCCGCTGACAACTGTACACCCATGCCTTGAGTGTTCTCATAAGTCGTGCCGCCGTAATACAGATCGCCGCGCCCGACGATGGGCCACTGCGGTTTTACTCCTGCAAGTTTGGCGTAATTCAAACCCCCGAACGATTTCACCGACTCTGCCAAGATATCGAACACTGCCGAGACCGACGTGCCTTCGAGAACGACGCCCATATGACGCGCGATCTGCGATGTGATCGCAAAATCGGGCCTGGCATCGCCGGTCACTGGCACGGCAGGATAAAAACGCTGCACGCGTCGTTCGCCGGAGGTCAATGTCCCTTCGCGTTCGGTGAATGCCTGCGCTGGGAGAACCACATTCGCGATTTCAGTTGTCGCGGTTTCCATCACATCCTGCACAACGACGAATTCCGCGCCTTCAAGTGCCTTCGCCAGTTTCGGGTCATCTGCAACCGGGTTGGCGCCAATGATATAAACCGATCTGCCTTTCAATACCTTCGCAAGATCTTCTTCCACCTCGAAACCCATCTCCCACGCGCCCTGATCGTTCGCGCGTCCCCACACGCCGATGAGTCCGTTGTTGGGTTTGCCGATAAAGTTATTTTCGTGCAACAGCTTCGCACAGGCGGAGGCAATTGCAGCCGACCCCGAAACACCAAGTCCATCGCTTCCGTAAAGAATGACGGCATTTTCAGATTTCAGGAAGGAGTCGCTGATCTTGCTCTTCTTGCTCAGGTCCTGAACGGCCTTGACTTCATCGCCGTACGCATAGCGCACAACAAATGAAGCATATTTATCGAGTTTGGTCTCGCGCGGGTTTATCACAATCAGGTTCGCGCCGCGCTCCGCCGCCTGTTTGACACGCAGGTACCAGATCGGCGCTTCTTCATAGAGATTGGAAGCAACGACAACGATCGTTGTGCCTGCGCCCATCTTGGCGAAGTTCGTCCCCTCTCCCACACCGACCAGCGAAGTCAATCCACCGCCGCCCATGTGAGAGTACAGATATGCCCTGCCTTCGGAATGATCGGCAAGTGATTTCACATTGAACAGGTCTTCGTTGGAGAGTCTGCCCGAAGCCAGGATGACAAAATTCTTCTTTGCCTTGAGGAAATTCTCGGCGGCGAGCCTGGTCGCGGCATCCCATGAGGCACGTGCAAGTTTGCCATCCTTGCGGACCATCGGTTTGGAAAGTCGCTGCTTGCCTTCAGCATAGTGATAGGCAAAGCGGCCTTTGTCGCAAAGCCAGATCTCGTTCACTTCCTCGTTCTGCCGCGGCATCACACGCTTGACAACGGTCTTGCCGCCAGCCTTGGCTTCGCGGCGCGTATTCAATGTGGTGTTGCATCCAACGGGACATTGTGTACAAATGGAAGCCTGTGCCTGTAATTCCCATGGACGTGCGCCAAAGCGGAAGTCCGCAGTGGTCAATGCACCGACGGGGCAGATATCGGAGGTGTTG
>DATIUT010000222.1:0-10626 GCA_035466615.1 Anaerolineales bacterium | reverse complement strand
CGCAAGAAGCATCCTGAAATCAACTGGAAAAGATTGGTTGAACTTCGTAACGTGATTGCACATGAATATGGGGAAACATTGATGAATCGTATTTGGACCGCTTCCACAGATGGCTTGGATGAGCTGATTGAAACTTTGGATGGATTGTTGGCTGAAGATTCTGAAGAGTAAATTTCAATTTCAATACGATGGAGAAAACACTGGGCTGAGGAAGGTCAGTGTTTTTTTTTGATTGTAATGGACCTCACCCCCGTCCCCACTCCGAGCGGAGAGGGGTGCCTTTTGGTGGGAGGCGCCTTGCATGGTTGTGACGAATGAAGTTGAACTTATCTTCTGAATTTGCCAAGTCGCAAAGCCCAGCGCAGCAAATCCGTGTAATGACGGAGGAGTGGGTCAGCCGTGCGGGGTTTTGTCCCAGTTGCGGGAGGGCGTTGTAGTTGTAGGGGCGACCCGTCAGGGCAAACGGGATAAACGTCTGGCACAACGTCTCTGCAAGATGTGACGGCGGAATGCATTATTGGTGGGTCGCCCTTACGCCAGATAAGACATCGCCCCTACGGGGTGCCATGTACCATTTATAATCGCGCCATGTCAAAGTTTGACCCGCAAAAGCATCACCGTCGGTCCATCCGCTTGAAGGGATATGATTACGCAAGTGCAGGCGCGTATTACATAACGATTGTTGCGTGGCATCGTGAATGTCTGTTTGGGGAGGTTGTGAATAAAGAGATGGTGTTGAACAAGGTTGGGAAAATTGTTGAATGGGAATGGTTGGAGTTACCGAAGCGTTTCTCGTATATCGAATTGGGTGCACACATGGTCATGCCGAATCATTTTCATGGAATTTTGTTTATTCATGAGACCGTAGGGGCGACCCGCCATGGTCAAATCAATTCACAGACAGGCCCGGAACCCTTGCAAACTAATGCATCCGCAGGCATGGACGGGTCGCCCCTGCCTCGTGGACCCAAACCCGCCTCTTTAGGCGCAATCCTTGCACAATTCAAATCACGCGCGACAAAACGCATTTGGAAAATCCCTGAATTCAAAGAAACACCGATCTGGCAGCGTAATTATTACGAGCATGTTATACGAGATGAAACCGATCTGCAAAACAAAACGGATTACATGGAAGCCAACCCTCTTTTGTGGGATGAGGATGATGAAAATCCGATCAACGCGAGGAACGAGAAAACACAGGGGTGAGGGACCTCACCCCAGCCCTCTCCCAAGGGAGAGGAGCCAGTCGGCTTGCGGTTTTGGCTTCTCCCCTTTGCGAAGCACCCTTTGGGGGTTAGGGGACATCGTACCCGAGCGGAGCGAGTGGTAGATAAGAGAGGGGTTTGTAGGCGAAGCATCCCGAGAATCACAATGTCAAGGCAAAGATACGTCAGCAGTTGCAGTTTTTGCGGGATAAGGGTGTGGTCGAGTTCCTGGGGCGAGGGCGGTATCGGGTGAGAGGGATTGGTAGTTGACATCTTTTTGTATATTATGGTAATATACACACATGATTGACCTGAGTCAAATCACTGGCTTTGATTGGGACGAAAGCAATCGAGACAAGAACTGGGAAAAGCACGAGGTATTGGCAGGTGAATGTGAAGAAGTGTTTTTCAACCTGCCCCTCCTGCTCCAGTCCGACGAAGCGCATTCCCAAAAAGAGCCGCGATATTATGTACTCGGTCATACGATCGCTGGCAGACGTTTATTTATTGCATTTACCGTCCGAGAAGACAAAATCCGTGTGATCTCTGCCCGCGACATGAGCAAGAAGGAGCGCAAAATCTATGAGCAAGCCAATTCCTAAATTCAGGAATGAAGACGAAGAACGGGACTTTTGGAGCGAAAACGATTCTTCCGAATACCTGAACTGGAAGAGCGCCGAGCGGGTGTTATTTCCAAACCTGCGACCTTCCACCAAGGCGATCTCCCTGCGACTTCCTGAATCCCTCCTGGATGCCATCCGCCAGATGGCAAATGAGCGCGATGTGCCGTACCAATCCCTGATCAAGATGTTCTTACAGGAACGGATCGAGCAGGATTTCAAGTCCCGCCACCTGCCGGGTGGGGGATAACTTCAATTTAGGTTGTAAATATGAATAGCGAAAACACTGGGCTGAACGGTCCCAGTGTTTTTTGTTGGAGGGGTGTCGGCAGGGTGAAATTGGATGGTATTATCAGGAATATGAATGTCAAAGAGTCCATACGAACGGAACTCGATGCAACGCGAGGGACCTTCCATGCCCTGCTGGGTTCGCTGACCGAGGAAGATCTGCACAGGCAAAGTCTCAACCCGGGCTGGACGAACGGCGAGATCCTGGCGCACATGACCTTTGGCTTTCTCATTCTCAGCGTGTTAATGCCCATGGCGCGCCTGTGGGGGCGATTGCCGAAGGCCTCGTCAAAGCCATTTGCCTGGCTGTTGAACGCGGTCACGGGCCCGTTCAACTGGGTCAATGCGCTCGGTGCGCGCGGGCAGGGCAGGGTCTTTACCCATCAGCGCATTGGGAAAATATTCGACCGTGCCCATGCCTCCCTGTTGAGACAGGTCAATTCGATCCGGGATGACGAGTGGCAGGCAGGCATGTATTATCCCGTAAAGTGGGATGCCAATTTCGACGAGTTCATGACCCTTGAAAAACTGTTCCATTATCCCGTTGTCCACTTCAATTTTCATTTGGGGCAGATCGCAAGATAAGAAACCATGCAGGGCGCTGACGATTTATAACCGTCCACATGCCAAATTCGGACCCGCTTTTGTGGGATGAAGACGGCGAGAACCCGGTCAATGCAAATCAACTGTAACCCGATTGATAACCCTCAAGCGGTGCAACCCACTTTATAATCCGTGCACATGCTCACGTATCTGGGAAACCTGTCAAGACTCACCCGCGGCGACTATACCCTCGATCCGCATATCGCGGTCTATTATGTGACGATGCAGTGCAACCTCAACTGTACCTATTGTGAGGACTTCGGCTCGCGGCGCAATCAACTGGTCACACCCGCCCCCCCGCTGGAGGACGCCAAACGAATCTTGAAGGTCATCCGCACGGGAGTCGACCGTCTCTGGCTGACGGGCGGTGAGCCGTTGATGCATCCGCAGATATTGGATTTGCTGGCATATGCGCGGCATGAGTTGAACTTCCGCGGGATCAGCCTCATCACGAACGGAACGCTTCTACGTTCCGTCATTGCGAGGAGTGATGGCGACGAAGCAATCCCCAACACAGAGGGGAGATTGCTTCAGGCAGGAGAACGACGCCCTCGCAATGACATCCTGTCTCTTCTCGACCACCTCATCATCAGCCTCGACTCGGCAGACCCGCAGGCGTTGAACATGGTCAGCGTGCCGGATGCCTACGCTGAGACGGTCATTGCCAACGCGCGCGAAGCCGCCTCCCTGCAAAAGAAATATCACTTCAAGTTGATTCTCAACGCTGTCATCACACCTGCGACCCTGCCGGGTATGGATAAACTGCTGGCGTTTTGCACTGAGAACCATGTCCGCATCTCGTTCTCGCCGCAGTCGGTGAATAATTTGCCGCGCTATGAACTGGTCACATCGCCCGCATATCGCGCCTTCATCGAGAAGGTCATCCAACTCAAAAAGCAGGGCGCGCCGATATTGGGAAGCTTTTCCTATTTCAAGATGTTGCTCGACCAAACGCCCTACGAATGTTATCCCACCCTCGTCCCGCGCATCCTGCCCGATGGCTGGCTGGCATATCCCTGCCGCCCGATGGAAAAGGCGGGCGGCGAACAGGGTGGACGCGCGGTCAACCTGCTGAATGTACAAACGTGGGACGAAGCATGGAGAATCGCAAAAGGAAGGTATGGCGAAGCGCCCACTTCGTGCGTGTCGTGTTTTCAGCAGTGTTACGCAGAACCGTCGCTGATGCAGGCGCGTCCGTTTGAATATCTGGCGGAGCGAATCCGCGGGAATGATTTGATTCCTTATGCGCCGGGGTAAAAGGATTAAACACAAAGGGAAAACAAGGGAGCAGGCTTTTAGACCCTGCTCCTTGGCGTCCCTTGTGTGTTTTGCGGTAGGAAGGTTTCCTCAGTGAGCAGCAATGATGTCATTATCATCGGCGGGGGAATTGCGGGCCTGAGCGCGGCGTTGCACCTTGCAGAGCGCGGGTTGAATCCATTAATTTTGGAAGCGGATGAAAAATTCATCGGGGGCAGACTGGCTGGCGGGGAGACGATTCAGGTCAACGGGTATTCCTTCCGGCTCGAACACGGCATGCATGGCATCTGGTCGCAGTACCGCAATCTGCAGGCGATGCTGGCGCGTCATAACCTGCGCCCGGTCCTTGTCCCTGCGCAGGAGGAAAACTGGATCTACAAGGCTGGCGCGTTCATCGGCATGGCTCCCGTTGGTTCGGCGATTCGCCGTTCGTTCATCCCTGCGCCGTTCCATTACCTGCAATTGTTTTTGCGCGGCAGATTTTTATGGTTGATTGACATACGCGATTGGGCTTCGCTGTTTACTGTCTGGTCGGGATTGATCATGGCGGTGGGCATCGATCCGTTTGGGGAGAATCAACCGATGGAGGGAATCACGCTCGGCGACATGACAAAGAGATGGTCGCCTGCCCTCAAGGCTTTTTTCCTCGGCCTGGCACGCAACGGACTTTCCTCACACCCTGATTCCGTTCCCATTTCGGGCTTTATCGCCTTCCTGCGCTTTTATACGTTAATGCGCCGCGACGCATGGATGTTTTCCTACCTGCCCAATGATGGCGGGACGAGTCTGTGCGAACCGCTGGCAGGGAAGGTCGAGGCGCTCGGAGGCCGGGTCAGGCTTGGGTCGCGCGTGAAACGGGTTGCCAAAGCGGGAGAGTCATGGCTTGTAGAGTGGGAGACTGCCGAAGGCGAAGAATCCACTCTGGCGGGAGAGGTCATTCTGGCAACCGATCCCAATAATGCCAGGAAAATTTTATGCGCAAGTTTTGGCGAAAGCGTGGACGATCTGTTTTTCCCGCAGGCATTGTCGAACGCGGTGATTCGGTTGTGGTTCGATGCGAAGCCCAGGAAGGGCGCCGAGGCGGGAATCTTCACAGGCGATTTCATGGTGCATAACTATTTCTGGCTCGACCGTTTGTATGATCCTTATCGGCGTTGGGCGCGTGAGACGAATGGGAGCGCCATCGAGTTGCATGTGTATGGTCCGCCTGAGGCGCTGGCACAGCCCGATGCGACGCTGCTTGCACAGGCAATCGCCGATGTGCAGCAGGCTTTTCCTGAATTGCGCGGTCATCGTATTGGCCAGCATTTGCAGAGGAACCCCGAGACACACACCCTGCCTGCCGTGGGTGCGAAGGAAAAATATTTGGGAACGGTGACGCCGTGGAGGGATCTTTTCTGCGCCGGGGATTGGGTGCGCCACCCCGCACCCGCCTTCTTCTTGGAGCGCGCCTGCCTGACGGGCATCGAAGCCGCGAATGCAGTCTTGGAAGCGCGCGGGCTGGAGAAGTTTGCATTGATGGATTACCTGCCTGCGGAGCCGTTCGTGGCGTGGATCGAGAAGTTGATGAAGCAGGGCAGGCAGAAGAGAAGGGCGAGACAGTCTGGGAAGTGATGGAGGGTGTTGCAACTTTTCCCCCTTTTGGGCATCTAACCAACATCAAACTTTAGGAGAACATCGAATGAATTTATTGCAGTCCCTGTTTGGACCGCCGATGCCGTCGGTCAGCGCGGCGGAGTTGAACGAGAAGTTGAAGGCGCCGAAACGCCCGCTTGTGTTGGATGTGCGCCAGCCTGAGGAATTTCGCACGGGCCACATCGTCAGCGCCAAGTTGGTCCCGCTTGGGGAGTTGAGCCGGCAGATGAAGGAATTACCGAAGGACAGGGAGATCGTGTGCGTGTGCGCCACGGGAAGCCGCAGCCGTTCGGCGACGAAGATGTTGATTCGTGCAGGCTACCATGCAGTCAACATGAAGGGCGGGATGATGAGCTGGTCGGGCAATGGTTTTACGATGAAAAAGTAAGGCTGGCAGAATAAAACTCCGAAACCATGCGGTTTCGGAGTTTTTGATTCTTCCGTTGATATATTGGTTACGCTTCCACCACTTCGTAATCGTGCGTGATCTCGACCGCATCCTTGAGCGTGGCATGGACCGAGCAATATTTCTCTTCGCTGATCCGAATTGCCTTGCCGACCTTTTCGGGGTCGATGCCTTTGCCGACGGCCTGGTAATGGATATGTATCCTGCGGAAGCGCCAGGGCGGGTCGTCATCCTGAATGCTTTCGGCGGTCACTCTGAGTTCCTGCAGATTCTGCTTTTGTTTATTCAGGATCTCAACGACATCATGCGATGAACATCCGATCAGCGCCATCGCGAGCAGGTTGGATGCCTTGACGCCCTTCGGCTTTTTCATGACAATTTGATGGTCGTCGCTGTCACTGAGGATAAATTCCTCTTCGGGGTTCCAGTTGAGGTGTACGGTGTCGGTTGCCATGTTTGCGGCGTTGTCCTTTTGTTCTTGAGCCACGGAGAGTGCAGAGGTTTTCCCTGCGGACTCGGCGTCTCAGCGGTGGAAAAATGAATTGGGTGGAAAACTATTTGGGCCTTGGAGTCAGGTAATTGTCCAGGTTGAGGCGTTTGAAGAGCCGTTCGCGCACATCGTCGGGCAGGTCGGGTTTTTCAAGAGGCGAATGTACAAGATCAATCGTCCGCTTTGTGGTGTTCAAAACGACACGGCAATTGTCACATCCTGCAAGGTGCTTTTCGAGTTCCTGGCAAAGTTCGGGGCTGAGGTCGCCATCAATGTATGCAGACAGCGATCCCAGCAACTCTTCGCAATTCTTGTGGGCATATTCGGTCATTTCTCACTCCTTGCGGGTAAACGCTCGCCATAATAAGTGGAAAGCCCTTCACGCAAAAACATTCGGGCACGCAACAAACGGGTCTTGACGTTGGTCTCGGTCAGGTTCAGCGCGCTGGCAGTCTCCTTGATGGATAGCCCTTCGACATCGCGCAACAGAAAAACGATGCGCAGGGATTCGGGCAATGTGTGGATCGCGTCATCGAGGGCTTTTTTGCCTTCGCCCGAAAGTAATTCATTCTCTGGAAGAGCGCTCCAATCGGCGAATTGGGCTGGCTTCAGTTCTTCATCCTCATCCCCGCCCTCGAAATCCTCCAGATTAACTTCCGGCCTCTTCCTGCGGATCAACATCAGCGCTTCGTTGGATGCAATGCGGTAGAGCCACGTCGCGAGGCTGGAACGGCTTTCGAAGTTTTGGATGTGCGTAAGGGCGTTGATGAATGTGTTCTGAAGGACATCCTCCGCGTCCTGAGGGTTGCCGAGCATGCGCAAGCCGAGGCGATAGATCGGGCTGGAATATTCATCCACGAGACGCGCAAACTCGGCACGGTCTCCAGCAATGAGCGCTTCCAGTGAAATTTCGTTCGGCATTGTCTTATCCATTTAGATGCAGTCCATGTGAAAAAGTTGCACGGGAATTCCATCGGCTTCGATGCGCCCCGCGCAGATCATGCGCGACCGCTCAATCACCGTACATGTTCGCAAAGTATACATCTCATTTTGTGAAACCTGCAACTTTTTTATTCCTTGTGCATCCAAAGAGTGGTATCAAGATAATATTTTCCTACAAGGAGTAACAAATCACATGGAAATGATCATCGACTTCCCGGGCGGCTCCCGCGTGGACGCCCACTTCGGCGGCTTCACCGTCCCCACCGACCAGCCGCCCGCTTCCAGCGCACCGACACCTTTCGCAGTCTTCCTCTCCTCCATTGGAACCTGCGCAGGGATTTACGTGCTCGGTTTCTGCCGCCAGCGCGGCATTCCGGCAGATGGCATCCGCATTGTCCAACGCATCCACAGCAATCCATTCAACGGCATGGTGGACAAGATCGATTTGGAGATTCAGGTCCCCAACAACTTCCCCGACAAGTATCGCGATTCGCTCATCCGCTCTGCGGACCTGTGCGCGGTGAAGAAACATCTTGAGAATCCGCCCACGTTCGACATCACGACCACAAAAGTCGAAATGGCGTGATGGTTTGTCATTCTGAGCGATGCTAAAACGTCATGAAACTAATGTTCAGGGCGACCTGTCTTTATTGGCTTTGTAAAAAATAGATTGGAATAAAAATGGAAAAAGTTCTCAACGACCAGATCGTCAAACAGATCAACGAAGTCTTTGCAGAGATGCGAGAGCCTGTGCAGGTGCTTTTCTTCGGCTCCAGGGACAACTGCGATTACTGCAACGAAGCGAAGCAACTTCTCGAAGAGGTGACCGTTCTCAACGACAAGCTCGATTTGAGCGTGTATGACATGCAGGAAAACGCGGATGTCGCCAGCCAGTTCAACGTCACGAATGCGCCCGGCATCGTCATCGCCGCAAAAGACAATGCAGAGGTAAAGAATCTCGGCATCCAATTTTCGGGGATTCCGTCAGGTCACGAGTTCAGCACGCTCATCAACGACATTTTGATCGTATCCAGGCGTGAGTCAGGGCTCGATGCAGCGACCCGTGAGTTTCTGAAAAACCTCGACAAACCACTGCACTTGCAGGTATTCGTCACACCAACCTGCCCATATTGTCCGCGTGCGGTGCTGCTCGCCCACCAGATGGCGATGGAAAACCCGCAGATGATCCGCGCGGAAGGCGTGGAAGCGACCGAGTTCCCTGAATTGGCGAATCAATTCAACGTCCGCGGCGTGCCGCAGACCGTCATCAACGCTGGCGCTGGAATGGTCGTTGGTGCAGTCCCTGAGCAGAATCTGGTCGCGGAGATCATGCGCGCGTTGCAGAATTAATTTTTGGGACGCGGGTTACACGGAACGTACAGGGAATCCGTGTCCAACATTCAAGGCATTGCCATGTCAAAGAAAAAATATCGCCGCAAACAAAAGAAGACCTTCCCCATTGTGCCCGTGGCAATTGGTTTGTTCCTGATCGGTTTTGCAATTCTGGCAATGGCTTCACCCAAAACAGGGAGCAATGCAGAATCGCTGAATTCCGTTGTGCCCATGGAAGTCAACTACGCTGCGCCGGGGCTTTCCCTGCAAAACATCAATGGCGGGACCGAGTCGCTTGCCGATTATCTCGATCGGGTCGTCCTGGTCAACAACTGGGCAACGTGGTGTCCTCCATGCAAGGCGGAGATGCCGACGCTTGTGGCGTATCACAACGAACACAAAGTTGACGGATTTTCGGTTATCGCCGTGGAAGCAGGCGAACCTGTCGAGCTTGTTACGCAGTTCGCGGATGACTATCAGATGACCTTCCCCGTCTGGCTCGACCCGAACGGTGAATCCTTGAGAGCATTCGGCAACGGGACGCTTCCCAATTCGTATGTGATCGACCGCTCGGGGACCGTCCGTTATGCGTGGACAGGCGAGATCAGCAAAGCGATGCTCGAGAAGTACGTCACACCGTTGATCGCAGAAAACAACTAAAAAAGACATTTTGAATTTTTGTTAGAGGTATGTAATGACAGAAACAAAACCCCAACCCCATGTAATTGTGTTCAGCACGCCCACTTGTTCCTTTTGCAACATGGCGAAGAAATATTTCCGTGAAAAGGGGATCAAGTTCAAGGATGTGGACGTCAGCCGCGATATGGCTGCGGCACGCGACATGATGCGCCGTTCCGGTCAACAGGGCGTGCCCGTCATTGACATCGGTGGCAAGATCGTGGTCGGGTTCGACCGCGTCAAGATCAACAAATATCTTGGAATCTAATCTTCGGAGGCAACTATGGCTAAAAAAATCAATCTTCAACCCCTGGGCACACGTGTGCTCATCCAACCGCTCGAGCAGGAAAACAAGACCGCATCCGGCCTGCTCCTGCCTGAGACCGCAAAGGAAAAACCCCAGACAGGCCTCGTTGTGGCCGTGGGCGACGATGAGGAAATAAAATTGAAAGTGCACGATAAGATTCTGTTCGCCAAATACAGCGGCACCGAATTCAAACTGGATGGGAACGAATATCTGCTGCTGGAATCCAGCGACGTGCTGGCGAAGTTCCTGAATTGATCGCCTGCCCTGTATCATCAAAAAATCCGAAGTTTCGGCTTCGGATTTTTTGTTACCAAAATCAAGTATCATCAACCAAAAACCAAAGGACAACCTATGGAAACGATTCTCCTCATCATTCTTATTGGCTTGGCAGGCGGCGTGGCGGTGGGATTGCAAAGCCCGATGGCAAGCATGCTCACACAACGGCTTGGCATCTTCGAGAGCGTGTTCATTGTCCACGTGGGAGGGGCAATGATTGCATTGATCCCGCTTTTGTTTTACGGCGGCGGGAAGTTAAGCCAGTGGCGGAGCGTGCCGTGGTACGCGCTTGGGGCGGGGATATTCGGTCTGGTCGTGATCGCGGCGATCAGTTACATGATTCCGCGCGTGGGAGTGGCGGCATCCATTATCACGGTCGTTGCGGGGCAATTACTCGTTGGAACGATCCTTGACCATTACGGATGGCTGGGCGCATCTGTCCGTCCGTTGGATGTAACGAGAGTATTTGGGATTGCTGTCGTTTTGTTTGGGGTCTGGTTGACGGTTAAGTAGGGACGACCAGCTGGTCGTCCCTACTTAACCGTCAACCAGACCCCAAACAAAACGACAGCAATCCCAAATACTCT
>DATIUT010000221.1:0-8550 GCA_035466615.1 Anaerolineales bacterium | reverse complement strand
TCGGCTATTTAATCTTCATCATAGTCCTTTACTTGCGCATCCAAAAGAAGCCATCTGATTCGGATGAGATGTTTCCATAATAAAACTTCGTTCCAAATTCCTACTCCTTGCACATCTTCCAGCGCGGGGTTCGGCGGGATAAATCCCTGCCTCGGTGTGTGGAATCCGCTTGAAACCGACTCATTTCGTCAGCCCGCAGGCTTCCATGAATTGAGCAGGCGGCTTCAGCCCCGCTCTCTCGTTCTCTCATTTCACATCAGGCGGCAATGTCGCCTTCCCAGCGGGTGACATCCTGCCTTCGGCAATCATCTTGCGAGCGCGGTCCTTGTTCGTGTTCGTCCAGTTCGATTTCGGCTTGCGCGGTGAAAACCTTGTGGCGTAACGTTCCGCGTCCATGCCTTTTTCGATATTATCGATCCAGCCGAAGCAGATGGCTTCCTCCACTGCCTCCACATAATTGATGGACGGCTTCTTCGCGGTTTTCTTGTATTGAATCAACCAGATCTCCTTTTTGGATTGGTGATTCTCGATCAACCACTTGCGGAAGTCATCGCGAGCAGTTACATACAGTGTTTCGCCGATTTGCATAACACACCTTCTGCTACATTCAAATCACTTCTTGCAGGCAATGTCGCGAGCGCCTAGCATCTGGGAAGATCCATGTTACTTCACCATGATCATTGTTGCCTGCATTAATGCCACTTGCATTTCTTCGCCATTTTCATACGCAAATACTTCACCGGAACAAACCGTCAATTTGCGCCCGGATTTGACGACCTTTCCAATGGCGATGAACTTCTCCCCTTTGGCAGGGGACAGGAAGTTGACCTTGTATTCCACCGTCAGCACGCGCGAACCGTCGGGCATGAGCGTGTACGCCGCATATCCGCAGGCGCTGTCCACAATGGTGGTGACGATGCCCGCGTGCAGGAACCCGTCTTGTTGTGTAAAGGATGGGTTGAACGGCATCTCGATCCGCGCCTCGCCGGGGATGAGATCGATCAACCTCGCGCCAAGCGAGATGATCGCCCCTTGTCGGTCAAAACTGGTGCGGACTCTGGATTCAAAATCGGGATCGAGCAATTCATGCTTGGGCATTGCGGATCAACCTCTCTACTAAATAAAAAACCTCTCGAATGAGAGGCGACACGCATAATGCATATCATCTCTCATCTCCCAGACATTCGTCTGCCGAAATTGGCACCGTCTCTAGCGGTTAGCTTTGAGTAATTAGCTGTTAGGTGCTAACCGCTAATTACTGATCGCTGAAAGCTACTCGGTTGCCGAAGCGTCACAGGGTCGGTCCCTCAGCTTCTCTGGATGAGTCTATCCGTAAATTGTTGTGATTTTATAACATGATGGGGGAATGATGTCAAATAAAAATCGGCTTGACATCGAACAACTTCAAAAGTAGACTCTCGGATAAGGAAAAACTTAATCGAAATGAAAAAAGTGGAACCGATCAATTCGTTTGACAAAATCAAGCTCCTGGCGGATTTCCGCCGCATGGACATTTTGCGACTCCTCATGGCGTCCCCCGCCACGCTCACGCATCTTGCGCGGACCATGAAACAGTCCCCGGCATGGATTCGTCATCATATTCTGACGCTTGAATCTGCTGGCTTGATCGAAGTAAGCGAAGTCCGCAAGACGGGCAAAGTGATGGAAAAGTTCTACCGTACCAAGGCGGACGCATTGTTTTTGCAGGAAGTCATCCTTCCCAAAACAAAAAAGCCAGCGGTCATCTTCTCAGGCAGTCACGACCTCGCACTGGAAGGGATCGCGGAGCATCTTGAAAAACATGTCATTCTGTTGAGTATGCCTGTCGGTTCGCTCGATGGACTTGTCAACCTCCGTCAGGGACTTTGCCAGGTCTCCGGGTCGCATCTTTTGGACATAACAGGAGAGTACAACACACCCTTCATTCGTCACCTTTTCCCCGACCGTGACGTGGAGGTCGTCACGCTTGCCTATCGCACACAGGGATTGATGCTTGCGAACGGAAACCCGAAAAGCATCAGGAAGATCGCAGACGTTGCAAAACCGAATGTCCGTTTTGTGAATCGCAACCCAGGCTCGGGGACGCGTCTATGGTTTGACACGGAATTGAATAAACTCAAGATCCCATCCGAAAAGATCAATGGTTATGGCCGGGTTGTGAGTACGCACAGCGATGCCGCGTCTGCAGTGCGTTCAGGCCAGGCAGATGCAGCCCTCGGTTTGCAAGCCGCGGCGCATCAAAACGATCTCGATTTCATCCCCTTGTTCGAAGAACGCTACGACCTTGTCCTGCCGCAGGAGAACGAAAGAATCCTCACTCCGATCCTTGATTATTTGCAGACATCAACCTTCCGCAATTCACTCACATTACTGACCGGTTACAACACCTCTCACAGCGGTGAGCAAATCCCGTTCTAGGAGGTCACAATGGAACTTGGTACAGGTAATGTTCTTCAAAGGCAAGGCCGTGAAGATTGTAAAGGGAGCGATGAATTCAGAGACGACCCCTGCATTGCCTGGTGGGATTCAGATTGTCTCAATCATCACCAACAAGTCTGTAAGAAGCCTCAAACTCAGGAAAATGGCCGAAGCATAGGCAGTCGTCAAAGCATCGAATGTGATGATCGCGGTTGGCTAAATCCAATTGTAGGAGAAAAATGAAACGCCATGCTCTGATCCCAGGTTTGATTCTATTATTCGCGCTCATACTGAGTGCCTGTGCGCCCGCCTCAACACCTGCTCCAACTGAGCCGCCTGCACCCACCAATCCAACCTTGATCCTCGCCACGACCACGTCCACGCAGGATTCGGGTCTGCTTGATGTGTTGATTCCGCTTTTCGAAGCAGAGTCAGGTTACACAGTCCAGACCGTGGCGGTGGGCTCAGGTGAAGCGATGAAGATGGGCGAAGAAGGCAATGCCGACGTATTGCTCGTCCATGCACCTTCTTCCGAAGTCACCTTCATGGAAGGTGGATTTGGCAAAGACCGCTTCCTCGTCATGCACAATGACTTTATCCTCGTCGGTCCCGCGGATGACCCCGCCAAAGTCAGGGGACTTGCGATCAAAGACGCTTTCAAAGCCGTTTTTGACTCAGGCGCGAACTTCATCACACGTGGCGACGACTCCGGCACACACAAGAAAGAACTCGCCCTGTGGAAATCCGCGGAACTCGATCCCGCAGGCCAGGCCTGGTACATCGAAACCGGCCAGGGCATGGGCGCTTCGATGACCGTCGCTTCGGAAAAAACCGCGTACATCCTCACCGACCGCGCGACCTATCTTGCCAACAAGGATAACTATCAGCTCGAGATTTTGGTCGAAGGCGATAACAGCCTGCTGAATATTTATCATGTCATCACGGTCAACCCCGAAAAATGGACGACTGCGAATTACGATGGCGCGCTTGCTTTTGTAAATTTCATGATCGCCCCCGCGACACAGGAAGTCATCGGTCAGTTCGGCGTGGATAAATTTGGCGTACCGCTCTTCTACCCCGATGCGGATAAGACCGACGCAGACTTGGGCTTATAATTCAATCAAAAGGAGCGGCTTTCATAGTCGCCCCTTTCTTTTCGGAGTTGAATGAAAAATCTTTTTTCTATTTTACTGGTTGCGTCGTTTCTTCTAACTTCATGCACAATAGATGAGCCTCAAACACAAAGCCTCCTGCTTGTTTCTACAACCTCCACGCAAGACTCAGGTCTATTGGATGTCCTCCTGCCAGCGTTTACAGCGCAAACGGGTTATAACGTACAAATGGTCGCGGTCGGTTCGGGGCAGGCGTTGAAGATCGGTGAACAGGGCAATGCGGATATCATCCTGCTGCATTCACCCGCTGCAGAAAAAGAATTTATTGCCAATGGATTCGGTATTGATCGCCGCCTCGTGATGCATAACGACTTTGTGATCGTCGGACCTCCCTCAGATCCGGCTGCGCTTCGCACTCAGCCGACACTCGACTCCATTTTCAAGGTGATTTTTTCCTCTGCCTCAACCTTCGTCTCGCGCGGCGATGAATCCGGGACTCATGTCAAAGAGTTGACGCTCTGGAAGAATGCCGGGCTAGACCCCGTTGGTCAGGATTGGTATCTCGAAACCGGGCAGGGACAAGGCGCCACGCTTTCCATTGCTTCTGAAAAAGGCGCATATGCCCTAACAGATCGCGGCACATATCTTGCTTACCAATCCAATTTGGATTTAGTGATTCTCTTTGAAGGAACCCCCTCATTGTTGAACGTTTATCACGTTATCACGGTCAACCCTGAGAAATTCCAAAACATCAACCTTGCAGGCGCACAGGCGTTTGCGGATTTCATCACTTCACCTGAAGGGCAGAAGATCATTGGTGAATTCGGTGTGGAGCAATATGGCGAACCATTGTTCTTTCCCGACGCCGATAAGACCGATGCAGAGTTGGGATTGCCATAATAAACATGATATTCGATTCTGAAATCATTCAAGTCACTTTTTTATCACTTCAAGTCTCGGCGATGGCAACGTTCATAAGTCTATTGATCGGCCTGCCGTTTGGCACCTGGCTTGCGCTTGGTAGCTTTCGAGGGCGTTCCTTCATTTTGAGCGTTGTCAACACGGGCATGGCGCTGCCTCCCGTCGTGGTGGGACTCCTCGTCGCCATGACTTTATGGCGCAGCGGTCCGCTTGGAGAGTATAAATTGATCTACACCCCATGGGCGATCATCATTGCACAGACGATTATTTCTGCACCGGTGGTGACAGGTCTGACCGCCGCCGCGCTTGCCGCTCTTGACCCGAGACTCCAGCAGCAATTGTTGGGACTCGGCGCGTCATATCCGCAAATGATCTGGCACCTGTGGCGCGAAGCGAGACTTCCGCTGTTGGCTGCGCTCATGGCGGGATTTGGTTCGGTCATCTCGGAAGTGGGTGCATCCATGATGGTGGGCGGAAACATCAAGGGCCAAACACGCGTGCTGACCACCGCGATTGTTTTGGAAACATCCAAAGGGGAGTTTGATCATGCACTGGCATTGAGTGCGTTGCTGTTGATCATCACTTATTTGATTAATCTCGCATTGACCGTAATTCAACAAAAGGGGAAAAATAAACCACAATGATCGAAATTTCCAATCTTCTCATTCAGCGTAACGGACGCAACGTACTGTGGGTGGCTTCGTTGCACATCCAACGCGGCGAGACTCTTGCGGTGGTCGGCCCCAATGGCGCGGGGAAAAGCACCTTGTTGCTGGCATTGGCGCATTTGTTGAAACCGGCGCAGGGGGAGATCAAGTTCAATAACAAGAATCTCAAAGAATGGGATGATCTCGAATATCGAAGAAGGATTGCTTTTGTATTTCAAGACCCGCTGTTGATGGATATGACCGTCGAGCAGAATATCGCTTTGGGATTGAATTTCCGAGGCGTGGAAAAGGATCACATTCAGGTGCAAGTTGACAAGTGGAGCAAATCCATGGGCATAGATTCTCTCCATGCGCGCCGGTCAAATCAACTGTCGGGCGGCGAAGCGCAGCGCGTCAGCCTTGCCCGGGCATTTGTCCTCGAACCGGAACTACTGCTGATGGACGAACCTTTCTCGGCGGTTGATCCGCAAACGCGCGGACAGCTACTCAACGATCTATCAAACGTGCTGGCGCAGGAACATCGCACCACCATCTTTGTCACGCATAACTTGAAGGAAGCCGCGCAAATGGGAGACCGCGTGGCAGTGGTCATCAATGGTGAGTTGAAACAGGTAGGAACACCAAACCAGATCAAAGAAAACCCTGCAGACGATCTAGTGAGATCATTTTTACAGGATTTCTAAACGCAAACTATGCACAGTGTAAGGTAGCCGTCGAACCTTTCCAAATCGCGCTTGATTTTCAAAGTACTGCGCTGTGCGCTTCAAGTCTTTCGAGTTCAACCTGAGGCAACTTGCCGGGTCCATGGGCGATTTTGGCTCGTTCCTTCCATTGGCAATTGGCTATATTGTTGTCGATGGGCTCGACCCGGCGGGATTTCCGGTGATGATGGAACTGGCTAACATTGTCACCGGCATAGTGTATCGCCTTTCCATGTCTATCGAACCGATGAAGGTGCTTGCTGTGATGGCGATTGCTCAACATTGGTCGCCATCAATGAACCGCGCCTGACATGAAGGTCATCGCATCGCGGTGGTGATCGGGGAAAGTTGCGTCAGGTGGGGACACGAAACAGATCAGGACAATCCTGTGGATGGAATGATTTAGACGTTTTTACGGGAATTGCCTCAATGATATAATCCTTGAAAATTTCGGAGGGAACATGTTGAATATCGAGATCGTTTACTGTGCGGTCTGACACTACACAGGTCGGGCCGTGAGCCTGATGGACGAATTGTTGAAGAATTACGAGCACCTGATCGAGAAGATCACGCTCGTGCCATCGGATGGTGGCAAGTTTGAAGTGACTGCCAATGGGCAGTTGTTGTATTCGAAGTTGGAGACGAAACGCCATGCCGAGCCTGAGGAAGTGCTGGGGTTGGTGAGGAAGTTGGTTGGAGAATGATCTGCTGGTCGAGCAGCCCCGTGATTGTCGGGGCATACCGAGACCAATTTGTAATATGTAAGCGAAAAATTATTTGAAACGTGTGGTCTTGATACGGGCTTTGCCCTGCCCGACCACCAATGCATAGAGGTTATGAATGACTAAAAAAGGACGCGTATTTTCAGGGGCGCGACCGACGGGTCGGCAGCATTTGGGGAATTATCTGGGCGCGATCCAGAACTACGTCGCGTTGCAGGATGACTACGATTGCGTTTATTGCATCGTGGACGTCCACGCCCTGACCACGGTGGAAACAACCAAGGAATTGCGACAGAACACTTTTGAAATGGCGATTGACTGGCTCGCCGCTGGCATTCGTCCTGAAGAGTCGATTTTGTTCGTGCAGTCGCATGTCCATGAAGTGATGGAGTTGCACACATATCTTTCGATGGTCACGCAGATCGGTAAATTGACAGACCTGCCGACCTTTAAAGAGAAAGTTGCACAACAACCTGACAACGTGAACTATGGCTTGCTGGGTTATCCTGTGTTGATGACAGCGGACATCGTCCTGTACAAAACGGATGTTGTTCCCGTCGGTATTGACCAGGCTCCGCATTTGGAGTTTGCGCGTGAGATCGTGCGCTCATTCAATTACCGCTACAACACGAAGGTCTTGATCGAGCCGCAGGTCAAGCACACTGAAATTCTCAAGGTGTTGGGCACGGACGGCAAAGCCAAGATGAGCAAGAGCTTGAATAATCACATCGAACTCGCCTCTTCGCCTGAAGAGACAGCTGCTCGCGTCAAGGACATGGTCACTGACCCGGCGCGTATGAAGCGTACCGACCCTGGCAACCCTGATATTTGCAACGTCTTCTCGATGCACAAGATCTTCTCTCCACAGGGAGAAGTGGAGATGATCAACAAGGAATGTCGCGTGGCTGGCATCGGTTGCGTGGATTGCAAGAAGCGCTTCGCCGCGAACTTGAACAAGAATCTCGAACCATTCCGCGCCAAACGTGCCGAACTCGAATCCAAGCCCGATTATGTAAACGATGTGCTTAACGATGGCGCAAAACGCGCCCGCGTTATCGCCCAGAAGACAATGACTGAAGTCCGCAAGGCGATGCAATTGCCGTAAAAAAACCTTTCAACCACAAAGGACGCGACGGACTAGACTTTAACCGGGAATCCTTTGTGTCCTTTGCGTTGAGAAAATGCGCCTGTTAATCCAACGAGTCTCCCGCGCCAGTGTCGCTGTAGAAGGACAGACCATTTCCAGAATCGGAAAAGGCCTTGTTGTTTTATTGGGCATTGGTCATGACGATGGGGAGGAGCAGGTCACGTTCCTTGCCGAAAAAACCGCCAACCTGCGAATCTTCGAAGATGAACAGGGCAAGACGAACCTATCCATCTTGGATGTGAAAGGCGAAGCAATTGTCGTTTCGCAATTCACATTATATGCCGACACAAGGAAAGGACGGCGTCCATCGTTCATAGATGCCGCCCTGCCCAATGTTGCTGAACCGCTGGTGGATCGGTTCGTTGAATTATTGCGCAGGCATGGCGTTCCAACACAAACGGGAAAATTCGGCGAATACATGCATGTGGAAATTCATAATGATGGACCTGTAACGATATGGCTCGAAAAATGACAAAACCAAATGCTTTTCAAAAACCATTACATCGCTTCGTCATGCTCCGCCCCGTGACTGCATTTTTCGCACCGTGGCTCCATCGTTTGGACAAGGCATTTCTGGAGCGGACAAACGGAAAACATTCCATTGCAGAGATCCTGGGCTGGCCTATCATTGAACTCACAACTATTGGTGCGAAAACAAATCAACCACGCAGTCTGCCCTTGATCGGGATCATTGATAGTCGAAAGATCGCGCTCATCGCATCCAGTTTTGGGCGGTCCCACCACCCGGGCTGGTATTACAACCTCAAGGCACACCCCGAATGTGATGTGCTATTCGGCGGCAGGCAGGGGAAATATGTTGCGCGCGAGACGCAGGGCAGTGAGTACGAGCATTACTGGCAG
>DATIUT010000220.1:0-6761 GCA_035466615.1 Anaerolineales bacterium | reverse complement strand
ATTCAGTGATGGACTACCTCGCCCATCCCCCGGAAGCCACGCTTGCCTGGAGTGCGGCAGTGCTGTTCCTGCTCAGCCTGCTCGCGACTCTGATCCGCTGAACAAACGCCACCAAAGCCACGCAAGAATAATCCCTAACGCCTCCCCGGCCAGTGTAAACAACAGAACACCGAACGCGCCCCCTGATTCAGAGGAAATCCACGTTGATGCGCGCGGGAATCCCAACGCAAGATAGTTGTACGCCCCAAATCCTCCGATCAGAACCAACAGGGCGAACCGCACACCCCAGCGCGGCGCAATGATGCGACTCGCTGCCCAAAAAGTAAGCAATGTGCTACCAACGATCCCCAACAAAACAAGGAGCCATATACCTGCACGCGGGTACCCGTCCGGCGAAATGAAATTGTTCTCTGGGATGATTGTCGGGGTTGGCACGGGCGGTTCAGGTGTACTGATTACCGGCGCAATCACTGTCACTGCCACGCCTTCACTTGTTGCATTGAACTGCAGAACATCCGAGAGTATCGCCCTTTCACTTATCGCACGAACCTCGACCTTGCCGGGTTTGTCAATGACAAACGAGGCGCGTGCCATACCGTCCAAAGTTGTTGCTTCCACCTGTTTCAATATGCTTCCCACCTCATCACTTGTGGACATGGTAAAAAGCACCACTGTCCCATCGGGAACTATATGAAGGTTACGATCAAGTATGGGCCCCGCTCGAACCGAAATCGAAGCACCAATCTTATAGAAGGGGGTTGCTGTCGGCTCGGGCGTGAACGTGCCGTCACCATCAATCACTGGTTGTTCTACCTGATCCAATTGCAAGGGGATGACCTGTTCAGGGTCGGGTTGGGTTTGTGCGATGAGGTCGTATCCCACCGCAGGGATGGAGACAGGCGAAGCGCCCTGTAACGAAACCTGCTGGAAGAGGATGCGAGCCGCCACATCCACAAAAGCGGGTTGTTTGCTGTAGAGTGCGTAATATGCGGTGAGTTTGGAGATGTCGGTTGCATCAAGATAATATGGGGCAGTAAACGAGAACAGGATCACGTTCTTGTTGCGGATCAGGTTCGGACGTTCAGAAAAGAAGCGGCGAAGGGCATTGAGTTGTCCAGTGCCCACATCAGAAAGCGAGAGCACAACCCACGAGGCGTTGCTCAAGGATGATTCGATGTTCGTGTCGGCCGTCCCATCAAGCAGGGCAACCAGATCGTTCAATGAAAACGAAGCGACGCGACTCCTGAGAACCTGTCCACTCCCATCAGGGCCATATAAACGCAACACTGTTCTCTGAAAAGAATCCACCGCGAGGGAATCATATTCATTGCAGGTACTGCATTGTTTGTAATGGGATACATCCGTCAGGAACACGATCCTGTCGCTTGTGGTGGGAGGCGCAGGCAGGAGAGTATTCAACTCCTGCGGGTCAGGGCTGATCAATGTGGCGGCATTGCGCGCAATATCGAGCGAAACCTGACCTGATGCGCCAATGGCATCCAGCCCGCTTTTAAATGGAACCACAGTCTGGAGGTCCAGAGTCGGGTACATACGAAGTTTTTGCGCGAGTATTCGCGTCACCGCCGCATCCACCAGTTGAGCAAAGACCTGATCGTTGCGATATTCCTGTGCAAACGCATCCAGAATACGCAATGTGGCTGAATAAGAGTCCTCGAATTCGTCGGTGGTGATATTTCCCAGATAAAGCAGGTCGTTGCCGGCCAAGAAGGCATCGCGCGCGACCAGACGCGGCGAAAAACTTTCGCCGCCGAGTGAATAGAACTCCCGCACAGCTTTACTCCCCAGATCATCGCTAACGATCAAGCCACCGTTCCCGCGCCACGTGGAAAATTGCGGCAGGGCAAGGATGGCCGACAAAGCCGACGCATCAAAACTGACCGGCCGCGTCGTGGCACGGATGTTGCCTTGAAATCCCTGGTAACGAATGTGTGAGAGGAGCAGCCCATCAGTAACCGCCACAGCATCCGTCGAGGCTGCCACCGCAAAGAAGGGAAATAACTCGACCTGCTTTAATTGCTCCAGCGATTTACGGACCGTGGCAACCTCCTCTTCCGGGGAACGGTCTGAACCACCGCGGCCGGGAAAATGTTTGACAACCACGATCATGCGGTTACCGCTTCCGGTATGCAAACCTGAGACATATGCCTGCCCCATTTCCCCCACCCAATATGGGTCGCCCCCAAAGACGCGAGTCCCCAAGTCACTGCGCGCGGAAGGGTTGGGTGATTCGACAACATCCAATGAAGGACCCAGATACAAATTAAAACCGATTGCAGATAATTCAGCCCCTAAAACCGATCCAACCTGCATGGCGTTTTCAGTCTTCCAAGTTGCGCCGACCGCCATCTCATTTGGCAATGGCGTCATCCCACTCAAGATCTGGTCATCCGGAACGCCATCGCCTTCCTGCGAAATCCCGATCAACAATGGCACATACGCCCCGTGCAGAGACGTGTCTACATTTGCCGCATCCCATTCGATGGCCTGCAGATCCGCGATCACTTGATGGGCGGAGGAGATCGTATCCGGCTCGGCAACAAAATTATTGTTTTCCGAAAGCAGAATCACACCACCAACATGCCGGCTTGCGATCAAGTCATAAATTTGCGATTCTTTGCCGGTATTCGTCCCTGAAAATGTGACAAGAAATAATTGCCCCACACGCTCCTCGGGCGTCATGGAGTCCAGCAAAGCCCGCGCTTGTGGAGAGGGTGTGGGAGTCTGTGCATGCGCGCCGCCGGCTACGGGTCCAAAGAGAGACGCAAGAAACGTCAACAGGGCCAGCCAGCGGAGGAGGCCTCTCAAATCCACACATCCTCCATGGCCTGACAGACGCCTCCTGCCTGTACCTTGGACTGCCCGCCACTAAACAGGATTAATTCCATCTTCAGCCTTTTCGCCGCGCACCTTCACCGCCAATTGCGGATCATCCGTAAAGACCGCGTCCACCCCCCACTTGAACAGGCGGCGCAAATCCGCCTCTTCGTTCACCGTCCAGACGCGGATGCGTCTTTTCAAGCGATGCACGAAATAGATCTGTTGCTGTGTCACATTCCTGATGTTGGGATGCAATGCATCATACTTCCCAAACGCAAAACCAAAGGAACGCGACCACAACCCCAAAACGCCATCCAATGCCAGCAAACCGGTCGGAACATCGGGCAGATAATTGCGCGCGTTGGAAAGGTTCAAAGGCAGGAAGGACGAGAACAACACGCGCTTTTGCATCCCGAATTTTTTCACAAGAATGCATACTGATTCAACAAGATGATCGCGCGGTGTATTGTAATTGGTGAGTTCCACATTGATGAACGTCCGCTTACCCACTGTTTCAAAGACTTCTTCAAGCGTGGGGATCTTCTCGTTTTTGAATTTCTCCGAAAAAAAACCTCCCGCGTCCAGCGAATGCAGTTCAGTCAACGACATGTCTTTCACGCGCCCGTGAGCACCTGTGGTGCGGTCCACCGTTGCATCATGAATGACAACGACCTGTCCGTCCGCGCTTAGTTTGGCATCGAGTTCAATGCCGTCCGCTCCCTGTTCAATCGCAAGTTCGAACGCGGCAAGCGTGTTCTCCGGTGCATGAGCTGATGCACCGCGATGGGCAAAGATGATGGGATGGGGAAGTGTTGTGAACATGGCTGAAAGGAACGGACCACGCATTACGAGAAAAGTGATGCGCAATCCGCAATGTGTCCCTGGAAAGCAAAATTAAATATCTACAAAGTATGCGGTAGCCGCGCGATCCAGCATATCGCGTGACATGGTGGGAGGGACGGAAAGATAACCGGCAATATCAATGAGTTGGTCACACAGGTCGCGCGGGTGCGATGCGCGCAGTTTGCGGTTGCGCTTGATATACCATTCCTGTAAAAGATATGCCAGACCCTGATCATTGTATTCCACTTTTTTATCCTGCGCGACGCGCTTGAAGATCTCCCGGTATTCTTCATAGGAAGGATCGCCGATCTCGATCTTGTGGCGCAAGCGGCGGAGGAAGGCTTCATCCACCAGGTCTTTTGGCGGGAGATTGGTCGAGAAGACGATCAGAACATCGAAGGGCACTTCCACCTTGCGTCCGTTATGAAGCGTGAGAAAGTCCACGCGGTTTTCGAGGGGGACAATCCAGCGATTGAGCAGATCGCGCGGGCGCACCTGTTGTCGTCCGAAGTCATCGATCAAAAAGATGCCGCCGTTGGCTTTGACCTGAAAGGGTGCTTCGTAGAATTTATGGATATCGTCGTAGACGAGATCCAAGCCTTCGAGCGTCAACTCACCCCCCACCACAATAAACGGGCGGCGGATCTTCACCCAGCGCGGGTCGCGGCGGGGATTGGCTCGCAAGTTGGCAGTGCCGGGATCGGTTCCTGTACCATCCGAATCCGGCGCCAGTTTGTGGCTGACCTGATCATAAACCTTGATCACCTGCCCATCGAGATACAAGGCATAAGGAATATACATTGTCTGTGTCAGAATCAGATTGCCAAACGCGCGGGCGACACTGGTCTTACCATTACCGGGAGGTCCATACATGAAAATGGATGTGCCGGAATTCAACGCGGGACCCAATCGTTGGAACGTGGCCTCAGAGATGACCAACTGCGAAAGCACCTGGCGCATTGTCCGCGCAGTGACAGTCATGCGTCCCGTTTTTTGGCGACGCATGGCTTCGTTATACACTTCAAAAGGAATCGGTGCGGCACCGGCGTATTGACTTCGCTCCAATGCTTCACGCGCCCGGGTAACGCCTGCCCCGGTGATACCATATGTATATGCCCCCTCACCCAACCCACCCTGTGACGATTTCACTTCGATCAATTTCTCGCGTTTCAAGGCTTCGAGGATTCCATCTGTAACACCGGCAAAAGGCAGGGCAATGAACTCGGCGATCTTAAAACCGCTCATAAATCCCTGGTTATACAGGATCTTCAAAGCCAGGTCCTGGAGCCAGAGGACGTTCAAACCGGTATCATCTACTGAGTTAATGGGCGGCGGCAAAAATGCACCTGTGCCGCCGGATGGTCGCATGAGGTTGTTGGTCATAACACCTTCCAGAATGGCATGAATTAATTTGAGACGCCTAAATTATAGCACGCTCAACTTTGAATTCAATTCCGGAGAGCAATATCGTATATAATCTGCAACACTATGAACCTATCTGTCATTATCCCTGTTTACAACGAAGTAAAAAACATCCAGGAGATTATCAAGCGCGTGCAAGCATCCAAACTTGCCGAAGAGATCATCGTCGTGGATGATGGATCACAGGATGGCACGCGTGATCTTCTCAAGAAACTGGACGGCAGGAAAAAAGTCCGCGTGATATTGCATGAAAAGAATCAAGGCAAGGGCGCGGCGGTTGTCACTGGAATGAAGGCCGCGACAGGCGACTTTTTGCTTATTCAGGATGCCGATCTCGAATATGATCCTCGTGACTATCCTGCACTGCTCCAGCCCATAAAAGAAGGGCTTGCAGATGTGGTTTACGGCTCGCGTTTCCTTGGAGCGGCACACCGCGTCACCATGTTCTGGCATCAGACGGCAAACAAATTGCTGACCTTTATGACCAACATCCTGTACGACTCGATTCTGACAGACATGGAAACAGGGTACAAAGTTTTCCGCCGCGAAGTGATCGAGGGTATGACGATCCGTTCCAAACGTTTCAACTTCGAACCCGAATTCACTGCCAAGATCCTTAAACACAAATATCGCATTTTTGAAGTGCCAATCACCTTCAATCCACGCGACTATTCAGATGGAAAAAAAATCAAACTCAAGGACGCATTCGAGGCGGTTTGGGCATTGATACGATACAGGTTTTTCGATTGAAGACTGTTCTACAGGAGCGACTTGATAAAGAGTTCGAACTTGCCGATCAGGCGCGCGCCAAAGGCAAAGAGGGACAGGCACGCGTCTGCGCCCGCCGTGCAGCGGGGATGGCAATTCGGGAACACCTGACGCGCAAAGGGGTGCATCCCGGAAACGCCAGCGCGTACGACCTGTTGAGCATCATCAAGGATGACCCGCTTCTTTCCCCTGACTTGAAATTGATTGCCGATCATCTTACCTTGCGCGTCACCGAGGAATTCAAGCTCCCTATGGATGTGGACCTGGTCACTGAAGCGCGAAAATTGTGCATTGAATTATTGAAATAAAAAAGACCTCGAAGGTTGATAAACTGCTTCGAGGTCTTCCATTTACTTTGTAATCACATGTTCCTTCTTCCCACAAAGTAAAAGAATGCCCGCGCCAGCGTAATGACCAACAACAACCCGGACATTATGCCGCCAAATACCAGAAACATTCTTTTCCAATCACGCAAACGCGTAACGATTTCTTCCCGTGCCGGAAAGCGGATCCGCTCGCGAACGCGTTGGGCTATTTCACTCGAAGGCTGGATCGGCTTCAGGGTTCCGGCGAGACGCGTTTCGAGGTTCAGGATGATGTCATCAGGGAGTGTGGTTTTCTTGCTTCGAGCCATTCTTTCTCACAGTTCTATTCAGCGGGATACAGTACAAGTCCAACCGTGCCGGGACCAAAATTGATGGCAAGTGAAATAGAAAGATCGGTCAGGACGGTGCCCTTCACGTTGAAGCGTTTCTTTGCTTCGTCCAACAAAGTCTGCCCCGAAGCCAGGTCGCGGGCATGTACCACCGCAAGATATACAGGCTGGTCCCCGTAGGCATTCTTCGCCATTTCCAGCACGCGTTCGAGCGCCACTTTACGGGTGCGGACTT
>DATIUT010000219.1:0-21259 GCA_035466615.1 Anaerolineales bacterium | reverse complement strand
CTTCGATCACGCGGTCAAGGTCAATGAACGGCAGGCGCAGGTTATCTGCGAGCATCTGCCCGATGGTGGTTTTGCCTGTCCCGGAGGGACCGTAGAGGAAGATGTGTGTCATGGACGGCGGGTGAATTACTCCCAAAATATGTGAGGGATGTTATCCATCGGCAGGTCTTCGAGTGTGGCTTTGCGAAGGGTTTCAAATCTCGGCTTCATTTCATTCATCGAGTCGCCGCCGAGTTTTTCGATCAATGTATCTGCCAGTACAAATGCGACCATCGCTTCAAGGATCGGAACCGCACGAGGGACGGGGCAAAAATCGGAGCGTTCATATTTGGTGGGGGATTCGGTCCCTGACGCAAGATCAACTGTCCGCTGGGGAAGAAGCGTGGTGGCTATCGGTTTCATTGCGGCGCGGATAACGACAGGTTGTCCGTTGGAGATGCCGCCCTCTGTTCCACCTGCTCTGTTGGTTGCACGTTGGAGGTTGGCATGTTGCAGGCTGATCGGATCATGGGCATGAGTCCCCAATCGCTTTGTATTTTCAAACGCGTCACCGACCTCCACGCCCTTGATGGCCTGCACAGACATGACCGCCATCGCAAGTTTTGCCTCAAGACGCTCATCCCATTGCATGAAACTTCCAAGGCCAACGGGAACATTGAGGGCAACGATTTCGAGTACGCCACCGAGAGTGTTTTTGCCGTGAATGGTCTTTTCGATCTCGTCACGCATCCTCTGCGCAGATGATTCAATCGGGCAACGCACATCCGATTCTTCAGCACGAACGAAGCGTTCTTCATAACGCATATCTCCAAAATTTGCCTGCACCTCGCCAATGGATGAAACATATCCTCCAATGAGGATGCCAAATTGCGCGAGAAAATGTTTACAAACCGCACCGGCTGCAACACGCATGGTTGTTTCTCTGGCAGAAGCACGCTCGAGGGCGGGACGTAAATCCCTGTAACCATATTTGACCGCCCCTGTTAAATCTGCGTGACCCGGACGAGGCGCGGTCATCGGCTCGATGGCCCTGCCCTTCCATTTGACATGGTCGGCATTTTCGACAAGCATCGCAATCGGCGCACCCGTGGTTTCGCCTGCCATGACTCCGCCGAGGATCTGCACGGTATCTTTTTCGATTTTCATGCGTCCGCCAGAGCCATAGCCTTGTTGACGGCGGACAAGTTCCTTGTTGATGATATCGGGCGTAAGGGGAAGCCCGGCTGGCATTCCATCGAGAATGGCGGTGAGGGATGGTCCGTGGGATTCCCCTGCAGTTAGAAATCTGAGCATGAGTTCTCCAATAACGTGTGGCTTCGACATGCCGCTTTACGGCTGCTCAACCACCGAGTTGTACAAAACATTTCTTGGCGGATTGTGTCCTGTCCACAGTTCAAAGGCCAGGGCGGCCTGTTCGATGAGCATGCCAAGTCCTGTTGTGGCAGACAGACCCTGTGCGCGGGCGTCTTTGACGAGTTTTGTCTCGCGTGGATTGTAGACCAGATCATAAACGAAAGCATTTGAAGGCAATGACAAATTTTCGGGCAGGGGAGAAGAATCTATGTTTGGAGTCATGCCAACTGGAGTGGTGTTCACCAACAGGTCAAATGTCGAAGGTCGAAGGTCGGTCAAAGTGGTAATCGGTAATTCGTAATTGTCAAAAGAAAGGACTATTTGTTGTGCCTGTTCGAATCTGCGGGCGGCAAGGGTAACATTCCAGCTGTCATTTACCAAAGCATACACAACTGCACGAGCAGAACCGCCTGCACCCAGAATGATTGCAGATTTACGATTTGCGATTTGCGATTGGTTAGCCGCGAGAAATCTGTGTAAATCTTTGAGAAATCCCGGGGCATCGGTATTATCGCCGATGAGTCTATTTTCACGGAGGTAAATTGTATTCACTGCTCCGATGGTTCGGGCAGCAGGAGTCAGTTCATCGAGCAATTCGATCACATTCTGCTTGTGCGGGATGGTGACATTCAAACCCCGTATCTCTTTTGTACGAAGACGTGCGAGTACATCTCGCAGTCCTTGTTTGTCCTCAGGGCGAATGGGAAACAGGGAATAGTCGCCTTCCAAGCCACACGCCTGGAGGGCGGCGGTGTGGACTTTTGGCGACAGACTATGCCCAAGCGGATAACCGATCAAACCAAGATGAATCATCGCAAAGACTCAAGAACTTCAAAATAATTGGGAAACGTTTTTGAAACACAGGATGGATTCTCGATTGTGACGCCATCGAAGCGCAGACCAATCAAAGAAAACGACATTGCCATGCGGTGATCGTTATAGGTCCGGATGACAGACGGGCGCATCGTCTCGACGGGATGGATGGTCATGCCATCTTCATGCTCCTCCACACGGACGCCGAGTCGCGCCAGCTCGGTGCAGGTTGCGTGGACGCGGTCGGTCTCTTTCACGCGGGCGGATGCAATGCCGCGTATGTGAGTTGATGAAGAAGCAAACGGCGCAATCACCGCGAGGGTCTGGGCGGTGTCGGGGATATCGCGCATGTCCACATCCACTCCCCGCAATGAAGTTACGCCTGTCACTTCGATGGATTTTTCATCTTCCCTGATTTTGCATCCCATTTGCTTCAACACATCGAGAAATGCAATGTCACCTTGAACGGACTTGCGTGAGATATTTTCGACCCTGATTGTTCCACCGCAGATTGCAGGCGCGGCAAAGAAGTACGATGCGGCGGACGCGTCGGATTCGATGACGTATGCGGAAAGCGGCATATAGGAAGCGGGATGAACGGTAAAGCGCTCGTAGCCTTGACGTTCGATTTCCACGCCGAAGTCTTTCATGACGGCGATGGTCATATCCACATAAGGTTTGGAGTTGAGTTCGGTGGCGAGTTCGATTTCGACGGGAGATTGGGCATATGGAGCAACCATTAGAAGAGCAGAAAGAAATTGAGACGAGATGTTGCCGGCAATTTTTGTCTTTCCGCCCGGCAAACCTCCTGCAAATATTTCAACAGGCGGACAATGATTTGTGGCTTTCAACTCCGCACCGAGTTGACGAAGGGCATCGATCAGATCACCAACGGGACGTTCCCGCATGCGCGGCTCGCCATCCAAAATGTATTCACCGTTGCCGAGCGTGAGAAATGCGGAGAGAAATCTCGCCGCTGTCCCTGCATTGCCGATGAAGAGTCCGGCCTTCTTTGCGGGTATCCTTCCTCCCAGGCCAGTCACGTTCATTTCGCGGTTAGGCTCGTCCATTTCAACAGCAAAACCGAGGGTTTGCAAAGCCTGGGCAAAATACCTGGAGTCGTCAGAGAAAAGGGCATTGGTAAGGTGTGTTTGTCCATTGGCAAGGGCGGCGACGAGCAGGGCACGATTGGTCAACGACTTGGAACCAGGGACGCGGACGGTGGCGTTGAGAGGATGTGCTATCGGCTTAATCGGGAGCGAGGATACCGTCGTAAACATAAAAGGGAGGTATGGACCTTGAAATGGGGTTTGCCATCGCTCAACCTACCCGACCAATGTCAGGTAGGAATTGCATGATTGATCAAGGATATTTTCAAGTTCCGCATAATTTTCATTTTGGAGTACAGACTCAATTTCATCCAGTGACATGCGGAACGCTCGAATTGCATTCAAAACGTTATCCCGATTTGATCGCAAAACACCCATCATCATATGTGACGGTGTTCCTGCAAGGCGGGATGTCGAGCGGAAACCGGGCCCGATGAGTGCGATAAATTCCGGCGGCGTTGAATTTGCAAGTACTGAAGAAAGCAAAAAGGGTAAATGGCTTGTGGATGCAAGGACGCGGTCATGCTCTTCAGCGGTCATTTCGATGAGGTTTGCGCCGATGGTGGAGATGATCTGTGCGGCGGCGGACTTTGCCCGATGTGTAGTTCGCTCCAAAGATGTAACCACAAAGGACGCATCTTTATATAAATTTACATCTGCATTCTCCAAGCCGAGCCTTTCTTTGCCGCAGATGGGATGCCCACCAATGGGGTCGAAACGTTCAGGCAGGCGTGACATGGATTCGACGACCAACTTTTTCGTTGAACCCAGGTCCATGACGACGCAGGGGTTGGATGTAAATGACGGCAATCGTTCAAGCAGAGTCAAAATCGCGGAGACGGGAGCGGACAATATGACAAGATCCGCTTCAGGGAGGAGTTTGGCAGGATCGCTGTCAGCGGAATCCACGATTTGCTGGGAAAGGGCAAGTTCGAGCGTGGGAAGATGCGGGTCGATCCCATACAGCGCGGCACACCTGCCCTTAAGTGCCAGCGCGAGCGAACCGCCCATCAATCCCAATCCGATGATGGCGATCTTCGACTCCGCGAGATTAAAGTCAGGCTGTGACATGTTGAGACACGAGACGACGGTCGACCGCTTCTGCCACCGCCCTGACCTGCTTCACCATTCTGGCAAACGCCTCCGGTGTAAGCGACTGCCTGCCGTCGGAAATTGCGTGTGCAGGGTCCTGGTGGACTTCGACAATCATGCCATCGGCGCCCGCGGCAACACCTGCTCTGGCTATCGCGGAAACATAACTTGAATCGCCCGTGGAATGACTCGGATCGATGATGACGGGAAGATGCGTGAGTTGTTTCAGGACCGGGATGGCATTGATATCGGTGGTATTGCGCGTGGCGGTTTCGAATGTGCGGATGCCGCGCTCGCAAAGGATCACGCGCGTGTTGCCGCCGCTGAGAATGTATTCGCTCGCCATCAACATCTCCTCGATGGTGGCAGACATGCCGCGCTTGAAGAGGACAGGCGTGCGGGTTTCGCCGACGGCGCGAAGCAGATTGAAGTTCTGCATGTTGCGCGCACCCAACTGAAAGACATCCACATACTTTTCCATCATGGGGATCTGTGAAACCGCCATCACTTCGACGACGATGGGCAGGCCCGTTTTCTCGCGGGCTTCCGCCATGTATTCGAGTCCTTCCTCGCCGAGACCCTGAAAGGCATACGGTGATGTGCGCGGCTTGAAGACACCGCCTCGCAAGGCGTTCGCACCCGATTCCTTGACAGCCTGTGCGATTTCAAGAATCTGCGCGCGGGACTCAACAGAGCAGGGCCCTGCAATGATGGGAATTTCCGTGCCGCCGACAGTGAAACCATCAAGTTCAAAGACCGAATCATGTTCATGGAATTGACGTGAAGCAAGTTTGTAGGGTTTGGAAATGCGCTGGACCTCCAACACGCCCGGGAGGGCCTCGAACGTTTCCTTGAGAACGTAATGCCCATCACCAACTGCGCCGATGATGGTCTGCTCCACGCCGAAGATTGGATGTGCTGTGAGTTTATGTCTTTCAATTTCCGCAATGACTGCGTCAATCTGTTCCCTGGGTGCACCCGGGTGCATAATGATCATCATGATGAACTCCTTTATTTGTTTGCTCGCCTCACGCCCAACCCTGCTTTATATATTCGCCTTGAACGACAGCAAGTTTTCGTCCCATGATTTGCGCGATCTGACCGGCCTGCATGACCATCTCTGCAAACTTTTCAGGTTTGAGCGACTGCTTGCCATCGGAGACCGCCTTCGCAGGATCAGGGTGAACTTCAACGATGAGTCCGTCTGCACCCGCGGCGATGCCCGCACGCGCAACCGCGGCGACATAATCCGCGTGACCCGTGGAATGGCTTGGGTCGAGAATGACAGGCAAATGAGTCAGGTTTTTCAAAACAGGGATGGCATTGATATCGGTTGTATTGCGCGTGGCAGTTTCAAATGTACGGATGCCCCGTTCGCACAACATCACACGCTGGTTCCCCCCGGCAAGAATATATTCAGCAGACATGAGCAACTCTTCGATCGTGGCGGAGAGTCCGCGTTTGAGCAACACGGCGGTACGCATCTCGCCGATGGCGCGCAATAAATTGAAATTCTGCATATTGCGCGCGCCCACCTGCAACACATCCACATACTTCACCATCAAATCAATCTGCACCTGCGACATGATTTCCACCACGATGGGCAGTCCTGTTTGCGCGCGCGCCTCCGCCAGATATTCGAGACCTTCCTCGCCAAGTCCCTGGAATGAATACGGCGATGTGCGCGGCTTGAACACTCCTCCGCGCAAAGCGGACGCTCCCGCTTCTTTCACAGCGATGGCTGTTTCAATGATCTGGGAGCGACTCTCCACTGAACATGGTCCCGCAATGACGGCGATCTCATTTCCGCCCACTGTGAATCCATCCAATGAGAGCGCTGTGTTCTCAGGATGGAATTGCCGCGATGCAAGTTTATATGGCTGTGTGATGCGTTGAACGACTTCGACCCCATCCAGTCCTTCAAAGCGTTCGATGGGGATGCTGTGCGTTTCGCCGATGGCGCCGATGATCGTCGCTTCGACTCCCTGCGAGAGGTGGACATTGAGTCCCTCCGACTTGACTGCATTGATAACTGCCTCCACCTGTTGTGGCGTGGCATTGGTTTTCATTATGATCATCATGGTGATTTCTCCTCGTGAAGTTACAGGTTTACAGGTTGAAGGTTTGAAGGTGGTTCACTTGCAACCTGCAACGTTTTTACTGCGCCGCAACCAGGTCCGGTCTTAACTTTACCGCGTCACGCAAATAAACGTGAGTAATTTCAGCCTGTGGCAATTCCGTGTTCCAATGGACGAGGACACGAATCACTCTTGGCAGGCTTCCCGGCACGGGAATCTCGCGCGCGCACAGCATTGGGACGAGTCCCCAGCCCATTTGACGGGCTGCCTGCGCGGGGAAGGTGGAGGCGAGATCGTCGGTCACGGTGAAGATGGCGCTTCCCACATCTTCGGGTTTCATGTTGTCGTTCTCTGCCAAGATTTCCTCCAGCAGTTCGCGCGTGGCTTGCAGGATGAGGTCTGGGTCGTCGGCTGTGACAGTGGTCGCGCCACGGATTCCACGGATTGGCATAATTGCTCCTTGATTCCGCCCTCACCCCCAGCCCCTCTTCCTAAGAGAAGGGGTGCCGAAGGCGGGGTGAGGGATAAAATAAAAGAGCGAGACCGTTGTGGTCCCGCTCTTTAGTTACAGAGTTAGTTTCTCTTCACTTAAGCGTCACCAACGGTAACCGGGTACCGGAAACCGTAAAAATAAAAGTATGCAAACCAGCGGGCAAACTTAAGCATATTGGGCGCAATTCTATGCCTGTCATGCAGATGCGTCAAGGGGGAGTTTCCGATAACGCATTTCGGTTGGGCCCCTGGATTCAAACCGGTTGAAGGGGTTGATATGGCTCTGGCGGATATTCAACCCGGATCGAGTCACCGGGAAAAACCTCGCCACCAACCAACACGATGCTCATCACACCTGCCTTGCGGATAAGACTTCCATCCTCCCCCACTGCAACGCAAGCCTTCAACAAACCTTCCTGAAAAGTATCCAACTGTTCGCATGGGTTGCGCAAACCGGTCACCCTGACCACTGCTTGCTTCCCAAGATGCAGCTGAGTTCCGGTTGGAAGGTGCAGCAGGTCAATGCCGCGCGTGGTGACATTCTCCCCCATTTGTCCGGCAGAGACGTTGAAGCCACCGGCGTTTAATTCATCATGCAATTCGGCGTGGATCAAATGCACCTGGCGCAAGTTAGGCTGGGTGGGATCTTTGAACATCCGAAAACGGTGTTTCACTGTCTCACCCATGTGCGCGTCGCCTTCCACGCCCAAGCCTGCCAACAAACGAATACTTCTCTGATTGGGCTTGCTGAATGTGTATGTCCCACTCCTGTTTACCGCAACGACTGTACCGTCCACAAAATGCTCCTTTGGCTGCTCCTGAAACCGATCAACATCCACCATTATAATTTCACCCATCGAAACTATGCTCGAAAAACCCGACATCGCTGATGAATTCATCATCTCTCGTTTGCAGGAGGAATATCCGCTTCAAGTCTCTACCCTGACCTTCCTCCCCCTCGGCGCGGACGTCGGCTCCGTCTCTTATCGCGTCGTTGCAAATGACGGAACCGCATACTTCCTGAAATTGCGAAAAGGCTTCAGGGAAATCAGTGTGAGAGTTCCACTCTTTCTTAAGTCTCAAGGGGTGGAAGAAATCTTGGCTCCGCTTGAGACAAAGTCAAACCAAGGCTGGGCGGACTTCGGCGAGTACAAGATGATCCTGTATCCGTTCATCGAAGGCAAAAACGGATTTGAGATGGAGCTATCCGACTCCCACAAGCGGACTTTCGGTGCAGCGCTCAAAAGAATTCATACAGCAAAACTCCCGCTTGAATTCGAAAGAGTCATTCCGCAAGAGACATTTTCTCCGTATTGGCGCGAACGCGTGAAGGAATTTCAAAGGCAAGTGGAGAATACCAGCTTTGAGGATACAACTGCTGCAAAACTGGCAGAGTTCATTCGATCCAGGCGGAATGAGATTAACCATCTGATTGAACGTACGGAAGAACTGGCTTCAGAACTTCAATCCCAATCTCATGAATTGGTTTTGTGTCACACAGATATTCATGGGGCGAACATTTTGATCACCAACAACGATGATTTTTTCATCGTGGATTGGGATGCCCCCCTGCTGGCTCCGAAAGAACGTGACCTGATGTTCATCGGCGGTGGGATTGATGATATCTGGAAAAGCAAACACGACGAATCAATTTTCCATGAAGGCTACGGCAAAACGAAAATTGATTTCCTCATGATGGCATATTATCGTTATGAACGCGTGATCGAGGATTTGGCTGCGTACGGAGAACAATTGTTATTGACCGATGAAGGCGGCGCAGACCGGGAAGAAGCCTACAGAAGGTTCACAGGCAATTTTGAGCCCGGTCAAACGATTGAGATTGCGGAGAGGACTGATAAATTTTTATCAAATAAATTTCTCTTTACTTTTCCCAAGTAATAAAACTGATTTCCACAGACATTACATAATCCAGTGGATTGTATCGTTCCATTTTCACTCTGGAGATGTTCCCTAGAGTTGTAACAACGCAAGCATATTTAGCCTCATCATCATTTATTCCAGAGTAAGGTTCGGTTCCAAGGCACTCCTCAAAGGTAGGTTGTTTCGGTTCGAGCGCCTTCCCATCCTCAAAAAGAAACCTATACTTTCTCACTTCTGTATTATTGACATGGCAAAAATAATAGAAAATTGTCGAACCTCCACCAGGGCAAAACCAAAGATCTGCATCTTCTGCATTTAATGTACCAGTATCCAAATCTATCAAACCCTCGAGAACAGTAGCAGTTATGTTACTGCCAACAATTGATACATATATCTGACCGCAAAGAATCGCTGTTCCTTGCACAAGGATTTTTTGTGTATTATCGATTGTTTGAGTGCCCGCGCCACCAAGTTTTACCGTTCCACAATCAGGCGGAAGTGTAGGTAATGGGGGCGCTGTAGGTGTAGTTATAAGCATTGCAACATACAAATCAGTTGGAGTCAGTATGGGAGTAACCGTCAAGGTTGAGGTAGCAAGTGTTGGAGTAGAAGTTGCCAAAGCAGGCGAAGGTATTAGATTTATAGGTTGATTAGATTTACCACCACAAGCATTCAAAATAATGCCTGCGATTATCAAGCAGGTCAAAAGAAAACAATTGACTTTCAATTTCATTGTTTCACCTCTTTGAGTTGAAGTGAAAATAGTATACATTAACGCAGTACTTTCCTAAAACTCCTTGCAAACTTCCTCGCCGCCTCAACGGGATTTTCACTTCCACCAATCATTGCGGCTCCGGCAAAGGAAAGAAAAATTGAAAGAGTCGCAGGCTCAGTGGTAATTGAGACCCGTCAGGAAGGAAGGCAAAGGGAACAGAGCAGAAATCACTTCCGCCAATGCGCCGGAGGGGGAAATGGCCTCGGCCGGTCCATCGGGACTTCCCATTACCAGGCGCGTCATTTCCGCACCATCCAACTCCAGGCGCTCGGATCCGCGGACAATCGCATACCGGTCGGTGCCGTTCCCTCCCAACGGTGGCCCACTTTGTTCAAAACGCAAGCCGCGTAGCAGATTTGCATCCAATCGCGCCCGTAGGATCGGGCGCAAATCTTTCATAAGTCCGGGGAAGTTCATGATGCGCAGAGTATGGCCGCGCAGGGAGGTGACCGCCCCCTTAAATCCCTCATCCTGCATTAAATGGATCAGTTCCACATCCTGCCAGGCGATCTGCCAGGTTAATTCCCGCACATTTCCTGCGGTCACGATCAGATCGAGTGCCTCCACCAGCGATAACCGACTGCCCGCGTATTCGCCCACATGTCGAATCCCCGCTCCCAACTCCGCACTCCACGGGCTTCCCAGGAACAGATATGCCATCGCCTGACCCGAACGTTCGATGATCCATTGGTCGGCAAAAACGTAGGTATTTCTCGATGGGTCCTTCAGCGCTGCGGAAAAATCGGATCTTTGGCGAACGAAGTGAACGGGTTCAGCCTGGTAAAGCTTGTTGCAAATCAAGGCATCCGCCGGGGTTGCCTTACGAATTACGAGGTCTGCCGGCGTCAACCGCCGCGGACCTGCCGGAGCGGGCAGGATGGAAAAATTGATGAACCGGCCATGGGGTACATTACCCCGGCGGGTATAGATACTGCGCGCGCCCGAAATCAACAACAACCCCGCCCCTTCGTTGGCTAATTGTTGTGCGGAGTATTCCAATAGTCGACTCGCCAGCCCCCTGCCGCGATACTCGGGGTGAGTGCATACGCCGCCAATACTCCCCGCCCGTATACATCCATCATACATCTTGATACGACCATGGAAAGTGTCAATCTGTGAAACCGGTCTGCCTTCATGGGTGATCAGAAACGTTCCCCCCTGCCTGGGCGGAGCATACCCGGCAAGCATTTCCGCCTCGTTTTCGATCTCCGGTTCCCCAAAGCATAAGCGCGACAGCCTTTCAGAAGCGATCTGTTCATCCCGCCGCATCGGGCGTGGACCGTCGAAGTGTGCAAAGGACGGCGTCATCCACGCCTCCTGAAAGAAACTGCATCCATTATAACAATCTCCAACATCACTTCACAGCCCTTTTCTTCATGAGGGCCTCATTGAATTTTTTCGCAAACTCCTTTGCCGTCTCAACTGGCTTTTCGCTCCCCCCAATTGTCTTCACACACGCCGAACCGACAATGACTCCATCCGCCAGCGCGCCGACTTGTGCCGCTTGTTCGGGCGTGCTGATTCCAAATCCCACACATACAGGCGCGGAAGTGTGTTCACGCACGCGGGCAATCAACTCGCCCAATCCTTCTGAAATGGATGTGCGTGCGCCTGTCACACCAGTCACTGAAACAAGATAGATAAATCCCCTGGCATTTCTGGCAATCGCTTCCATGCGTTCGTTCGGCGATGTCGGCGCGAGCATTTGAATCAACGGCATCACGCTGAGCGGAGGGTTGAGTAGCCCGTGTTCATCGGGCGTATCGAAACCCGAAGTCGAAGCGCCATTCAATATAGATTCGAATTCACCCGCCTCTTCCATCGGCAAATCTGGGACGATAAATCCGTCTGCGCCTGCTTCACGCGCATCGCGGACAAATTTCTCCAGCCCATATGCCAGCATGGGGTTGTAATAGCCCATCATAATCAATGGGATATCCACGCCGCGTTTGCGCAATTCCTTTACGGCTTCCAGCGACTTCCTGACCGTGATTCCCTTCTCCAAGGCAATTTGTGTGGCGTGTTGAATCACAGGACCATCCGCCAGCGGATCGGAAAAGGACAAACCCACTTCGATCAAGTCTGCGCCGTTTTTGGCAAGCGCTTCGATCACGTCAATGGATGTGTCCAGGTCAGGGTAGCCCAACGGGAAGTAGGGCATGAAGATGGGTTTATTCTTGAAGGCATTTTCAATTCGGCTCATGGAAATTTCCTCTGGTTAACTGGTGATCACACGGCTTTGTTTCACCGTCACCGACGGCGCAAACAATCGGATATTGGCTTCAATCGCCTGTAATTGCGCTTCCACAGTTTCAATGGGGACGCCCGCAGGCGCATACACTACATACAATGCGTGAGATGTTTCTGGTGAAATAGGCGAAAAGTTATCCTGCCCATAAATGATACAGCAGCAGATACCACCATCGTCTTTCATGATCATGTCACCTGCATATATCTCTTTATTTACGTTATTCATTTGCACCATCTGATCGCCGTTTCGAGCAATGTCGATCAGGATTGAGCCTTTTAATTTTGAAACGTCGTGCCCGGCCGTCAGTGCTAACGTATCCACTTCGGCAATAAAATTCGAATCCACCAATGGCGAGATGGCTGGCAGGTTCCTGTTTTTCAAGACAATGGATTCGACTTGTTGCAGCACATGATACGTTTTGCTAAAGCGTTTGTAATACTGAACATATGCCAGCATAACGGGGATGGATAAAAAGTCCTGCCGTGTATAGCCTTGATATTTCTCCCGCAAAAGTGCCTCAACCTCTCGTTTGCGGGCCTCCAATTCTGTTGATGCAAGTGTATTATCCACGCCAGAAACTTCCAACAGGCCAATCGAAGCGCCAGGGTGTGCAGACTTCCATTCTTCAGTGGCGGTGACGGATAACATGTCTTACTTTAATTCCTTGATGACGGTGTTCAAGTCTTTGTCACCGCGCCCAGAGAGATTTACCAAAATTACCTGATCCTTCCTCATCATCGGCGCGCGCTTGATGACCTCCGCCACCGCATGGGACGACTCCAGCGCAGGAATAATCCCCTCGGTGTGGCACAAGGTTTGGAAGGCGCTCAATGCTTCCTCATCCGTTGCAGATGTATAAAATGCCCGCTCGTTATCCCGCATCAGCGCATGTTCCGGACCCACCGCCGCATAATCCAATCCTGCTGAGACGGAATGTGTCTCCGCGATCTGACCATCTTCATCCTGCAACACATATGTCCGCGTGCCATGGATGACGCCCACACGTCCCTTCGACGGGTCTCCAAATCGCGCCGCATGTTTGCCTGTTTCAATTCCGCTTCCGCCAGCTTCGACGCCGATCAACTCCACGTGTTCATCATCCACAAACCCGCTAAAGATACCAATCGCGTTCGACCCGCCGCCCACACACGCGATGACTGTATCAGGTAGCCGTCCCACTTCCATCTTGATCTGTTCACGCGCTTCCGTTCCAATCACCGACTGAAACTCGCGCACCATCGTCGGGTACGGATGTGGTCCCAGCGCCGAGCCAAGCAGGTAATGTGTGTCGCGCACATTCGTCACCCAATCGCGTATCGCTTCGTTGATGGCATCCTTCAACGTCTGCGTGCCCGACGAAACAGGTCTCACTTCCGCGCCGAGTAACTTCATGCGAAAGACATTCGGTTCCTGCCGCGCAATATCCACCACACCCATGTACACCACACACTCAAGTCCCAACAACGCCGCCACCGTTGCCGACGCGACACCATGTTGTCCCGCGCCCGTCTCTGCCACGATGCGCTTCTTCCTCATCCGCTTGACGAGCAGTGCCTGTCCCAACGCGTTGTTGATCTTATGCGCGCCCGTGTGCGCCAGGTCTTCGCGCTTCAAATAGATCTGCGCACCGCCTAATTTTTCTGACAAGCGTTTTGCATAGGTCAACGGTGTTGGGCGTCCCACGAACGACGCCATCAATCGGTTGAACTCCTTTTGAAATTCAACATCCGCTCTCGCCGATACGAACGCCGCTTCCAACTCGATCAACGCGGGCATCAACGTCTCGGGCACGAACTGTCCGCCATATGGACCAAATTTATGTGGCAATAAAGTTGTTGTCATAATTCCTCTTTTGGATTGAAGTCTTTACTCTCTCAAAAATTTTTCTCTGCATCACGCACTGCCCACACGAACGCCTTCATCTTGCTCGGGTCTTTCTTCCCCGGAGCTGACTCCACACCTGAAGCCACATCCACACCCCAGGGCTTGACCCTGCGGACCGCCTCCGCGACATTCTCTGGGGCCAATCCACCTGCCAACAATAACGGATACTTCTTTGCCCATTCCGCCGCGCCATTCCAATCGGCAGTGACTCCGCTTCCGCCATAGACACCTTTGACAGATGCATCCACCAAGAATGCAGGAGGCTCGCTTCTTGCAAAGCCATCTACAGCTTCAGGAATTCCACGAAATGCCTTGAACGCCTTACTGTCTAATTTATTCAACATCTCTGCTGTTTCATCGCCATGCAACTGCACCAAATCAAGCAAACAGGTTTCGAGAACATCCTTCACATCTTCCACCGACGAATTTACAAATACACCAACCAATTTGATCTGTGGATGTTCCTTCTTCAATACCGCTGTAATCTCAGCACAAGCCGCCTTTTCAATGAAACGAACACTCTTTGGATAAAAGTTGAAACCCAAATAATCCGCACCTGCTTCGATGGCAACGCGGGCACTGGGGATGGTTTTGATTCCGCAGATTTTGATGATGGTCATATTATTTCCGTAGGTCAGGTTTCCAACGTGACGATTTTGCTTGAGTGTTTGCTACTTGACATATCAGCCAAAATGCTTATAATATAAATAGGTTTGTATTTCAAAGTGGTTTTCCTTTCAAGCAAGGAGCATCTCATGAAAGCCAATTCCCAGACGAAATTCTTATCCGAAAATTACTCAGCATTGCATGGGCTAAATGCAGTGCCATTAGGCTTATGTCTCTTTCTGACAAGTCTTTGGGCAAATGTCGTTCAATATCCTATAAAAAATTTCTTGTTTCCAATAGTATTGATACTCGGTACCTTACTCTTGTCCTTGATGATTGACCAATATTATAAAAACACATTTGGTGAAATAAGACCCACTTTAGCCAGACGCCGTTCTTATTGGATAGCGCAATCCATTTGCGGTTTGCTTGGGCTTGTTGCGTTTTGGGTGGATATTACTCTAAATTTGCCTATTAGTTTTATTGGATTGCTATTTGTCTCACTGCTTCTGTTGGATAAGCCAATGATAAGCGTGCCATTAAATAGATTTTCTGCCGTCAGGCTTGTAGAGTCAATTTGTTTAATTTTCGTGAGTATTACACCAGTGTTTTTTGGAAAAAACTGGTGGAATATCCTGGGAGTGAGAGCAACCATAATCGGCGTCACCATGTTTGTTGGGGCACTCATGGTATTGCAAGGTGTGATGTGGCATGTTTTCTTTGTAAAATCATTACCTCTCGAAGAGGCTAAAGATGAGTAATGTATTTGAAGAAATTGCAGGACTGGATAAACTAATTCATGAACCTGCCAGGCTTGCGATTATGACAATCTTGTCAACGGTTGAAAGCGCTGATTTCCTTGCATTACAACGCCTGACTGGTTTGACAAGTGGAAATCTCTCAGTTCATTTGTCGAAACTTGTAGAAGGAAAACTTATCAGTTACGATAAAAAGATTGTTGGCAAAAAGACAAAAACACAAGTCAAAATCACTGCTAAAGGTCAACAAGCACTGGAAAAGCATTGGTTGCAACTTGAAACCTTCCGTGCCAATGTACAGAAATCAAAACCTGAGTGAAAGGCCAATCAGTTCATTCTGTCCGCTATAAAAGCGGTTGTTTATCCGACAAAATCCTAAATAATGTCACGCTAAAAGCGTGACCTGCCTGTAGCCTGATAGTTCCCGTACTTTAGCAGGAACATCATCGGAAGTAACCAACGCTTCACCAACGAGAATTGCATCCACGTTTACCTTTGCCAATCGTTCCACATCTTGGGCAGTGAAGATTCCGCTTTCAGCGACAACGGCAATATCGGGCGGGATCATCGGGCGTAGTCTTTCGGTTGTTTCAAGTGTGACGTCAAACGTAGCAAGATCACGATTGTTGATACCGATCAACTTCACATCTTTCAATTTCAAGGCGCGCTCAGTTTCCGCTTCGTCGTGGACCTCGACTAATGCTGTCAGCCCCAAGCTCAAGGCGCAAGCATGTAGATCAGCGAAGAGAGTATCGTCTGTCAACGCGGCGGCGATGAGGAGAATGGCGTCGGCGCCGTTGGCTCGGGCTTCGTGGAGCTGGACTTCGTCTATGATGAAATCTTTTCGGAGTAGAGGCAATTCTGATTTTCTTGTGAAGCGAAGTTCACGAAGCGTTTCGAGTTTGCCCATGAAGAATTTTTCATCGGTGAGCACAGAGATGGCAGATGCACCGTTTTGAGCGTAGATATCTGCCACCTGGAAGAGGTCGAGGTGCGGGGCGAGAATCCCTTTGGAGGGAGAGGTACGTTTGAGTTCAGCGATCAGGCTGGGATGAGTCCCGAAGCGGCGGCGTTTGATTGCGGAGAGAAAATCTCTGGGCACAGGCGAAGAGGCTGCGGCGCGGCGTAAGGCTTGGGCGTCGAGCGCCGCTATTTCCAATTTTTTCTGTTCAATGATTTGGGCAAGGATGTTCATTGGAGGGTCTGGAAACTCTGTGAATATTCCACAAGCGCATTGAGTTTGGCAAAAGCATTGCCGCTATCGAGAGAGGCTTTCGCTTCATCCAGCGCGGATTTGAAATCGCCTGATTCGGCGGCGAGGGCAGCAGCAGCGTTGAGGAGTACCGCGTCGCGGCGCGCGCCATTCAGTTTGTTACTGAGGAGGTCGCGCATCATCGCGGCGGATTCGTCGGGCGTGCCGCCACGCAAATCCTGAACAGTGGATTGAGCGAGACCAAGGTCGGCAGGATTGAGGTCGTAGGTTTCGACTGCGCCGTTCTTGAGATGACTGACGCGATTGGCGCCCGTGGTGTTGAGTTCGTCGAGACCGTTCGCGCCGTGAATGACGAGGGCGGCTTTGGAACCGAGTTCGTTGAGGACATGCGCGAGAGGCTCGGTGAGTTTGGCGTCGTAGACACCCGTGAGTTGAATGTTCGCGCCCGCGGGATTGGTGAGCGGACCAAGAATATTGAAGATGGTGCGTTGACCGATCTCCTTGCGCGGACCGATGGCGTGCTTCATGGCAGGATGAAACTTGGGCGCGAACATAAAGCCGATGCCAATCTGTTCGATGGCTTGCGCAACCTGCTCGGCGGTGAGGTCGAGGTTGACACCCAGGGCGGATAGGACATCAGCCGAGCCGCATTGCGAGGACGCGGCGCGGTTGCCATGTTTGGCAACTTTGCGTCCCGTGCCTGCGAGGACGAACGCCGCGGCAGTGGAGATGTTGAAGGTATGCGCGCCGTCGCCGCCTGTGCCAACGATGTCGTAAATGGGTTCAGCCGTATCAAGTTTGACTTTGACAGCAACATTGCGCATGGCGCGAACGGAGCCAGTGATTTCGGGAATGGTCTCCCCTTTCATGCGGAGTGCGACGAGATACGCGCCGATTTGAGCCTGTGTGGCCTGACCTGTCATGATGATGTTCATCGCCTGTTCCGCTTCGTCGGCGGTGAGGTCGGTACGGTTAATGGTCTTGGCAATGAAAGGTTTAAGCATGGATAGTTCTCCTTTCGCGGCAGGAGCGGGGTTCAAATCGAGGAAGTTCTTGAGAATCTGCTTGCCGTGTTCGGTAAGGATGGATTCGGGATGGAACTGCACGCCGTAGGTTTGATGCTCACGATGTTTGAGTCCCATGATTTCTTCCTCGGGCGTGACAGCGGTGACTTCAAGTTCAGCAGGGATGGGATCATAGACCACGAGCGAGTGATAGCGCATCGCTTCAAACGGTGAGGGGATGCCTTTGAAAATCCCCTGCCCGTTGTGAGTCACTTTGGAGGTTTTGCCATGCATGAGACGCTGGGCGCGCTCCACTTTGCCGCCAAAAACTGCGCCCAAACATTGATGCCCGAGGCAGACTCCGAGCACGGGGATCTTGCCTGTGAAGTGTTTGATGGCGTCGGCAGAGATGCCGTCGTCCTTGATGGGTTCGCCTGGTCCAGGGGAGATGACAAGGTGACTCGGGTTGAGGGCGATGAGTTGATTTATCGTGACCTGGTCATTGCGGAAGACACGGATGTCCGCGCCGAGTTCGCCGAAGTATTGGACGAGGTTGTAGGTAAAAGAGTCGTAATTGTCTATGAGGACAAGCATGGTTGGTTTCCTTTGGGTTTGAAGGGTGGAATGTTTGAAAGTTGCAGGTTCTGGAAAACCTGTACACCTTCCAACTTGTGACCTTCAAACTATCCGTCATATTCTCCGAAAATATCCACTTGATCCACAAACAAATCAAGTGAGTAAGACAAGCCCGTCGTGTCGCGGACGAGTTCCATCGTGGCTTTGGCTTCGGCCTGCATGCGGTGGATGCCGTTGGCGAGGACGTCGTTCGGGATCATGGGGTGCGCAAGGAAGTAGGCGCGCTTTTCGCGGATCGGCTCCAGGAAGTTGTTGATCGCTATCGCGAGCTTTTGTTTGACCTCCACGTCACCGACTTTGCCGACGCGATAGCGCTCTTTGAGATCATCCACTTCGGCGCGGGAGGGATTGAAGGCATCGTGATATATGAAGACGGGATTGCCTTCGACGGTCCCAGGATCGGTAGCGCGCAGGCGCTTCGGGTCGGTGTACATGTTCATCACTTTTTGTCTGACCGCGTTTGCATCATCGGAGAGATAGATGGCATTGCCAAGCGACTTGCTCATCTTATTCTGTCCGTCCGTGCCGATGAGTAGCGGGACGTCGCCGATGATGGGTTCAGGTTCAGGGAAAACCTCGCCGTAGAGGTTGTTGAAACGGCGCGCCAATTCGCGCGCAAGTTCCACATGGGATTGGTTATCTCGTCCAACAGGTACAACTTGCGCACGCGGGAGCAAAATATCCACGGCTTGTAAAACTGGATAACCGAGCAGGCCAAACGGCATGGAGTCGATGTTGGCATCACGCGCCATGTCTTTAAGCGTAGGCATGCGTTCCAGTCGCGGCACGGTGACGAGCATTTCAAACAGCAAATTCAACTGGTAGGTCTCCGGAATTGCCGATTGTACAAAGATCGTGCTGACATCTGGATCAATGCCGACAGCGAGATAGTCCAACACGGTTTCCCGGATGTAAGTTGGAATCTCTTTGATGTATTGCGGTTCAGGCTTGGTGGTCAGCGTGTGCAGGTCTGCAATGATGAAGAAGGATTCATATTGGTGCTGCAGTCGCACACGGTTGGCAAGCGAGCCGACGTAGTGACCGAGATGCAATCGTCCCGTTGGGCGGTCGCCTGTGAGGAGGCGGGGTTTGGTTGTCATAGGGTATTTTCCTTTCATCCGTGATTTATTGGTCGAGCAGGGCTGCTGGTTGAGTAGCGAGCGCACTTTGCGAGTGTATCGAAACCAAGCCCATATCAAGACCACCGAGTTTCCTCATGAATTCGTCTCCGCAATTTCTATCGCTTTCAACATCGCAGAGGCTTTGTTCACCGTCTCTTGAAATTCAGTGGTCGGATTTGAATCAGCAACGATGCCTGCGCCTGCCTGCACAGTAAATGTATTGCCGCGCCCGACCATCGTGCGGATGGCGAGACAGGTGTCCATATTGCCGTCGAAGCCGAAGTAGCCGATCATGCCTGCGTACGCGCCGCGCGCATCGGGTTCGAGTTCTGCGATGATTTCGAGGGCACGCACTTTCGGTGCGCCGCTGACCGTCCCTGCGGGAAAGGAGGCGCGCACCAAATCAAAGGCGGTCAGGTCTGGTCGCAGTCTGCCTTCCACATGCGAGACGATATGCATCACATGAGAATATTTTTCGATGGTGAAGAAGTCTGAGACCTTTACTGTACCATATTCACACACGCGACCCAGGTCATTACGACCAAGATCCACCAGCATCACATGCTCGGCGCGTTCCTTGGGGTCGGCAAGCAGTTCCTGCGCGAGCGCGGCGTCAGCGTCCGAGTCGACTCCTCGTGGGCGCGTCCCGGCGATCGGTCGGAGTGAAGCGGTTCGTCCCTCCAGGCGCACAAACATCTCAGGCGACGATCCAACTATAAATAATGGTTCATTGTCCACGATGCCAAAATCAAAAAAGAACATATAGGGCGAGGGGTTGAGACGCCGCACGGCGCGATAGACATCGAACGGCTCGACGTTCGTTTCGCGCGTGAAGCGCTGCGAAAGCACCACCTGAAAAATATCGCCCGCCGCAATGTGCTCCCTGGCATCGCGCACCATGTCTTCAAAACGTCCCTGCGTCATGTTCGAGCGCGTCTTCGACGATTTCACTTCGCGCGGCTGCGTGGGCGGAAGCGGCTGATGAATGCGCGACTCGATCTCATCCAGTTTGCGCTCCGCGGATTCGACATCACCATCGAGCACATTCGCAATCAGGGACAGACTGCGGCGCGCATGGTCGAAGGCGATGACGGTGTCGGCGAGGAGGTAGATGCCATCGGGCACGTTCGCGCTGCGCGTCATTTTCGAAACTTCGGCACGGCTCAGTGCATGCTTTAGAGTTGGTTCAAAAAACCGAACCGACTCGTACCCGAGATAGCCCACCAACCCGCCGATGAAACGCGGCACGCCCGCCTGCGCCTTGAAGTTGAAGCGGCCCATTTCCTCTTGCAGAAAACAGGTCGGGTCAGTGTTTTCATCGAGTGTGACCAGGCGCGTTGAATCTGATTCGACGATTTCGATTTCGTTCCCGCGGATAATGTATTGTGTTTTGGGTTTGATACCAATAAACGAATAGCGCGCGATGCGCTCCCCGCCTTCGACGGACTCGAGCAGGAACGACGGCGTCCCGCCGCGCAGTTTCATATACACACTGATGGGTGTCTCGAGGTCCGCGGAGATCTCGCGGACGATGGTTTGGGTGGTTGTAGGTGTTACTTCTAATAACATTCTTTCTCCTTGTCATTCGTAGGGGCGACCCGTCATGATTTATTTAGACTCCCGACGACCCTGACGGGTCGCCCCTACTACACGTTGATTAAATTAAAATCCCCTCCTGTCCATTGGGACGAGAGGGGAGTCTCGTGGTGCCACCCAAGTTAACGCATTGACTTTAACAAAAATTCCCTGTTGTGATGCAACAGGGATGCGAGCCAGCGTCACTCTTTTCAGGTACGCCGCCTTTCAGCGGTTATACCCTTGCTCTATAACGGGAGCGCCCGAATTGGGTTACTTGGTTGTGTGGTCTCGACTGCTTACACTCAACCACCGTTCGCCCATTCAACTCGGAGGTCCATTCGACTTCTGCGCTTTTGCCTTGCTTTCACCACTTTCGCTTGGCTCTCTGGAAATCGCTTTGAAGTGTACTCGTCCTCGTCAGCGTTTTTATTATATTGGTCGGTATTCTATGACGGAGGGGGGAGGTTGTCAAGAGGGAGAATAAAAAAAGGCTAATACTTCAAAACCACCATAGAAAACCAACCGAAGTATCGGCGAAGACAAGGGTGAATTCTGAGCAATTTGGTAATAGAAAATCTCGGGGTTTTCCCCGTGCCTCGGTTGAAAAATACACAA
>DATIUT010000218.1:0-3763 GCA_035466615.1 Anaerolineales bacterium | reverse complement strand
TCAGCCATGGGCACGTGAGCAATGACCACCGTATTACCACGTTCGGATTCCGTGCCCTGCACGCGTCCGCGGCGGGTGTTGAGGTCGCTCATCACATCTCCCATGTTCGCATCCGGAACGGTCACACGGACGTTCATGATCGGCTCGAACAACACCGGGCCTGCATCCTGCACTGCCAGTTTGAAGGCTTCGCGTCCCGCGATTTCAAACGCCACAGGTTTTGAGTCCACTTCGTGTTCCTTGCCATCGTACACAATGACCTTCACATTGCTCATCGGGTAGCCTGCGAACGCGCCGCGTTCCATAGTGGCTTTGATGCCTTTTTCAATCGGAGCCAGATAAGATTTGGAAAGGTTCATACCCACCAATTCATCAGTAAATTCAAAATCAGCTTCTGGCAATGGCTCAATACGGAGATGTACCTCGCCGAATTGACCCGCGCCGCCTGTCTGCTTCTTGTGACGGTATTGTGCCGCAGCCTTTCGGGTGATCCCTTCACGATAGGGGATCTTCGGTTCGCGTGTGGCAAGGCCAACCTGGAACTTGGTCTGCGCACGATTGATGGCAACGTCAATGTGCTGGTCGCCCATACCATGCAGGACGGTTTCGTGCGTAATGGAGTCGTTCGCCCACGAGAGGGTCATATCCTCTTCACACAGACGGGTCAATGTTGGGGAAATCTTGGCGGCATCTGCCTGGGTTTTGGGCGTGATCGCCACACGATACAACGCAGCCGGGAAGGCAGGCGGTGCGATCGTAAGTGGATGTCCCTTTTCGCAGAACGTATCGCCGGTCACTGTTGCGGTCAATTTTGCAACGACCGCGATATCGCCGGCATGGACGGTTTTCGCCGGGAGAGCTTCCTTGCCACGTTGGAAATGCAAACCAGACATACGCTCATCCACGCTCTTGGTTTGGTTCCATACATGAGCATCAGCCTGAATGGTACCGGAGAGCACATGGAAGTAGGTCATCTTTCCAACGAACGGGTCGGCTGTGGTCTTCCACACATATGCGGCCAGCGGGCCGGAATCGGCCGGTTTCAATTCCTCTTCACCATCCTTGCCTTGAGCCATGCGTTTGGGTCCGTGCGCAGGAGGAGGCATGAGGTCAATGATATCATTGAGTAACGCAATGATACCGATCTCGCGTCCACCCGCGGCGCAAAAGACTGGGACAAACTGCCCAGCGTAAACAACATCCTCAAGGCCGCGAACCATTTCGGCGTCCGAAAGAGAACCGTTCTCGAGATATTTTTCCATCAGTTCATCTTCACCTTCGGCAGCGTCCTCCACCATTGCAAAATGCGCCGCCTCCGCCGCCTCTTTCAGATCGGCAGGGATTTCAGCGATCGTTTTGCCATCGCCCATATAGGCCTTCATGCCAATAACATCCACCACACCTTTGAAATCCTGCTTTTCGCCAATCGGGATATGCACTTTCACAAGGCGCTTGCCATGCGACTGTACAAACTCATCAATCGCGGTATAGGTCTTTTCAAAATCCGCATTTTCGCGGTCCATCTTGTTGATCACAATAAAACGCGGCAGGTTGAACTGGTCGGCATAGCGCCAGGCAAGTTCTGTGCCCACCTCAATGCCTGCAACCGCGTCCACTAAAATGATCGCGCCGTCAGCCACACTCAAGGCGGAGATCATCTCGCCCACAAAATCGGTGTAGCCCGGCGCATCGATAATATTTATCTTATGATCGCGATGCTCAACAGGTATTACGCTCGAGTACAATGAGATTTTTCGACGGTGTTCCTCGTCATCGTAGTCAGAAACTGTTGTCCCGTCCTCTACCTTCCCCAGCCTTGTCGTAGCCCCCGTCGCGTGCAAAAATGCCTCCGCCAGCATCGTCTTGCCCGCACCTCCGTGCGAGACCAGCGCAACGTTGCGAAGAAACTCAGTGGTATACTCTTTCATGATAAGCCCTTCCTAGCGTAGGATGTAAGTAAGCCGGGTGATTGTAAAAGAACTCATTTGAATTGTCAAAGTGATAACCTTCGTCTTTTTGAAGTGACACCCAAGCATCACAGGCCTAAATCCCATGTTCCGCCGCCTGGCATTCAACTTCTGGTACTTCCGCAAACCGCCCTGGGACAGCGGTATTTCCCCTCCCGAACTCCTCGAATTTATTCAAACTCATTCCGCAGGTAAAGCCATTGACCTCGGCTGCGGCACCGGCACGAACGTCATCACATTGGCACGTGCAGGCTGGCAGGTTGCAGGGGTGGATTTCGCCTCACGCGCCATTCGCATGGCAAATGCAAAACTTAAGCGTGCAAATATCAAAGCCGACCTCCATGTGGGTGACGTTACCAAACTCGACAATATCACTGGACGTTACGACCTTGCCCTCGATATCGGATGTTTTCATGGACTTCCACAACCAGGCAAGCGGGATTATCTGACTCAACTGGGCCGAATCCTCGCCCCAAATGGATTCTGGCTCATGTATGGATTCTTCAATCCAGCCACGCTTCCATCTGGCCCCGGTCTTGTAGAGGCCGATATTGACATTATTTCAACCCAACTCACCCTCCTCTCCCGCCAAAACGGATTTGACAGACGCGAACGCCCCTCCGCGTGGTTTTTGTTTCAGAAAACTTAACCGAATCCTTCATGGCCCTTCGTGTGCTTTGTGGAAAAATGACATTGCAGGAAATCCAAACCCTCACCGAAACCCTCATCGACGAACTGACCAAAGCTTTTGCCCTCCCCCAGACCGAACGCGTAAAACGATTGATTCGAGCGGTTTTCGGCAAAGCCGCACGCGCCGCCGCGGAAGTGGGTATTGGTCTTGACAACGCAGTTGCCGAAGGCGGAATCCCTGGAGGTGCACGTTGGGTATTGCCACGCTTTGTCAAATCACACGAGGCACGCGGCGGGGAAAACATACCAGCCAGCGGACCGCTCGTGATTGCGTCCAATCATCCTGCAAATGTGGATTCCATTGTGATCTCCGCCCATGTAAACCGTCCCGACTACAAGGTCATCGTTGGTGACATTCCGTTTTTCGAGCATCTCCCACATGTCAGTGAATTCGCCATCTACGCCCCCGACCCGACAGATTTGGCGGGACGCATGCAGGTCATCCGTGAATCGATCCGTCATCTCAAAACAGGTGGAGCGCTTCTCATCTTCCCGCGCGGCGAAATTGAACCAGACCCTGATTTCATGCCGCACCCTGACAGCGAATTCCATCATTGGTCGCGCAGTCTCGAAATATTTCTAAACCGCGTCCCCCACCTCCAAATCCTTATCGCCATTGCAAGCGGTGTCATATCACGTTCTGCATTTCATCACCCCATCACCTGGTTCCGCAGGCATAGACCTGATAAACAACGCCTTGCGTTTCTCTATCAACTCGCCCGTCAAATGCTCGCGGGCAAGGAAATTTTCGGCTTAACGCCACGCGTCACATTTGGCGAAATCGTCAAAGGACACAACCGCGAACACATGCTGACCGAGATCGAACAGGCCGCCTGGCGCACACTTCAATCCCACTTGAAATGGACACATGTATGAATTTCGAAATTCGCGTCTTCAAAGATTTGGAAAACCTGAGTCACGAAGCGGCAAATCTTTTTATCGAACAGGCCGCAAAAGCCATCGGAGGACGCGGTCGTTTCCTGACAGCACTCAATGGCGGAAGCACCCCCGGTCGTTTTTTTCGACTACTCGCCACGGAATATCGCGACAAAGTGGATTGGAACAAAGTCCATGTTTTCTGGGGCGACGAGCGTTGTGTCCCGCCG
>DATIUT010000217.1:0-13521 GCA_035466615.1 Anaerolineales bacterium | reverse complement strand
AATCCCCACAAGCCGAAGACAAAGCCGCGAAAGATGATCTCTTCGCCGATCCCTGCACTGATGGACGCAAGAATGGAGGACGGAAAAGCAGGATGAGGAAACCTGCCAATGCCGTTGATCGAAGAAAATAGAAAATCACCTGCCACGAGAAAAATGCCACAGAGCAACCCAAGCATGAGCGGGATAAAGAACCAGCGCCGCCAATTGCCGTCCTCGCTAAAGATGCCCGGCAGTTCAAGTTTTCGTGCGAACCAATAACCTGCCAGCCCCAGGATGCCATAGAAGACAAGAATGATGCCCGCATTGGCGATCCCAAGTACTATGTTGGACACACCCATATCAGGCATGGGAATACCTGCGGCCGCGCTCATTTGATCTGCAAATAGCGCGTAGGTTAAGAACGCGCTGAGCGCATAAACTACAAGCAGGATAACGAAGATGATGATCTGTTTGCGATTATTCACCGTGTTCTCCTTATGGGTGCTGAGCGATGATCTTCAAACGGATGGGACTGAACGCTTCGCTCCAGGCCTCTGCTTGAATCAACCTGTTGATCTTTCAACATCCCCTTTTGCGCAGCGACAGCGATGGCGGCGGCACGGGAGTCAACCCCCAATTTGTTATAAATGCTTGCGAGATGTGCCTTGACTGTCCGTTCGGAGATGCCAAGACGCGTGGCCACTTCTTTACTGCGTTCCCCGCGTGCAACAGCTTCGAGCACCTCGAGTTCGCGCTCAGTCAAGAGCGGTTCGCCCGATTCGGCCTTTGTTACATTTTTCTGCGAGAGAACGCGCGCCATGACCTCAGGTTTGAGCAATGTTTCGCCACGCGCCGCGGCATGGATGGTGTTGAACAATGTTGAACGATCTGTATCTTTCAATAAATAACCGCGAGCGCCTGCCTGCAATCCACGGAACATGAGTTCGTCTTCGTTGAAGGTGGTGAGAATAACAACAGCGATTTCTGGCTGCTCGACGCGCAGTTTTTCGATGGCGGTCAAGCCATCCATGTTGGGCATGCGCAGGTCCATCAATACAACATCGGGTTTTAGTTTTTTGCACAGTCTCAATGCTTCGGCGCCATCGGATGCTTCGCCAACGAGTTCGATATCGCTTTCGGTTTCAAGGATCAGGCGCAATCCCTGACGGATGATGAGGTGGTCGTCGGTAATGAGGATTTTAATCATGGCTCTCAACCTGGCCCATGCCATCCTTGAAGGGGTTCCCGGAGTGAGAGGCGGGCAATGGAACTTCGATTTTCAATGTTGTGCCTTTGCCATTTTCGCTTTGGATTTCAAATGATCCGTTCACTAATCGGACGCGCTCCTTAATTCCCAGTATCCCGTAATGGCCTGATGGGATGGACGACTCATCAAAACCCGTGCCATCGTCCTGTATCGTGACCAGGATGCTTTTATCCATCATCCTGACATTCACTTCCACATTTTGTGCTTGAGCATGATTCGCTATATTGGTGAGCGCCTCTGCCAGGGCGCGGATCAAGGTCTCTTTGGTGGAATCAGGCAGAGGTGGAGTCTGATCCGAGTGGTAAAGGATGGGAATGCCGGTGGTGGCCGTGAAGCGGTCTATATCGAGGCGTAGAGCCAAGTCCAGATCATCCAAAAAAGGCTGGCGAAGATCGTCAATGGCGCGGCGCGCATTGGCAAGTGTGGCGCGGGCCTGTTCCATGGTGCTGGCGATGATGGTGTGTGCCTTGTCGTTGCGATTGCCAGTAAGATGGGCGTCGGCGGCTTCGAGCTGGAGGATAAGCCCGGCAAGACCCTGCGAAAGTGTGTCGTGCAGTTCGCGTGCCATGCGCTGGCGCTCATTGGCAATGGTGAGGTCTTCGACCTGGGCGGCATATTCCGCGAGTTGATGGTTTGCGATTTCGAGCTCAGCAGCTAGGGATTGAGCATGTTCGCGTGCTTCGTTTTGACGCATGTACAAGGTGACATAAATGACAACAAAAATAACCATTGGGACCGTTCCAAGCAGAAACATTCCCGATGAATCCCAGCCAACAGTTTGAAGCAGACCGGTGGTGAGCAACATCAAAAAATAAATACCTGCGAAAAGTCCTTGGCGCGTAAGCCCAAGCAACCCCACCGTTTCTCCGATCAATGCCATGAATAATGCAAAGGTCATTCCAAGTTCGTTTCCCAGCAGGGAAATGATGAACGCCAACCCACCCTGAATAACGGTGTACCAGAAAATTTTGAACGGGTGCGTCGCGATTCTTCCCAATTGCCAGTGCAGAATAATATGGACAAGGGTACATACAGTGAAAGGGATCAATATCCCCAGTTGCCGTGTGTCTGGATGATTGCGTAGAGATATTACATACATGCTGGCGATGACCAGAGTCATGAACCACACGAAGAGACGCTGGTCGCGTTCAACCCTTGGAATTTTTGGGGATGGATTAGTTTGCATGGTGATTACATTGTATAACAGAATTGCAGTTGCGCCATTGGCCGGGCGGACATTGTACGAAAGTACAGTGTCCGTTTTCCCGAAGGCACAATTATGAAGGGACGGAGGGATCCGTATACTGGGTACAGATCAAATGAAAAAAGGAAAATACCATGAATAAAGACCTGATCGACACCGTTTTCAAAGCCGTTGCGCTTGGCATGGGTGTTGCCGTGATTGTACTGAATACCCTGGGGTCGTTGACAGCAGATACAGCCATGACTTTTCTGGGCATTGGTCTGACCGCCCTGGCAATTGCTGGATTACAGAAATAGACCCCGACTACCCGCCTGACCCCTCTCCTGCAAGGAGAGGGGAACAAGGAGATAAATTATGAATGCTATCGAAGTCAAGAACCTCAGGAAGTCGTTTGGTGATTTTCAAGCCGTGCAAGACGCAATCTTCAACGCGGATGCCGGCGAAGTGTTGAGCCTGCTCGGTCCAAATGGCGCAGGGAAGAGCACGACCATTTCCATGCTCTCTGGCTTGCTCGTACCGACTGAAGGCGACGCGTTCATCATGGGACATTCGGTTACGAAAGAACCCGAAGCCGCGAAGGCGAGTCTCGGCGTGGTGCCGCAGGATATCGCGTTATACCCCGACCTTTCAGCGCGCGAGAATTTGGTCTTTTGGGGAAAGATGTATGGCTTGCGCGGCGCGGCGTTGAAAACCCGCGTGGACGAAGTGCTGGAAGTAATCGGGCTGGCTGACAGGCAGAAGGATCATGTCGGCAAGTTTTCGGGTGGCATGAAACGACGCGTCAATATCGGCGCGGCGTTGTTGCACAAACCCGATGTCATTATCATGGACGAGCCAACCGTCGGCATTGATCCGCAGTCACGCCGGCATATTCTGGATAATGTCAAAGAGTTGAATCAGCAGGGCATGACCGTGCTCTACACCACACATTACATGGAAGAAGCCGCGGAGCTTTCGCATCACATCGTCATCATGGACAGGGGCAGGATCATTGCTTACGGCACACATGACGAGTTGATCAAACTGGTCGGTGAGCAGACGCGTATTGATATCACGATCAATGCCGAGGTCAAGAAGGTTCTCCCGGTGTGGAAAGCAACCGAGGGCGTTTCCCGAATCGATTCGTTGGATGGGAAGTTAACCGTACTGGTGGACGACTCCAACCGAGTATTGCCACACTTGTTTGAAAAAGCATCCAAGGTGAATGTGCGTATCACATCCGTGGATATTCAGGAGCCGAATCTCGAAACCGTGTTCCTGCACCTCACGGGTCGTGCATTGAGGGACTGATATGAAAATACTTGATATTGCTTTCAAGGACTTGACCCGCTCATTCCGCAGTGTGTTTGCCATCGGGATGATGGTGATTGCGCCTCTGTTGTTGACTGGGCTGATCTACTTTGCATTTGGCGGCATGTCTGGCGGGGATGTGAGCATGAATGCCATCAAAGTGGGCGTGGTCAATGCCGATCAACTTCCAGCTGATCCCGTGCTTGAAGCACCGATTGGTGACAACATCCGCTCGATGTTCTTTGACGAAAGTGTCCGGTCGTGGATCACGGCATCTGATTACTCCGATGAAGCCTCCGCACGCGAAGCCCTCGACAAACAGGAGATTGGTGTTGCGGTCATCATTCCGCAGAACTTTACAGAGCGCTATTTGAGCGGTGACAAGGATGTTCAGGTGTTGATCGTCAGTGACCCGACCTTGTCCATCGGACCTGCAGTTGTGAAAGACATGGTCACAATGATGGTGGATGGTGTCGCGGGCGGCGGGATTGCCATCCAGACGATCGTGGAAAGATTGCAGGCGAACGGGGTTCAATTTGACCCCGCGCAAATCCCTGCCTGGGTTGGGCGTTACAGCAACTGGTATACAGATTTCCAACGCAGGCTGTTTCACGACCCTGACAAAGCCGCTTTGGTAGTTGTCGCGCCTTCAGCCGGTGAGACCGAATCGGCGAATCCCATCCAAAAGATAATGGGTTTGACGATGGCCGGGCAGATGATCTTCTTCGCATTCTTTACGGGGGCATTTTCGATGATGTCCATTTTGGAGGAGTCAGAAGAAGGAACATTGGCACGCCTGTTCACTACTCCCACGGACCGCACGTCAATTCTTGCAGGAAAATTTGCGGCTGTGTTCATCACCGTTATTCTACAGGGATTGGTGTTGATGATTGCAGGCCGCCTGGCATTTGGGATCAACTGGGGCGAACCTGCCAGCGCCGCGCTTGCATTGACAGGCCAGGTCGTTGCGGCGACGGGGTTGGGAGTTTTGCTCATCGCACTCGTGAAGAATACCCGTCAGGGCGGACCTGTCCTTGGCGGCGGGCTGACTGCTCTGGGAATGCTTGGTGGTTTGTTCACTGCAAATATGCCAAATGCCCTGCCCGCTATGATGAACACGATCGCGAACTTCACTCCGCAGGGATGGGTGCTCAAAGGCTGGCGCCTGGTCATGGATGGAGGCTCCGCTGGGGATTTGATCGTCCCATTTGCGGTGTTGGTGGGGATGGGTGTTGTGATGTTTGTTATCGGCGCGAGGCTGTTCCGCAGGCGGTTTGCGTGATTTTGTTGGGACGAGATGACCTCGTCCTTATGGAGAATACACCATGAGAATTCTAAACCTTACCCTCAAAGACCTTTCACAGATATTCCGTGACAAACGATCGTTGTTGTTCCTCGTTGTCATGCCGATCGTGTTCACATTCTTTATGGGATTTGCCTACCGCAATGCAGGTGATGATGCGGACAGCCGCGTCCCGCTTGCTCTTGTGGACCCTGAACCTGAATCCCGTTTAAATAAAATGTTCTTCACCCGATTGCACTCGTCTGATTCGATCAAAGTTGTTTCGATGAACGAAGACGAAGCCATGGACGCGTTACGCAAAGGCGATGTCGCCGGGGTGTTGAAAGTCCCTGCGGGGTTTAGCGAGCAGGCGCAGGCTGGGGACGAAGCGCAGTTAACGTTGATAGCGGATTCAACCTCCGCGAGCGGACAGTCGCTGTATCAATTATTGCGAGTGCCCATTTCCCAATTGATGAGCGCTGTCGAAGTGGCACACATCAGTGCGGATGTGCAGTCGAATCCTGATGAATATGTTCCATCCATTGAACTGGCGTGGGGCAAATGGGATGAGGTGTCGAAGGTTTCCCTGGTGAAGATCGAGCAGGCTGTTGCCGATTCGCAAGAGTCATCGGATTGGACCGGCGGCAATCCATATAACCAGTCATCGCCGGGAATTTTGGTGCAATTCGCGGTCTTCGGCATGGTGACATCCGTGCAGATTTTGATACAGGAAAAAAAGGCGCGCACACTCCAACGCCTGATCACGACCGCGATGAAACCGCGGGAGATCGTGGCGGGACACATGCTGGCGATGTTCGCAATCACATTCCTGCAAACTGCATTACTGGTGGTGTTCGGCCAATGGGTGTTGAAAGTGGATTACATGCGCGAGTCGCTGGGCGTTCTGCTGGTGAGCGTCGCTTTGGGATTATGGGTTGCTTCGATGGGTTTGTTGATCGGTGTGGTTGCCAGGGAGGAACAACAGGTCATCATGTATTCGATGATTGCCATGTTCCTGTTCTCGGCATTGGGCGGTACGTGGTTCCCATTGGAATCCAGTGGCAGTGCGTTTGCGGCAATTGGCAGGCTCACACCCTCCGCCTGGGCGATGAAGGGCTATCAAAACATCCTGATCCGCGGGCTGGGCCTGGAATCCGCGTGGATGCCCACGCTAATACTGCTGGCGTATGCACTTGGTTTCTTTGTGCTTGCCGTGTGGCTGTTCAGGAAGATGGAGGTATAGACCTGTCCGAATGGACCGCTGTAATCCCCCGCGGTGGATGAAGCATTAAGCTGCGAAAAGCGTATACTGATTAAGAAATCAAAAGGAGGTTTCCATGAAAGCCAATCGTTCGAGTCTCTTTTGGGGCATCCTGCTGATCGGCCTGGGGGGATATGCCCTTGCCCAGTCGATGGGATACAAGGTCTCGCAGGAACCGGCCACATGGGCGTTCATCTTCGGCGGCATCAGCCTGCTCTCGCTCGTCTTCTATTTTGTCGATGGCTTCAAGGCCTGGGGCTGGCTGTTCCCGGCAGGCATCTTTGCCGCGCTGGCATTTTTGCTGGCGATGGTCGCCAACGATGTGGATAACCCCGCCATGGTTGCACCGCTTTTCTTCGGCATTGGATTGCCCTTTGTGGTCGCTTACTTCATCGAGCGTACGCGCAACTGGTGGGCGCTCATCCCTGCAGGTGCAATGCTCTTTCTTGGACTCACGATGTTGATGGTGGACACAGCAAAGGGAGAATGGATCGGTTCGTTGTTCCTGTTTATGATCGCGCTCAGTTTCTTCGCTGTATATCTGAACAATCGCACACGCAACTGGGCATTGCTGGTTGCATACATTCTGTTCGTACTAAGTATTGCGCCTGCAATGGCTTCCTTCAGCGGCGATGCGGCGGCTTATTTTGGTTCGGTCTTCCTGTTTGCGGTCGCGTTGCCGTTCTTCATCGTCTACTTCCGTTCCGACAGGAACTGGTGGGCGATCATCCCCGCCGGTGTAATGACAACACTGTCGGTCATTGCCACGCTTGGCATCGCGGGATGGATCCGTGACACACAGACCGGTGGAATTTCCAATGCAATTTTGATGGGCGGACTTGCCGCGACGTTCGCAGTCGTCTGGCTGCGGCACGCAAAACCCTGGGCAAAGATCGCGGCCATCGTTCTTGCCGCGCTGGCAATCGCCTCCGTTTTCCTGGCCTCGTACACCGAGATCTTCTGGCCTGTGGCGATCATTTTGGCGGGAGCCTACCTGCTCTTCACGGCACTGCGCCCCGGATCAGCATAGTGATGGATCATGGACCTCTCTCAATCGGAGCGAGGTTCTTGTTCCATATTGGGAGCTCGATTCGTTTGTTTCGTCCTTTCCAGACTGTGCCTTCGGATTTCGCCGCATCGATTCCACTGGAGTGAAATAGCTCCCCCAGATTGACCCGGCAGCAGGAGGGGGGAACATGTCTTCGGGAGGCAGATTCTCTTGTGGAAAATTAATGAACCTGTGGTTAAATTCCACCATCAATTTATAAGGAGAAGTCGAGATGCCAACCGAACGTAATGATTTTTTCAAACTGGGCGAAAATTTTGCGACCATCATTGGTGACGATGTGAAGGTCGGGGATAAAGCTCCTGAATTCACATCCGTCGTTCCGGGCTGGGGCACCGTGAACCCCCTGCAAGAGTCCAGGGGCAAGGTGATCATTCTGTCCGCGGTCCCGTCATTGGATACCGATACCTGTGACCGCGAGACCCGTCGTTTCAATGAAGAGGCCTCCAGGATCGGGGATGACATTGTCATCTATACCGTCAGTTGTGATTTTCCCATGGCACAGAAGCGCTGGTGCGGTGCCGCAGGCGTGGACAAGGTCAGGGTGGTATCGGATGTGGTCAATGCCGAGTTCGGAGTGAAATACGGCACCCTCATTAAAGAGCGTCGTTACCTGCGCCGTTCGGTTTTCATCGTTGGCCGCGATGGCAAATTGACCTATGTCAATTACCTGCCCCAACTCGGCATGGAACCCGATTACGATGAAGTGATTGCTGAAGCCAAAAAGGCACTTGGATAAACAGCCAGCCCTCGCAAATCGGGGTTTATTTTCGTCATTGCGAGTGAACGATGGAGAGCGAAGCACTCCCCAACATGCAGATTGCTTCGTTCTGTCAGGCTCGCATGACGGATTCCATTTTATATGTGTATAATGCAGAAATTTTATTGCAGGAATTTTCTGTGAACCTCAATCAACAATTTGACCTTGTTCGTCAATCGCCGACCGTTTCCCTCTCAGACCGCATCAACGCGCTTAAAGCCAGCGGGCGTCAACTCGTGGGTTTGCAGGTTGGCGACCCCGACTTTAGCACGCCTCCCGAAGTCATTGACATCGCCCTCAAAGCCATGCGGGACGGTTTGACTCATTACGGTCCCGCTATTGGCACATTGGAACTGCGAAAAGCTGTCGCCGCAAAACTTCTGCGCGACGAAGGTGTGACCTACGATCCCGCTTCGGAAATTGTGGTCACACATGGTGGCATCCATGCATATTATCTTGCGATGCAATCCATTTTGAATCCGGGGGATGATGCACTGATCCCCGACCCTTCTTGGGCGACACATGAGAACATGGCGACGATGCTGCGCGGGAATGCGATCCGCGTCCCTGCCCCCGCCGAGGACGGATTCATCCCCCAATTCGATTCATGGTTGAAAGCTTTGACTCCCAAAACGCGTGCCATCGTTTTGAATTATCCCTCGAACCCAACAGGCGCATACCCTACGCGTGAGTACTTGCAAAAGCTACAAGACTTTGCCGGAGAGCATGATCTCTGGATTGTCAGCGATGAAGTATACGGAAGTTTGTATTACGGTGACCGCCCCACCTCTGCCGCGGCAGTTGATGGCGCAAAAGAACGGACATTGCTCGTCAACAGCCTCTCCAAATCCTATGCAATGACAGGCTGGCGTGTCGGTTTCCTTGCCGCGCCTGCACGTGTGATCGGGAATGCCTTGAAGGCAGGACAAAACTCCATCACCTGTGTTGCTCCGTTCATTCAAAAAGCCGCCGCCTTTGCATTGACCGACCTCGCGATCCAGGATGTCACTGCCAACATGCGTGCCGCGTATGCGCGCCGCCGCGAGTTGGTTCTGCGCCTGGCACATGAATTGGAATGTAAGAAGGTGCTTGTCACACCGCCGCAGGGCGCGTTCTATTTCTTCCTTGATTTCCGCCCGTTGAAGATGACATCGGCTGAAATCTGCGAAAGATTGCTTGAAGAGGCGGGTGTGGCTCTTGTTCCCGGTTCGGCATTTGGTAAATATGGCGAAGGGTTTGTCCGCATGACGATCGCGGCTTCTGACGAGGAAGTGGAAGCGGGATTCAGGAAGATGATCGAATGGGCGGAAAAACAGTAATCAGTTGCCAGTGGACAATTGGTGGTTGATTGCCGCGAGCGAAAGCGGGCGGCGTATCGAAGCCGCCATGGAAGAGGAGATAACCATGAAGGTTGCATTTCAAGGCGAACCCGGTGCATACAGCGAGCAGGCGGTTTTTAATTATTACGGAGAAGTGGAGACCCTGCCGTGTGAATCGTTCGATGTGATGTTCGATTCGGTTGTGTCAGATAAAAGCGACGCGGCACTGGCTCCCATTGAAAACTCGCTTGCGGGGAGCATTCATCAGAATTACGATTTGCTATTACGTCATGATTTGCACATTGTAGGGGAGTATCTGTTGCGTGTGCGGCATTGTTTGATCGCGTTGCCTGATGTCAAGAAGGAAGATATCAAGAAAGCCATCAGTCATCCACAGGCGTTGGGACAATGCGCGGGTTATTTGCGTTCGCATGGCATCAAAACTGAAGCCGTGTATGATACGGCGGGCAGTGTGAAGATGCTCAAAGAGATGGGCGCACGCGATACGGCGGCAATTGCGTCACAGCGCGCGGCCGAGTTGTATGGGATGCAGATCCTCGAAGAGGGGATCGAAGATAATGTGGAAAACTATACGCGTTTTCTTGCCGTCGGACGAGAACCAGTTGTCCCGACGAATGAAGCGAAGACGTCCATCGTATTCACATTGAAGAATCAGCCAGGCTCCTTGTTCAAGGCGATGAGCGTGTTTGCGCTGCGTGATATTGACCTGACAAAAATCGAGTCGCGCCCGCTTCAGGGCAAACCATGGGAATATCTCTTTTATATTGATTTCGTCGGCTCGATGTATGATGAAGTTTCAAAACGCGCGCTCGACCATTTGGGGGAATACGCATTGACCTTGCGGGTGCTGGGTTCATATCCGAGATTTCGCGGCTAAATTCAGACTTGACAAAACAGAAAATATGTTCTAGAATCCTGCCACAATAAGTAACCATTTGGTTACATATGGGAGCCCATGAGACGAGACGTTTTTCAAGCCATCGCAGACCCGAACCGCCGCGCAATTCTGAGTCTGCTTGCCAAACAACGCATGACGCTGAATGGCGTTGCCGAGAACTTCCGCATCAGCCGCCCTGCTGTATCCAGGCACATCAAGATCCTGAAGGAGTGCGGGCTGGTGGTTGTCATTCCGCAGGGACGCGAACGCTATTGCGAAGCGCGCTTCGACCGGCTGGGCGAAGTGACCGATTGGGTTGAAAAATACCGTCAGGTATGGGAAGCGCGGTTCAACCGTCTGGATGATCTTTTAGAAGTAATGAAAAAGGAGAAATGACATGCCCTCGAAAAATAAAACCACAGTGATATCCGAACCCGGCAAACAGGAACTTTTTATCACACGTGAGTTCGATGCGCCGCGCGAACTGGTCTACAAGGCACATGTTGACCCAAAGCTGTATGTGCAATGGCTCGGTCCGCATGGATACGAAATGATCCTGGAAGAGTTTGAGCCGGTCAGCGGCGGGAAGTACCGCTACATCCACAAGGACAAGGATGGAAACGCATACGGCTTTCATGGCACGTTCCATGAAATGGCCGAAGACCTGATGATTCAGACCTTTGAGTTTGAAGGTCTCCCCGAACGCGGACATGTCGTGCTGGATACGATGCGGTTGGAAGGACTGCCAGGCAATCGCACCCGAGTCACAATCCACTCGGTCTATCAGTCAGTGGAAGATCGCGATGGCATGGTCCAAAGCGGAATGGAAAAAGGCGTCCGTGAAGGGTACGAACGGTTGGATGACATTTTGACGGAAATGAAGTAATCTGTAGCGCATCGTGCTCATTAAATTTTAGAGGTAAAAGGAGAAACCATGAGAAAACTTATTGTTGCTGAGTTCATCACACTGGATGGCGTAATACAGGCCCCCGGTGGTGCGGACGAGGACACTGATGGGGGCTTTGCGCACGGCGGTTGGACGCATCCCTACTGGCATGATGACATTGGCGCACACTTCTTTCAAGCCATGATGGAATCGGACACGTTGCTGCTGGGACGGAAGACATGGCAGGGTCATGGCGCTGCGTTTGATCCCATGCCGGATGGCGACCCATTTGGTGACGTGATGAAAAGTAAGAAAAAATATGTAGTATCCACTACCTTGAAAGAAACATCTCTCTGGCGAAATTCAACCATCATCAGTAAAAACGTGGTCGAGGAAGTTCGTAAGTTGAAAGAGCAGCCCGGTCAAAACATTGTCCTTGACGGCAGTAGCGTGCTGGTCCACACCCTGATCGAGAATGATCTGGTGGATGAATATGCTTTACACGTCTATCCGCTTGTGTTGGGCGGCGGCAAGAAATTGTTCCCGGAGGGGAGCCGCGTGAATTTGAAACTCATTGAATCAACGCCTCTTTCAACCGGTGTGGTGTATCAGCGTTATCAGCCTGTGCGATAGCACAAGATGCAATAAGTGCGGATGAAAAGCTGGTTGTAAGGAGTAACACATGAAGTTTACTTCCATCGATGAGTACATTGCCGCCTGCCCGGAAGAAACGCATGAACGATTGCAGGAAATACGCACAGCGATAAAAACGATCGCGCCCAATGCGAAGGAAAAGGTCGGCTATCAGATCGCTGCATTCGAACTGAACGGCAAAAACCTGGTCTATTTTGCGGGGTGGAAAAAGCATATTTCGCTGTACCCGATTCCAGTGGGGGATGAAGCGTTCGAAGAGGAAATATCCGAATATGCCGATGGCAAGGGTACTGTCAAATTTCCCCTCGACGAACCCATGCCCATGAAACTGGTCAAAAAAATCATCAAGTTGCATGTGGCGGCGAATGTGAAGAGATAGAAATAATCATGTGAGTGACGATGAGATTGCTTCGGGCGGGAATGCACCGCCCTCGCAATGAGAGATACCAAAAAGGAGATTTTAGAAATGAAAAAGATCACCCCGTTTTTATGGTTCGATACACAGGCAGAAGAAGCGATGAATTTTTACATCTCGCTTTTCAAGAATTCGAAAGTCAAGGACATCTCACGCGGGCCCGATGGAAAAGCATTCACGGTATCCTTCGAACTTGATGGACAGGTGTTCATGGGCTTGAATGCAGGTCCACAGTTCAAGTTCAACGAGTCGATTTCGATGTACGTCAATTGCGAGAATCAGGCAGAAGTGGATTATTTTTGGAACGCGCTCATCGGCGATGGAGGCGAAGAGTCCATGTGTGGCTGGCTCAAGGACAAGTACGGGCTGTCGTGGCAGATCATCCCAAAACAGTTGGGCGAGCTGATGGGCGGCCCCGACCCGGCCAAATCCAAGCGCGTAATGGATGCGATGCTCAAGATGAAAAAGATCATTGTCACAGATTTGCAAAAGGCGTATGATGGGAAGAATTCGGACAAGTTTTATCTTGACTGAATAGAAAATTTGTTCTAAAATACAGTACCCACCATACTATGAGGAGTTCCCATGAGTCCAAAGAGTACGCAAAAGTCCGCAAAGAGCACCGCCGCGACCGCCAAAAAGTCCAAGGGATTCACGGACGAAGAAAAGGCCGCGATGAAGGAGCGCGCCCAAGAGCTGAAGGCTGCCAAGAATAAAGCGGACGGGGAAGGCGACGTGCTTGCGAAGATCGCCGCACTGCCGGAACCGGATCGCTCCATGGCAAAGCGGCTCCATGCGATTATCAAAGCCAGCGCGCCAATCCTCTCGCCGAAAACCTGGTACGGGATGCCCGCTTATGCCAGGGACGACAAGGTCGTCTGCTTCTTCACACCTGCATCGAAATTCAACGCAAGGTACGCGACCTTCGGCTTCAACGACACGGCAAACCTCGACAAAGGCGACATGTGGCCGACCTCCTTCGCGCTGAAGGAACTGACCTCCGTCGAGGAGGCAAAAATCGCCGCGCTCGTGAAGAAAGCGGTGAGCTGAGGACTGAAATCACCCATGGACACCGGAGCAAAGACATTGGCGGAGACAGGCAGACTTCCGAGCCTCCCTATCGCCACGGGAGGTCAAACGCATGCAACACCTGTTATCGATGTATGCAGATGAGTTGGCGCGCTCATTGGAACCTTAAGAAGTACGACTCTTAGAAAGCGTCTGCGCCTGGGTGTAGCTT
>DATIUT010000216.1:0-4079 GCA_035466615.1 Anaerolineales bacterium | reverse complement strand
CCTGTATTTTGGCGGTGTTGTGACCGGCACGCTGGGCATCGTGCTCGTTGTTCTCGGCGCGGTGTTCCTGCTCACCTCCATCGTGGCATTCTGCCCGCTCTACGTGCCTTTCAAGTTAAGCACATACAAGGGATAAATCCTCGATCACCCAGGAGCGGATAATAATGGATTATCCGCTCCTTTATTTTGACGATGAACATAATAGAATTTCAACATAAAGTTTCAGCCACCGAGAAGCCCATCGTCGTTGATTTTTGGGCACCCTGGTGCATGCCGTGCAAGGTGACCAAACCCATCCTTGAAAAACTTGCGAATGAATACAAAGGTAAGGTGGAATTCCTGCCAATCAACGCGGACGACTCGCGCGAAGTCATTGAAAAATTCGGGGTGATTGGGATTCCAACTGTGTTAACCCTCCGCGATGGAAAAGCGACTGGACGTGTGACAGGCGCGCAGAATGAAGCCGGTTATCGCGCCATGTTCGAAGCACTGGCGGAGGGCAGGGAGGTCAAGGTTCCCATGTCACCGTCCGACCGTATGCTCAGGCTCGGTGCGGGCGCGTTGCTTGTGATGGTCGGATTGTCCACAAGTAATTGGCTGGTGCTGGGAATCGGCGGACTTGTCGCCTTTCTGGGCATTTACGATCGTTGTCCGATATGGAGAGCGATTACAGGAATGTTAAAACACAAGTAAAGCCTCGAAACAAGTTGTATTTCGTTCCAGGTATCCTGCCTTTGCAGGATACCTTTTTGTTTCCCCACCCTGATAGAATAGGAAAGATACATCCGTTATCCGGCAGCATCATACTTCCACATATAGTCTGATGAAAAATGGCTACAGTAAAATTCATTCTTCGATTATTCCATGAGGCGTACAACGAATGGTCACATGACCGGGCGGCAAGGGTCGGCGCGGCGCTGGCATATTATGCGCTCTTTTCTCTCGCGCCTCTTCTCGTCATCATGATCACGATTGCAGGGGCGGTCTACGGAGAGGCCGCGGCGAAGGGGCAGATCGTCGACGCGATCTCAGGACAGATCGGTCCTGACGCGGCGGTTGGCGTGGAGCGTTTGCTGGCAGACGTGCATGATGCCGGGTCGCGTCTCTTTTCGACGATCGTCAGCAGTGTGATCTTGATTATCGGCGCGACCAATCTTTTCAGTCAGTTGCGCGACGCGTTGAACACCATGTGGAACGTACGCCCCAAGCCTCGCAATCATTTTCTAGGCGGCGTGCTTGAAATAGTCAGGGATAGATTTCTTGCCACCCTCATGGTGATCAGCCTGGGCATCGTTCTGCTCGCGGCACTGGCAATGGGCACAGGTCTTACAGTATTGAACGGATGGCTGAAAACGCTCATCACCCCCGAAACATCCTTTTTACTGGAGGCAGGAAACCTATTAACAGGCTTCGGATTGATCACACTGCTATTTGCGCTCACCTTCAAACTGCTGCCTGACGTGAAGATCTCATGGCGCGTGGTCTGGGTCGGTGCGCTTGTAACCTCCTTCCTGTTCAATGTCGGCGCGTTCCTGATCGGTCTCTATCTGGGTTATGGAAATGCACGGACAATCCTGGGCGCGGCAGGTTCGCTCGTGGTGCTGATGATCTGGATCGCCTACTCCGCGCAGATCATTTTCTTTGGGGCAAAATTCGCGCTGGTGTATGCGTCCGCGATTGGCAGGCCGATCGTCCCTGCTTCGAATGCGGTTAGTGTGAAATTATCTGTTGCTGACGATTCGCTGGATGGATAAATCTTATGGGCAGCGAATCGACAATCAGGCAATTACCAACCGTAGAGTTCGTAGGATTACGACTTCGACCAACCTGTCCGTTAGACGTCGACTTTGTCATTAGGGCAGAACAGGACTCATCAAATTCTTTGTTCATCAAACAATGGACACGTCAAGAACATTTGGATTCCTTGAAAGATCCCAATTTTGGGCATTGGCTTATTGAGTTGGTAAAGGATAATTTGTTGCTGGGATATATCATCGCCAACGGTTTCGAGAACACAAACGGGAAAATCTTTTTAAAGCGAATTGTTGTCACTCACAAAAACCAAGGGTATGGGAGACGGGCACTCCGCGCTTTTCAACAAATGGTATTTTCACAGCCTGAAGTCAATCTGATATGGCTTTGTGTTTATCCGCAAAACAAACATGCAAGATATTTGTATCGGTCAGAAGGATATGCAGAGATCGGTCTATCCCCGCAAGAGAAATTAATAATGATGGCATTGGAAAGAAAAAGATCACGCTTCAAGCGTGACCTACAGGCTCTCTGAAATCGTAAATCCCGTCTTTGACTTCCCATTTCTTTTTGCAACTGGAACATTCAAGAAAATCCTTATTCTCCATCAATGGGGACTGTCCACAATCGGGGCATTTGAAATACTCCAGAGTGGATAATTCCCGCTTCTCACTCCCCGCCTCCTGTTTCGCCCCAACAGCCTTCACAAACACGGACGGCGTCAACTGCCACCACGTGCCTGTCCATTGGAAGATAGAATCAAAGAATACAAGAATCCCTGTGGGGACAATTCGTTTCAAGAATCCAACACGGAAATGTGAAAGCGTGAGTGTTCTTTCAATCGAGAAACCAAGTTCCTTTAGCCAGTTATGGACGGCCCTCGGATGAAAGTCAAAATTCAACTCAACGAATTCAACAGGCTCGAGCGTGAACGGACTCCACTTTTGCCTGCCAAGCAAATAACGGAACATCGCTTTGAGATTCAGTTTATTTGCAAATTCAAGAATGAAAGTCCCATCGAAAGCGAGCACATTCCTGACCTGCTTCAAAGCTTTTGGTGCATCTGCCATGTGATGCAGAACGCGAATCATCGTCGCCGCATCGAACAAACCGTCCACGAACGGAAGGCGATACACATCCGCCGCGACGTAGATGTATTTGTCAGATATGCCGAGTCTTTGTTGCGCCTGTTCCAGTTGCGTGCGCGAGTAATCGAGCAGGACAACGCGGTTAAAGCCGAGGTAGCGAGGAGTATTTCGTCCGGCGCCGGCCCCGAGTTCCAGCATGAGGCTTCCAGTTTGAGGGAGGAGACGCTTGAGGGCGATGGCCTCCGTGCGGTCTTCATACTCACGTCCGCCCTTGTCCCAAAAGGAGGTCTGGTAATCGGAGCCTTCATAATTACAAACGGGAGGGTTAATCATATGGTTGTCAGGTAATAGGTTCTTTAAGGTAAGTGATAGTCGGATAACGGATGCCATCTACTCAATACAATAATGTGAATTTGCAATTTCCAAGGTTGAAATTGATAGTTCCGGCATTCCACTGAGTATCCGGCAAACCTGCTTGGAGACATATGGATCAGCAGTAATCACAGGCGCCAGTTCAGTCAGACGATCGACATTCCCATGCATTGCATAGGCTTGCAGGAATGGCATCCATTCAATCAAATCCCCCGGCTCCATTCCCTGACCGAAAGCTTGCTCGCCAATTCTTTGCACCTCATTCCATTCCCCGCGTTGGCGCGCCAGGTCTGCTTTTTGGTAGTAATAGCACCAGCCACGGTCCGGCTCGGGGCCAAAGACCAGCGTAGGGGGCGTAGGAGACGCTTCGTCTACCAGGATATGTTCGGTCTCTGAATACGGTCCGATCTCACGAATCGCATCCAGCTCGTTTTTCGAAAATTCCATCCGAAGTCCATCGATGACATGGACACACGATGTAGGAGTGGGCTGTGAGAAGACAAGGATGTTGCGATAGTTTGGATATGTAATAATATTTTTTCGGTTGTCATATGTTTGCCGCTCGCGCGCCAGGATGTTCTTGATGGTACCTTTATTCAGGACCGACGCGAACAAAACAGGTTGAATGTTTTCCACGTTCTGCTTTTCAGGATAATAGATCAGGTTCGCCGGACCCCAGATAAAGTAATCTTCCTCGATCACACCGGATGGATAATTCGCGATCAGAGTCGCACGTGGTGCAAGATGCGGCACCCGCCAGGAAACCTGCCACCAAAATGTCTGTATGACAGTTGTTTCCTGCGCGTGACTCACGGAATTGGCATGATGGACGAGCATCGCCGTTCCAATCAGTGTAGCGGTCAAAGC
>DATIUT010000215.1:0-3508 GCA_035466615.1 Anaerolineales bacterium | reverse complement strand
CACCGGCCGAGGTCCACGATAGAGACGATGCCATCGAAGCGACAACGCTGATGGGCGAGATCGAATTCGATCACGTGGACTTCTATTATGAAGACCGCAAGCCCGTCCTGCAAGACTTTACGCTCAGGGTCAAACCCGGGGAAATGATCGCCCTGGTCGGTCCGACAGGCGGAGGCAAATCCACGATCGTGAACCTCCTGTGCCGCTTCTATGAACCGCGCGAAGGGACCATCCGCATCAACGGACACAATTACATGGATTACAAACTCGCTTCGATCCACAGCCGAATTGGCATCGTGTTACAGACGCCTCATCTCTTCTCGGGCAGTGTGCATGACAACATCCGCTATGGACGGTTGAACGCCAGCGACGAGGAGATCGTCGAAGCCGCAAAGATCGCGGGGGCGCACGACTTCATTGTGACGCTCGAAAAGGGCTACGACCAGAATGTGGGTGAAGGCGGCAACCTGCTGTCTGTTGGTCAGAAGCAGTTGATCAGCCTGGCGCGAGCCGTGCTGGCACGACCAGAACTGTTCATCATGGACGAAGCCACCTCATCGGTGGACACCCTGACGGAAGCCCTCATCCAAAGAGGCATGGAAGCCCTGATGCAGGGACGCACGTCGTTCGTCATCGCACACCGTCTGTCAACCATTCGGCGGGCGAACAGGATCATCGTGATCGAAGACGGAAAGATCGCCGAGCAAGGCACACACGCCGAACTGCTGAAAGAACGCGGGCATTACTATCGCCTGTACACACAACAGTTCCGGCACGAATTGGAAACACAATATGGATTCGCTGAAGCCCTCGGAGTCAAGGAATTGGAGGAAGAACCTGAGGCACTGACAGCGGATTGACCCCCTGCCCCGCCCGCCACTCACCTGTGGCTCGGGCGCCCTCCCAAATTCGCAGAATTTGGGAGGGTTGGGGAGGGGCAAGGAGAATATCATGAAAAAGAACGGTTTATTGATCAATTATGACAAAGACCTGCGGCTTCATGTGATGTACCCGGAAGCGCGCAGGGAGATTGACAATGACGTGGTACGGTTCATCCGCAGGGCGCCCGGCATGAATTTCGTCTCGTTCACTTTTGCGGATGAGGCAAAACTGGATCGTGTGATCGACAGGGAAGTGAACTATTTGGCCCCAATGCACCAGCCCTTCACCTGGAAGGTATATGACCACGACCACCTGCCGAATATCGGTGACGCACTGCTCGCGAACGGTTTTGCCGGCGACGAGGAGCCAGCGGCGGTGATGGTGTTCGATGTGAATCGGGCTCCGGCGTCCAGGTTTGAAGCGTCAAATGCCAATATCCGCCGCATCACGGACCGGGATGGACTCAGGGACATTGTCCACGTATTAGACAGTGTTTACGGCGGGCATAACGACTGGGTCTACGAACGGATGGGTTTGCACTTGCAGATCCCCGGCTATTTGAGCATGTACGCGGCTTACGTGGACGGGAAGCCTGCTTCCATTGCATGGACCTATTTCCCCGGCAGGCATTTTGCAACGTTATTCGGCGGCACGACACTGGCTGAATTTCGCAAGCGCGGCTTATATACCGACCTGTTGCACTGGCGGCTCAAGGAGATCCGCGCGCGCGGCTACCCGTTTGCCGTGGTCGAGGCGGGAGCGATGAGCAAGCCCATTGTGGAAAAGCACGGTTTCCAGCACCTGACCACCGTGTATGACTATGAGTGGAAAGGGTTTTAGCCCCTCTCCCCTGCCCTTCCCAATTTCGATACCATAGTTGAAGTTGGGAAGGGCAGTTTTTATTTGTCAGGGCGGCCCAATGTGAATTTTGAGAAAACCCTGCCTGATTCATTTTGCGTACAGAGGGTTTTGATGTATCCTTGTCTCATTGGCAAGTTGGGGGCAGGTATATTTGTAAAATGGGTTGGTATTTGTACGACCACGCCGAACAACAGGCGAACGTAAGGATCGAAATCCCTGCTTCGATGGCTCTTTGCTGAAAATGTGTTCCTGACCGCCTCGCATTGCATAGCTCCCGTGGATGCAACGCCCGCGGCAAACCACGGCGCGCAAATGCTTGTGACCTTCGACTCAACCCTCAGCGAGGGAGGGTTCTCTATACAGGTATGTGGCATACAAATCCATATTATCTGGCTGGGAACGACGCGGCATATACCGGTGACGTTGCGGTCAGTATTCTCGACGAAACGCCTCCCGGAATCCCCTCGCCCGGCTTCCCACAGCTGGATTACTGGATCAGCTGAAAGCAGATCACGTGTTAACGAACACGTTCTTCACAGCGGTAGGCTGATGTAAGTAAATTCCCCCATGAACAGCCCTACTATACCACTCCTGCACATATTCAAAGTTTGCCGATCAATTCAACCATTGGAGGTTCTGATGAAAAATAAAAACCTGGCACTCCTTTCAGCAATTCTACTCATGGTCATTGCCTCAATGGCCTGTGTCAGATTGTTTCGTACGGTCGATCCGCTCGAATTCGAACCCGATACCCTGCCTGCTTCGCAATTGGGCGCGCCATACGAAGCCAAAATTCGTATTACACAGAATATCACCCCGGCCGGGGGGATTTCGATCACAAAAGGGGACCTGCCCGACGGGTTGGAGTTTGTCAGAATTGCAGGGGAGGATGCTGTTAAAATTAGCGGCACGCCTGAAGAAACCGGCGCCTTTACCTTTACTATCAGCGTGTGGTGTTATGGAACGAATAGCAACAGCGGGCAGACGGGCGAGAAGGAATATAACATTGTCGTTGAAAAATAATGCGTGTCTTCTTTTGTTGAAGGAGTGAAGGACTTGTTTGTGTGTCTGCTTGCACGGTCTTCACAGGCGGTCACAAGTCACCACCTCTCTGCCTCACAGCTTCATACACGATCAGCGCAGTGGACACCGACACATTCAACGAATTGACCTTTCCCAGCATGGGAATTTTTACCCTCACGTCCGCATTATTAATCCAGAAATCGGTGAGACCTTCGTCCTCCGTGCCGACAGCGATGGCGGTGGGTTGACTCATATCCACGTTGGAATACATCACTTCTGCGGATGGTGTTGCGGCAAGCACCCGCATCTTTCCACTCTTCAGCCACTCCAGTGCGGACACATTATCACATTCCACAATTGGCACACTGAACACTGTCCCGCGGCTTGCCCTGATCACGTTTGGGTTCCACGCGTCCACGCGCGGGTCACAGATGAGTAAAGCATCCACGTGTGCCGCGTCGGCTGTACGGAGGATGGCGCCGAGGTTGCCGGGCTTTTCGATGGACTCGGCAATGATTACCAATGGCGCCGCGCTGAGCTTTAGATCATTCAACGAAGTTTGGGGAATGGGAAAGACCGCCAGCCAGCCATCAGGGTTGTCGCGGTAGGACATTTTCTCGAAGACGGCGCGGGAGACTATCAGAGTTTCGACAGGCTCAACCAGGCGGGTTTCAGCGGAAGAAACAGTTAATGGACGGGAAACAAGTTCGGGGGCGGTCAGAAGCGTCTGTGGGGTGTGTCC
>DATIUT010000214.1:0-2176 GCA_035466615.1 Anaerolineales bacterium | reverse complement strand
AGTAAACCATGTTCAAGCCTTTTCGTGAACTACTGATTATCGAACCGGATGCCCTGATCCTTCCACAAAATACCAAGCCTCTCCACCTGTGAGCGCCCAATCTCTGTGAGCGGACTGTCGTACCTGCCTTCATGAACACCTTCATCATCTGCCCTCGAGCGGCCATGGCGCATGAAATGGATGAAAATCTCATCTCCCACAGCAGAATTGTCCGTTAGGTGTATTTTCTTATCGCCAGTACCGAGTTGTGTCCGCCAAACCCGAAGGCATTGCTGAGCGCGAGCGAAATTTTCTTCTCGCGTGCCTGATTCGGGATGTAATCCAGGTCACATTCCGGGTCAGGCGTTTCATAATGGATGGTCGGAGGCAGGATGCCTTCCCGCACTGCCTGCACACAGAAAATCGCCTCCAACGCTCCTGTCGCGCCCATCATGTGCCCGGTCATGGATTTGGTGGATGAGATCGGGATTTGATACGCCCGTTCGCCGAGCGCGGCTTTGACCGCCCGTGTCTCCGACCGATCGTTCAACGGAGTCCCGGTTCCATGTGCATTGATGTATCCCAGTTCATCATCGTTTGCCTGAGCAGAGTCAAGCGCCATGCGCATCGCGGCCGCGCCGCCTGCACCGTTTTCATGCGGAGCGGTCACATGGAAGGCATCGGCCGTCGCGCCATAACCGGCAAGTTCAGCCAGAATATTCGCGCCGCGCGCCCTGGCATGAGACTCACGTTCCAGCACCAACACTGCCGCGCCTTCGCCCATCACCAAACCATCACGGTTCTTATCGAACGGTTGAGGCGCCATCGAATAATCATCGTTGCGGCGCGACATCGCACCTACACGGTCGAATGCCGCCACACCCACCGAACAAATCGTCATCTCGGTAGCGCCGGTAACAGCGGCATCTATCATGCCTGCCTTCAACATCAGAAATGCCGTTCCGATCCCATCGGCACCGGAAGCACAGGCAGAAGCCACAGAAAAACACGGTCCCTTGATCTGGTAATCGATCGCGATCATCCCAGCCGCGCCATTCGGCATAAGCATCGGAATCAGGAAGGGGCTCACGCGTCTTGGTCCTTCAGTATGGTTTATGACTACAGCATCACTCAAGGACTTAATTCCCCCAATTGCAGAAGAAACAAGCACGCCGATCCTGCCGGAATTCGCATCTGTTATTTCCAGCCCCGAATTGACAAGTGCATCCCTGGCCGCGGCAACACCCAGTTGTTCAAATCGGTCGCGGCGGCGGGCCTCCTTTGCATCCATATAATTTTCAGGCGCGAAGTTTTTGACCTCCGCCGCAAAATGGACGTTCAACGGCGCCGGATCAAACAACGAGATCGGCCCCACGCCCGAAATGCCATTGATCGCACTCTTCCAACTCTCTTTCACCGTCAACCCCAGCGGATTGACAGTTCCCATGCCTGTAATTACGACTTTTTCCATTATTCCTCACATGTCAAAATATGACTTTCGTTTTGCTAAAACCCCAGTCACAGGAACTCGTCACGCTTTTTGATGAAAACCCGCTTCCTTTAAAACCGGCGCCTGTTTCTGTTTAAAAAGTATGATCCACATTTCAGCTTTCTCCAAGCAATAAACGAACATTACCCCATCCATGGGCAGTTTCAAGCAGGGACGAACCGCCTTGGTTTCTCGCGCAAATATTTCCCGCCCATCTTTTCATAGAACGCCTTGCTTGCATTATCCGACAATACCCACGCCAACATGGAAAAGACATTCAAATCGAGCAACCTCAAAGCAGTATTTCGAATCAGTGTTCGACCGATTCCCCGTCCATGAAACGCTTTCAATAAAATAGATGGCATACAGTTCACCCTTATACTTCGGATCTTCTTCACGCCACTTACCATAATTTGCAAATCCTACAACTTGTTATCCACCAGAGCAGCAAGTGTCAAATGATAAATATCGGTCGAACCTTCGAGGGCATGTTCCCGCTGCCTGTTTCGCCGTTCCACAGATAAAGTGCAAGCACACTATCCGACATCAAACCGCGATATGTCTCCTGCCATGATGCAATATGGACATGCGCGATCACATCTGCATCACCAACCTCCGCGATTCGAACAACAAACCCGCTCATTCCCCTGCCTTGGGAATGTAATCCCCTTCCACCCAGAATTGACCATCCGGGCTGACCTCCTTTTT
>DATIUT010000213.1:0-18725 GCA_035466615.1 Anaerolineales bacterium | reverse complement strand
AAGATTGGGATACGGTTTGTCTCTTTCATAGCGGAAAAGAGCAACAGGGAATGTTCCAACGACTCAATAGCCTGACGGGATTCGCCGAAGCGGTACAGGTCCAAGCCCTTGATACGCAAGGCTTCAGCGTAATGCGACTGAAACGATACATCCAATTCAGACAGGCGTAGGGCTTCCTGTATGTCAACAAGCGATGCGGCATAGTCTCCCAAAAAGCGCAGTGTGTTGGCACGACGGATCAGGGCGAGGATCAAACCTTCCACATCCTTATTCTTTCGGTAAATGGATACCGCCTTATCCAGTAATTCATTCGATTCACGCAGGCGGCCCTTAACCGCCAAAATGGGACCGCGTAGCGAAATCAATCCGGGCCGGGTTTGGAGCATTGCCGGCGGTAGACTGTTGATCCAGCCTTCCAAAGTGACAAGCGCGCTTTGCAACATCGGCGTACCGGCCCTCTCGATCACGCCTGCCAGGGCGTCAGGATTGTTCAATTGTTTGCATGTAAAGTAAGCCTTCTCCCACTCACCCAACTTTTCGTAGGCTTTGACCATTCGTTCGAGAATGGGACGTACTTCATGGGGGCGTTCCTCCCTCAAGCGGGTTTGAAGGAACTCGCGAAAGAGCGGATGATAGCGGAGCCAGCGCCCATCTGAATCGAGGGGGAGAACGAACAGGTTCTTCTCGAGGATAAAGCTCATGAGGTCGTGCCAGTTTGGAGGTTCGGGGTGAAGCGTCTCCAAAACCATGCTGCAGAACTCGGCATTGAACTCCTCCGGCAGGGAGGTTCGCAGGAGAAATTCACGGATATGAACAGGCTGTTGATCCAGCACCTGTTGACCGAGATAAGCAAATGCATCCACACCCGAGACCCGAGGCATGCCCGGCAGGTTGGAAAACACCATGCCCGTGATCCAGCCGCCGGTCTGCGCCACGAATTCCTGTGCGGTCTCATCAGAGAGACGTTGATGGAAGTTCTGGGCGTACAATGCCTGGATCTCGCCCGGCAGGAACGCCAATTCAACATGGCTGAGACCCGCCACCTGTTCGCGCGCGACCATGAGCGTTACATCCACCAGCGAGGGCAATGTGCGCGAGGAGAGAATAACATGGCAGTTTTCCATCACCAGTTCGAGGAAACGGTTAACCAATTGAGAGATCACCGATACGTCATCCAACAGATGATAATCATCAATGATCAGTAGGAAATCCTCTTCGACCTGGTCATAGATCTCATTGGTGAGCATGACCAGGATCGCCTCCGCATCCTGTTCAATGGAATTCGATCGGCTCAGCCGGGTGCGTGCGGTTCCCCCAATACCCGGGAAGCGCTCGGATAGCGCCGCGATCAAGTATGCAATAAATCTTTGGGGATCCCGGTCGAGGAGATCCAGCGACAGCCAACAGACCGGCATTTCGACATGATTCGCCAAGTCGATTAACAGGGAGGTCTTGCCATAACCTGCGGGCGCCGAGAGGAGTATGAGTTTATTATCGAGCAAAGCCTTCAGACTCTCGAGCAAACGCGGGCGGGAGAGAAGTTCCGGGCGGCGATTGGGTACGACGATCTTGGTCTTGCTGATTGGAATGGGCTGTGACATAACGAGACGAACCTTCTCTTACTGTACTGATCTGCGAGAAATTTTCATCAGGCGTTTGTCATGAGTTTATAACAAACTTTATGAGAAATTTTGTCATTAAGTACGTAATTCATCCAGCATGCGGGCATGGATGCCCGGCGTCGTTGCGACCACTGACTGCGGAGGGGAAATATAATCCACCCCGCCTTTGATATTGGTCACACGCGCGCCCGCCTCCTCACAGACCAACCCGCCAGCCGCGACATCCCAGGGTTTGAGGGAAAGTTCCCAGAAACCATCGAAACGGCCCGCGGCAACATAACAAAGGTCCAATGCGGCGGAACCGAGCCTGCGCACGCCCTGTGTCATCTTTGCGAATTTCACGAAGTTGGCAAAGTTATCCTGCTCGGTATTCCATGCATCGTACGGAAAACCTGTCACGAGGAGGCTTTTTTGTAATTCAGCCGTGGATGAAACATTCAATACTTCACCATTGAGCGTCGCACCTTTTCTGCGTTCGGCAAGAAACATTTCATCACGCATCGGGTCATAGACGGCGCCCAACGTCAACCCCCCTTTTAAGGCATATGCAATCGAGACGCAAAAGATGGGAATGTGATGCGCGTAATTCACCGTTCCATCCAAAGGATCGATATACCAGACGTGTTCATCGTTCCCATGAATGACACCGCTCTCCTCCGATAAAATGTGATGGGCCGGGAAGTCCCTTTGCACTTCACCAAGCAGGAACGCCTCCGATTGATGATCCACCTCCGTGACAAGATCGATCACGCCTTTGTAATCGACTTTATGTTCCTTGCTGTAACCGTCACGAAGGATCGCACCCGCCTTGCGGGCGAGCGTTTCAATATATGACAATGTGGGTTGCATGGGTTGTTCCTTGCTTAATAGCTCAACGATGGGCTCTCACCCATCGTCAGGTAAAGAGTGCAAATTATTTTGTTAATTCTGCGATGGTCTTGTAAATATCGTACAGTTCAGACTGTATCTCATCGCGGTCGCGCATGGATTGCTGAAGCAGTGCCTCGAATGCAGGCTTTTGGTCCGGTGGAAGGGTGGGGAGCAGACGTTCTGCACGCGCGATCTGCGAATTCTTATGACGCAGTTTATCCTCCAGACGCGTGCGATAGCCGTTATAGAACCGCTCCATATCGAGCGGCTGGGACTGGGGGAGCGGCTGTTGTGTCACAAGTTCCGCTACTGTCAGCAAAAAGTCCTCGGTATCGATCGGCTTTTCCATGAAACGCGCCGCGCCCAAACTCAAAGCAAACTGCTTGTCTTCAGGTGTCACATACGTTGCGGAAAGAAACACCACAGGGATGGTGCGCGTCTCTGGGTTGACACGCAACTTTTGGACAAATGCATACCCATCCATCTTGGGCATCAGGATATCGGTGATGATCAACACCGGGCGCGTTTTGGAAACCACTTCCAGCGCGTCCTCCCCATTGCGGGCCGTGATCACCGAATACCCCTTGAACCGCAGAGTAACCTCCAGCAATTCAAGAACATTTGGGACATCTTCAACTATCAGGATGGGACCATAAGCAGTTGTCATTGTGCTATTGTAGTCGCGTTCTGGATGGTGAACAAGACCGTTTCATCCTTAAAATGAACCTGTTACCGTTCGATAAATCTTGTCTCACACTGAACCCTTTTCTACCCGCCCCAAACACGCGACCCCAAAGCCGAGCAGATGAACTGCACAGCATCGATCGCGGTCTGGTTCTGAACATCGAGAATGGGATTCACTTCCACCATGTCCATGCCGATCAATTGGCCCGTTTCAGCAATCACCTCGCAGGCAAGATGCGCTTCACGGAAGGTCAAGCCGCCAGGCACAGGCGTCCCCACCCCCGGCGCGTGGCGCGGGTCGAGCGCGTCCATGTCGAATGAGAGATAGATGCCGTCCACATCACGGCTGACACGATGAACGGCTTTTTCCAGGGATGCCACCATGCCGATGCGATCAATTTGTTCCATGCTTTGTACCATCACACCGGCTTCACGCAGGTTGCGTTTTTCGCCCGGGTCCAGGTCACGCGCTCCAAGAATGGCAACCCGTTCCGGGTCGATGACCGGAGGCGTTTCATCCCAGAGTGAGACAAGGCGCGGGTCGCCGAGTCCACATAAAGCCGCGAGAGGCATCCCGTGGATGTTTCCAGAGGGGGTCGTTTCGGCGGTGTTGAAATCAGCGTGGGCATCCACCCAGATGACGCCGATCTTGCGATGTTTCGCCGCGCCGCGGATGGACCCGATCGACAAGCTATGATCACCGCCCAACACGAGCGGGAACCTGCCGCCCTGCACGGAGGTCGCCACCGCACCCGCGATGCGCCGCCCCATCGGGATGATGCAATCAATGTATTTGAGTTTGGGATCGGTGATACTGCACATCTCCTGAATGGGAGCTTCGACATTGCCTTTGTCTTCGAGGTTGTAACCCAGGTCCTCCAGCTTTTGATGCAGATGGGCGTAGCGTATGGCGCTGGGGCCCATATCCACACCGCGGCGATCGGCACCAAGGTCAATAGGGACACCGATAATATCTATTTGCATGAATTACTCCTGTTTTTTAGATTTAACCGCCAGATCTTCCCTCACCCCAAATCCCGGGGTTCTTCGTTGCTCAACGCTTCATATAAGATCACCCGATTGCGCCCTGTATATTTGGCCCGATAAAGTGCCTTGTCCGCGGCATTCAATAAGGTATCACTCGTGGAGCCGTGAACGGGAAAACCAGCTACGCCGGCGGAAAAGGATGTATTCAAATACAGGCCTTCATATTCGATGAACGCATTGGCGATTTCATTTCTCAAGCTTTCGGCACGCTGACGCGCCGACTCAAGTGGGGCATTTGGCATGAATATAACAAACTCCTCACCGCCGTACCGGCACAACACATCCCCGCGGCGGATGCGATCGCCCAAGAACCTGGCAATGTATTGCAGAACAAAATCCCCGCAACGATGACCATATGTGTCGTTGAATTGTTTGAAAAAATCAATATCCAGAATCACAACCGAAGCGGGTTTTTCATTGCGTTTCGCCTGGGCAAGTTCCCGGTCCATTACGTCAGCAAGAAAGCGACGGTTATAGACATTCGTAAGAGGATCGCGAATTGCCTGTTCCTGTAACTCCGCGCGCAAACGCTTAATCTCATCGAGTTGATTCCTGAGGGATTCGTTTGCATTTTGAAGGTCGTCTTCGAGCTGTTTGCGGTCAGTGGTGTCATGAGCAACAATGACGCGGCCCTCCAATTGGTTGAGGCGGTTATAGAGGGCTGAGATAATGATCTCCAGCGTGCGCGGAGGATCGCCGGGGATCTGGATCTCTTCATGTGTTTCATGTGATATCAGGAAACGATTGATCAGTTCGGGCCACCCACGAAAGACCTCAATTACCTCCCCGCCCACGATTTCATCCAGGGATTTGCCCAGCATCTCTTGAGCTGCCGAATTTGCATCCAGCACGCGATCCTGCGTATCAATCACAAAGACCATCTCTGGGATATGCTCCAGCACCTTGTGACGCGCAATTGGGACAAGGTCAAAAAGCCGCAGGCCGAGAACACCTGCGCTTAACAAGAAGGCAGTGATGGTGAACGAGATCGGGGTCAGATCAATGGGAACGGAAAATGCTGGAATGAAACGCGGCGCAAGTTGATAAAAGATGTTGACAAGCAAGGGGATCAGGACAGCCCCAATAAGAACAAAAACCTGCCTGCGAAACACATCCCGGAATTGAATAAACCGCCAGATGAGCAGTCCCATGCCGGTGAGATTGAGAATATAAGTCTGCAACAGGGGCATGTAATACCAAGACGCCCGCGCGATGACCAATGGTCCGCCGCTTTCCGTGACCGGATGAACGGAAGAATAAAAGAAATGGAACCAGTTCGGGTTGAAAAGTAATGCGAGAGAAACGGCGGGAATAATGAAAAGTAATGCACCCGTGAATTTATTCAACCACTTATCCAGTTGTGTGTATCTCAGGGTGAAAAAGAACCAGAATACCGGAACGGTGAGAATGCCAATATTCTCCAGTTTCAACCAAAGAATTTTCTCCTCCAGCGATGGGGAGATCGTGATCATGGCATAGCAAAATGCCCATACCGCCAGCATGACCAGCATCCAGATCATGATATCGCGCCCGGGGGCGGCATGTCTTCGGCGCAACAGTAACGCGAGGAACAACGCGAGCAGAGCGTTCGCAACAAGAACGACGGTGAAGAGTATCCAACGGGAGTCCATGGGTGCCAATATAAAAATTGAAGGGAAAACTCCGTCAGGTGTATTTTACTATGCGGTCATCGTTTTGACCGCGAAGACGCGAAGGATTTCAATTACACACGGTGCGGATCTCAGATCCGTCCCTGCGAAAAACAGTTACGCCGTTCGGTAATATCCCACATCCACCGAATACACCTGACCGCGTTTGATGACCTGTTTCACAAGATTCGTTCCATAGCGATAACCAAGGTGACGATAATCGGGCACGGACAGGATCAACATATCTGCCTGTTTGCCGACCTCGATGGAGCCAATGGTATCGGCGCGGCGGATGGCGTGGGCGGAATTGATCGTTGAGGCGGCAATTGCCTGGGCGGGGGTGATCTTCATCATACGGCAGGCAAGGGCAATCACAAACTGCATGGACTCGTTCCATGTGGTACCGGGGTTGCAGTCGGTGGCGAGGGCGAAGATGCCGTCTGCTTCGATGATCTTTTGAGCGGGGCTAAAGTCTTTTTCGGCAAGTCCAAATGGTGTGCAGGGCAAAGAAACCGCAACCGTATCGGATTTGCCCAACGCGGCGATATCCGCATCAGAGGTTTTCACCAAATGATCTGCCGACGCCGCGCCCAACTCGACCGCGAGCGACACGCCACCGAGATTGTCGAATTCGTCAGCGTGGATCTTGATCGGGAATCCCAATGAGCAGGCCTTGGTCAGAATCTGACGCGATTGTTCAAGGTCAAAGGCTTTGTTTTCGCAAAAGACATCCACAAATGGCAGAGCGAGTCGCGGGGCGTGAGTCCCCCACCACTCCTTGAGCATTGGGAGCATCGTCTCGCACACGAGATCGGTGTATCCCTGCGGGTTGTCTTTATATTCGGGTGCGATGGCGTGCGCGCCGAGAAAGGTAAAGGCGAGGTCGAGCGGGGTTTCGTCGTCGAGCGTGAGCAGGGCTTTGAGGAGACGGAGTTCAGTGGCGGTTTGCAGACCGTAACCCGTTTTGGCTTCGACAGTGGTGGTGCCATGCGCGAACATGCGCAGGAGACGCGGGCGGGTCTGCGCGATGAGTGATTCGATGGATGCAGTGCGCGTCGCGCGGACCGTGGAGATGATTCCACCCCCCGAGGCAAGGATGTCGAGATAAGCCGCCCCTGCCATTTTCATCTCGAATTCGTTTGCGCGGTCGCCGCCCCAGATGACGTGTGTGTGCGGATCCACAAAGCCAGGCATGACGACGCATCGACTGGCATCAAGGGTGGGTTCGTCGGGATAGGAGGCGCGGAGTTCAGCCGTTGCCCCGACCGCGACAATCTTTTCATCACGCACGACGACCGCGCCGTCCTCGATGATTCCGAGGGAGCCGAGGGCGTGACCGCGTTGGGGTCCGCCTGCGAGGGTAAGGAGTTGGGAGGAGGAGTGGATGAGCATGGGAGACTCCAGTTATTGGCAAGAAGTGAAAAGTATTCAGTGAATGAAGTTAAAAAAGCCGCTCAAATAGAACGGCTAACTTTTTGGCGCGTAAATTGCATAATCATCTCTATGTGATTTCTCAAACAAAGCCATTTGCTTTTCCAATTGAATCTCTATCTGCGGCAAGGGGCTGTAATTGAGTACAATCGCTTCAAGCATGGGATTGCGGTTCTTCTCGCTTGCACCTACATGATAAAAATGTTCACGAGTCAAAATGGTAAAGCGAGAGGCATATTTATCAATCGCGGGATTTATACGATATTGATTACTATGCCAGGTGGAAAGGATAAACTTCGCTGGTGTTGCATTGAGCGAATCGTAAAGTTCCTGCTCACTCTCCTCTGACCACGAATTGAAGTAATCCACGTGCCTGCCGATATACGGCGGATCGCAATATACAAAATCACCCTGTGAAGCCAAGGAAATCGTTTTTTTGAAGTCCTGACAAACAAACTTCCAGTCATATTGGCTGAGAGCATCAGCAACATACTTGATTTGGTTGGTTATCTTGGTAATATAGGCTTTGGCAAAACGTTCAGGTTTATGCCCAAAGGGGACATTGAAGCCGCCTTTTTTGTTGAATCGCATCACGCCATTGAAACAAGCACGATTCAGGAAGAGCATATCCAGCGAATCACCGTCTTTATTGAAACGCTCCCGCACTTCATAATAATGGTCTTCGCCTTTTTCCTTTAGTAAAGTGCCTTCTTTTTCCAAAAACTCTTTGGCAATCCCTGCCGTGATTTTGCCATCTTTGATCGCATTATAAAAATTTATGATATGAGGGTTTACATCTGAAAAGATTGCCCGTTTGGGTCGTACATTGAATCCGACCACGCCTGAACCCATAAATGGTTCAATCCATGTTCCATTCTCTCCTAGAATGGTGTGGTCTATAATCCATTCGACCAATTGGGTCTTGATTCCCTGGCATTTCAGAGGTGGGACCTTTATCATCATTTCTATTCGAAATATTATACAACACCAAAAGACTTGCCGTTATCACCCTACGCCTATTCTCTCCCGCAAGTGACTGCGCTGATGGTATTCCCATCACAGGGCAGGGAAGATTTCGATGGGCAGGTGGAGAAATATAATAATTTCAACTGGAATTCTTCAACAAATACGTGGTTAAACTCCCCTCTTTGGGCGGCATCTCGTATCCAAAGATAAGGTCACGGTCATCAAACGTGGACGGTTCCCATTCGGGGAAATCAGCCGAGATCGAAACCAGGCGTGAGCCTGGTTTCATCACCTTTTCCAAATGCGATGCCAGTTTCATCAATTCTTGTGATGTCGCATAAATAAAAACCACATCCGCTCCGTTCAGGTCGGCCTTGTAAAAATTCCTCCATTTGATTTGAACCCGATCTCCCAAGCCGCCTGCAACAATACGAAACCAGATCAATAAGCATTGGGCTGGCCCCACTTCGATGCCAACTGCTTTTGCGCTGAATTCTTTCGCGGCGATGAGGAGAACGCGTCCGTCGCCTGCGCCGAGATCGTAAAGAACTTCATTGGGTTGCAAGTTCACAAGTTTCAAGGCTTTGCGGATTCGTTCCGGTCTGGTGGGGCGGGAGGGCAGGCCATAAATCACGGGGACAAGGGTCCACAACAATGCCAGAATAAACAGAAACAGATTTAATCCATACAGAACGAGAACGATCATGTTCATGTTTTACTTCCTTCGACACGTTGAAACCACGCAAAGATGCGCGGCAGGATCACAAGTCTCTGCGTCAACTCACCGAGCGCGAGCAGGCCAAATATATTGAACAGGATTGCAATCAGCGCCACAGGAAGGAAACCGAACCGTTGATAAATGAATGTCGCGAGCAGCGCGCCAATCATGCGCCCCAGTGAGTGACCCGCCAGGTTGAACGATAACAGGGTTGCGCGCGCCTCGGGCATAACCTCGGTCATCATGGGGATATGGCTCACCATCACATATTCGAACGTGATGTAGAACAGGAACAATCCAAGCAATGCTCCGGGTTCTGTCCGCCCAACGATTGGCAGCAATAACGCGGCCAGCGCATTGCCCGTCAACCCCAACGCCAATGCACGCGGCTTGCCAAGCCGGTCGGTGGTCAATGCCACAAGCCCCTCGCCGCCGAGTTCGGAGAGGCCGATCATGGCCGAGGCGCCTGCCAGTGCGGCGATCTTCAATCCAAATGAATCTTCAAGCCATACGCCAAAGATGAGGTTGACCAATTCATTGGCAGCACTCCCCCACAGTGCGATGGATATCCCTGCGAGGGCGGGGATATTCGTCAACACCGCGCGGAAATTTTTAACGGAATCAATTTTCGGCTGGGGATGAGGCGCACGCGGGACCATCCGCCAAATGACCACGAACATGACCAGTCCGAGTCCTGCCAACAGAACGAACGGTTTATCCCACCCGTAGCCTGCGATGAGAAATCCCATAAGCGGGACTCCAACGATGAATGCCAACGACCATGCCGCTTCTGTGATCGCGAGCGCCGTGCCGCGCCGTTCATATGGAATGCGGTCGCCGAAATAAGCCTGCATGGCGGGATCGAAAAGATATTTACTGAGGACGGCGAGCAGGACCGCGATACAGAATGTAATGAAGTTTGGTCGAAGCGCAACCGCCGCCATGCCACCTGTAAAGAGGAGAACGCCTGCAAGCATGCCGAACTTGCGCCCGCGATGGTCGGCAAGGGAACCAAAGACGGGTGCAAACAAGCCGAAGAATGAGCGGGCAGTAACAACATAGGAGAGTGTTGTGATTTCAACACCCAATCCGCGTGCAAAAACCGCCAAAAAGGGATAGACCATCCTGTGCATGGTGTTCAGGATGGTGCGTAGGAGCATGAAGATGACAAGTTGAAAACGGAGGCGCATAAAGGTTTAGTGAATTTGGAATGCACGCAAGAATACCATAAAAGCAAATTTCAGCGCGCGTCATCCGATAAACAAGGGCAACAAAGTCTCATTACATTTGTCATCCCGTTCTTGTGACCGAAAATACTACTGGGAACATCGCTTGATTGTTACAATTTTCACAACAATATGGAGATATGCGTATATACGATAAGGAGCAACCATGAATTCTGCGCTTGAAACTGAAATCCTTCAATTACATGCCGAAATTTGCGCGGGCCTCGCGGACCCGAACCGCATCATGATCTTATACGCCTTATCACATGGTCCTCGAAATGTAACGGAAATATACAGCGAGCTGGACATGCCGCAACCGCTTGTCTCGCGGCACCTAAAAATTTTGCGCGAACGCGGCATGGTCACCACGGAAAGACACGGGACAGTGGTGGTATACAGCCTGGCAGACGACCGCCTCATCAAAGCGCTGGACCTGTTGCGGGCAGTGATGCATGACAACCTGGCAAAACGTGCTGAACTTGTAAACGCACTTTCATAAAATCATCCAAGGAGATTCGCTTAATGAAAACTTTTCTCATTCTCGGAGCAGGCACAGGCGGCACCATGGTTGCCAACAAGATGTCTGCCGCATTGGACCCGCAGGAATGGCGCATCATCATCGTGGATCGCGATGAAACGCACTATTACCAGCCTGGTTTTTTGTTCATCCCTTTTGGAATGTACTCACCGGCAGATGTCGTAAAGCCCAAGCGCAACTTCCTGCCCCCCACTGTTGAGGTTGTCTTTGGTGACATTGAACTGATCGAACCGGATAAGAACCGCGTCAAACTTTCCGGCGGGAAGACGATCAGTTATGACTACATGGTTGTTTCCACAGGGAGCCATATCCATCCTGAAGAGATTGAAGGCATGATGAATGGAGGCTGGCATCAAAATGTCTTTGACTTTTACACCCTCCAGGGGGCAACCGCCCTCGGCAAGTTCCTGAAATTCTGGAAGGGCGGGCGCATGGTCCTCAATGTGGCGGAGATGCCGATCAAATGCCCCGTTGCCCCGCTGGAATTCCTCTTCCTTGCAGACTGGTTCTTCAAGGAACGCGGCATCCGCGACAAGGTGGATATCACTTTCGCCACACCATTGCCCGGCGCCTTTACAAAACCCCGCGCGTCTTCCGTTTTAGGCAACATGCTGTCAGATCGCGGCATTGCACTGGAAACAGAATTCGCCATCATGGAGGTGGACAATTCAAAGCAGGTGGTCCGTTCCTATGACGAACGTGAGGTCGGCTACGACCTGCTCGTGACCATCCCCACCAACAAGGGCGCGGACGTGATCAGCGCATCGGGCATGGGCGATGAATTGAACTTTGTGCCCGTCAACAAGAACACGATGCAAAGCGTCAAATGGGAAAATGTCTGGCTGATCGGCGATGCCAGCAACGCGCCCGCATCCAAGGCTGGCTCGGTGGCACATTTCATGCTCGATGTGGTCGTGGAAAACATCCTGCGTCACATGGAAGGTTTGGAACCGCTTCCCAAATTCGACGGTCACGCCAACTGCTTCATCGAATCAGGCAATGAAAAAGGCGTGTTGATTGACTTCAACTACGATGTGGAACCGCTCCCCGGCATGTTCCCCCTGCCCGGCTTCGGCCCATTCTCCCTGCTCAAAGAATCGCCCGCCAACCACTGGGGCAAGATGATGTTCAAATGGATCTACTGGAACGTCCTGCTCAAAGGTGGTGAGATGCCCTTCGAGTCGCAAATGTCCATGGCTGGCAAATGGAAATAGGAGTCGCGATGGATAACGAACTCGCTCAAATCAATCAGAAACTGGATTACCTCACGGCGCAGTTCGAGGCGCAGCGTGGGCAGCAGCAATCCATGAAAGAGTTGGTGGATGACGCCGTTCCGATCGTCAACCATGTCATCAAACTTTCAATAGACGAACTGGCTGAAGTCGGAAATGACTTTGAACTTGGCGACCTGCTCTTCCTCGTCAAACGTGTTCTGCGCGATACGCGCATGCTGGTCGGACTGCTCGACCAACTCGAAGCGGTTGCAGAACTTGCCGATGAAGGCCAACAGATGGGAAAACGCATCTTCCACCAGGTGACGATGGAGCTCGACCGCCTCGAACGTGAAGGATATTTCGGATTCGCGCGCGCAGGTGCAAAAGTGGCGGAACGCCTCGTTCGTGACCATAAACCTGAGGATTTCGAATCCCTCGGCATTCGCGTCGCTGAGGCGTTGAAGGCAGAGACGCCCGAAAAGGTATCGCTCTTTGCCCTTTTACGCGCGATGGGTGACCCCAAAGTTCGCCGCGGGCTGTATCGCTCATTGAATCTACTCAAGGCAATCGGTGACTGATCAAGTCACATATAAATTCATAAGGAGAAAACAAAATGTTAGCCGATCTCACTGCAATCGCCTTCAATGAAGAGGGCTTCATGACCGACCCCAACCAATGGACAAAGGAAATCGCTGAAGGGCTGGCGAAACAGGAAGGCATCGAGACTCTCACTGCCGAGCATTGGAAGATCATCGATTTCTGCCGCCAGACCGGGATGACTTCGGGCAAATCCCCCACATTGCGTCAGATCACAACCGGGACAGGCATCTCCACCAAGGATTTGTTCGCCCTGTTTCCCAAAGGTCCCGCCAAGAAAGTGGCAAAGATCGCCGGCCTCGGAAAACCCGAGGGTTGTGTGTAATTTTAAGAAACCCTAAAGGGTTAAAAAGTAAAAAGGAAAATATCATGGCTGAACAACCCCGCAAGATCGCATTCATCTGCTCGAAAGGTGATTTGGATATGGCTTATCCCGCCCTCATCATGGGCTGGGCCGCGCTTGGCAACGGCGCCGAAGTGATCCTGTTCTTCACATTCTGGGGGCTCGACCTGGTAACCAAGAAGCGCGTGGACCGCCTGGAAATTGCGCCCGTCGCCAATACCAGTTTCAAGATGAGCATGATGGGACTGCCCACCGGCAATCTCGGTATCCCGAACATCATGGGCATCATCCCCGGCATGACGGCATTTGCCAGTTGGTTCATGAAGATGAAGATGAAAGCCCTCGGCGTTCCACCTGTACGTGAATATCTTGAAATGCTCTCCGATGGCGGCGCGAAGATGTACGGCTGTAAGATGACCGTGGACATGTTCGACATCAAGAAGGAAGACTTCCTGCCCTGCATTGACAGCGTAGTCACCGCCAGCGACTTCATTGATATGACTGAAGGCGCGCAGATCATCTTTATCTAAAAACCCCGTTAGTCACACAAAAAAAACGGCGTTCAACGTTGAACGCCGTTTTTTTAATTATCCGCTTTTACGATGCAAAGCGAGAAGCCAACGCGTCAGAAAATATGCCGCGAGCAGGGACAACAATATCAACGCGATGAAGAATCCAATGATGGCATAATTCCCCGAATTGAAGATCGGTGATGGAGGCGGGTGCATGACGTTATCGGCAGTGGCAAAGACCGCGCGCAGAACAATGATATAAATCAGATTCGCCAGTGACGTAATCCAGGCGGTGTCAATCATCCACAAACCGATCTGCAACAACACGCCCGTCACCGCAAAAATCAAGGCAAGGCGGAAGCGCGGCTCGACAAGGAAGAGGCCGTTCCAGTTGGTTTGCATCGCCCAAAGCGAAAGCGGCAGGTACGTCACCCAGAAGACGATGCCCGTGCGTCCCAACGCAGCGGACCAATTATGCAACAGGCCGCGTTTTGCAACCAACGCGAGCAAGCCTGCAAGCCCAGCCGCGATGAAAGCCAGTTCCGCGGCGAGCACCCATGCGCCGTGCAGGTATACGATCCGCACATTGGAACCGAGCGATTGCTCTTCAGGTCCGAAGGACGCCAGAAGAGCAATTACAATTATTGTGAGGAATAACAAAGTGAGTGGTGATTTGAGTTTCAACATGGCATGATTTTACTCCACAAGAAAGAGTACTCTGTCACATTTTATCTATGACGTATAACCTCATGGACAATCAAAAACCACCCGCCAGCATTGCATTGGATTTACTTGGGATTCCCCACCGCGTCTTTTTACACGAGAGGCCTGTCACCAGTTTCGAGCAGGCGGCATCTGACCGAAACCAGCGACCGGAACAGATCGTTCGCAGCATTCTGTTTCAGGTAAGGCAGGGTGAATTTGTGATGGTTCTCATGGCAGGGCGCGATCAGGTTGATTGGAAGAAGTTACGTCAACTTGTGAAACGGTCACGGGTGCGGATGGCAACCGAGGAGGAAGTGTTGGAAGTGACCGGGTACCGGATTGGGACGGTAAGTCCGTTTGGGGTGAAGAATCAGGTTCGGGTCCTGATGGATGCGAGTGTTTTGAGAGAAGAGGAGGTCTCCCTCGGTTCGGGAGTCCGCAATGTGGCGATCATCATGAAGAGCGCGGATGTCCGCAAAGCATTGGGGGATGTGGAGATCGTCAATTTGGGTGAATCCACTTGACAAAATTCAGTCGCTGAATTATAGTTGAAGTCAATAAAATCTATAAATCCAATAGGCTTTAGAGACTATGAGACTTTCCAAGCGCGGAGAATATGGCCTTCGGGCAATGATCATGCTGGCGGGTACCCCCGAACCAGGCACTCCCCTGCCCATGGTGCAAATCAAAGAGATCTCGCAACGCGAGCAGATCTCGGCAAAGTTCCTCGAGCAAATCCTGCTGACGCTCAAGAACGCAGGCATGCTCCACAGCAAGATGGGGGTCGGTGGCGGGTACTACCTGGCAAGACCGTCCAGCGAGATCACGCTCGGTCAGATCTTCCGCACGTTGGATGGGCCTGTGGCTCCGATAAAATGCGTGAGCCAGATGGCTTATGAGCCATGTGGTTGCCCCGATGAACAGACCTGCGGATTGCGCATGGTGATGGGCGATGTGCGTAACGCGATTGCCGATATCCTAGACAACACCACGCTTGCCGATGTAACCAAACGGCAGGGTGCGGTCCGCAAGAAGCTCGGCATCAAAAAGTAATCACAATGTGAATGTCCTGAAAAGGGCGTTTTTTCTTGGCTCAAAAGTATACTTGTACTATAGACTTTATGATACATTAGACAAATTAGAGCAAGTAAATGGGAATTACCCTACAAACTTTTCCTATCTCATTTTCCTATCTCAAAGGAGAAATTTAAAAAATGGAACTTTCGATCTTTCTTTATGTGTTGGTGGGCTTCGTCGCCCAGATCATTGACGGCGCGTTGGGCATGGCATATGGCGTCAGTTCGAATACATTTTTACTCAGCCTGGGTTTGCCCCCTGCCGCGGCATCTGCCAGTGTTCACATGGCGGAGGTGGTGACCACCGGCATATCCGGCGCGTCGCATTGGCAACTCGGTAACATTGACTGGAAACTGGTCAAGCGTTTGCTCATCCCCGGCGTGATCGGAGGCGTGGCAGGTGCGTACCTGCTCACATCCATTGATGGTGACATTATCAAGCCGTACATTTCGGGTTACCTGTTCATCATGGGTGCATTCATCATCTACAAGGCATTCCGAAATAACGGGCACGTCAACGATGGGACACACACTGCACGCGTCAGTTTTCTCGGACTGATTGGCGGATTCTGTGATGCAATCGGCGGCGGCGGCTGGGGACCTGTTGTGACGACGACGCTCGTGGCGCGCGGCAAAAATCCGCGTTTGACGATCGGCTCGGTCAATTTCTCGGAATTTTTTGTGACGCTTGCCGAGTCGGTGACCTTTGTTCTGACTTTGGCTTTTACCCAATACTGGCAGATCATTTTGGGATTGCTGATCGGCGGAGCCATCGCCGCCCCGTTTGCGGCGCGCGTGACCAAGAACCTGCCTGTCAAAGCACTGATGATCCTTGTGGGAACGTTGATCGTCATACTCAGCGTCCGCACGATCTATTTGACATTGGCATAGACGAAAAGGCCGGCTTGATGAGAGCCGGCCTTTTCGTCTACCAGATCCCGGGAAACAGCCGATAATGCGTCCGCTGGGCGTACTCGGCATAGCCGGGCAATTCGGCTTGCAGGGTCCGGTCTTCCAACCAAGTCCGCAATACCGTCACTCCGAACAATAGAATACTCGGGATGAACGCCCAAAGAGAGTCAAAAAGGATCGGCATTACAAGATACACCAATAATGTACCGGCATAGCCCGGATGGCGGATGAAACGATAGGGTCCCGTAGCAACCACACGATGGCCCCGGTCATTCTGAATGCGGACAACACCCGAGAAGAATTTATTCTCGATCAGCGCCCATGAGCCCAACACATATCCCAGAACAATCGCGATCAACGTTATGATCTTGGCGGTAACCGAAAATGGGGTCGTCCAACCGTTCAACTTGTCCATCCCAGCAACGATCAGAATGAGGAATGAGCCGAACGCCATCGCAGGTGCAAGGATTTTGTCGAACGGCTTGGCATCCTGCAACCCCATGGAACGGGTACGTTCATCCAAAATATCCGGGTAGCGGCGTGAAGCCAGCCCACGACTGACAATGAATCCCACGACGGTCAATATCACATATACCCATGCCTCCCACCAACCCCATACACCGGAGATGATCATGGGCAACAACGGCATAATCACCAGCACAAAAAACAACTGCGAGATCGTTTTTGGGGTCAGAAATTTCGTTTTAGCAGCCATGTTTTGCCTCCATACACATTATAATGATGGATATATGGAGTACAAGTGATGAAACTCATTCGCCGCACATTCGGCCTGTTCCTAATCCTTCTTGCATCCTTTTCGCTGATTTCCCGGCTTGCGAGCGCACAAAATGATGAACCGCTTGCCATTGTGATGACCGCGGATGGCCCCATCATGCCGCCGATGCTGGAGTATATCAAACGCGGCATCGAAACAGCCGACCGGCGCAACGCGGAAGTTCTGGTCATCCAACTCAACACGCCGGGCGGAAACCTCGACACGATGCTCGAGATCATTACAGAGATCCGTGCAAGCGACATACCTGTTGTGGTCTATGTTGCGCCGAGAAATGCCATTGCCGGGAGTGCGGGAGCGATGATTACCATGGCAGGTCATGCCTCCGCGATGGCACCTGAAACTTCCATCGGCGCATCCAGTCCAATCAGCGGTTCAGGTGAGAATCTCGATTCCACCTCCGCAGCAAAAGCCAAGGAAATATCGAAAGCCGCGATACGCGAATTCGTGGCACCGCGTGGGGAAGAAGCACTTGCCCTTGCGGAGGCGATGATCGACGAAGCAAAAGCCGTAACCGCAACCGAAGCGCTTGACGCCAAACTCATCGACTTCGTTGTGGACAACGTTGACGATCTGCTCGAATCACTCGACGGTTTTACCGTTCAAATGGAAGACGGCCCACGAACGCTCAATACCGGCACAGAAAATACCGAGCCTCTCGAGATGACCTTCATTGAAGAGTTCCTGCTTTTTCTCACCGATCCGAACATTTCCTTCCTATTGATTGCCATTGGCGTGCAAGCCGTATTGATCGAGATCTCCAGCCCGGGCGGTTGGGTGGCCGGGTTCATCGGTGTGGTATGTCTCACGCTCGCAATTTACGGCATAGGCGTATTGCCGGTCAACTGGTTTGGCATCATCTTCATGATCACTGCCTTTGTGTTGTTCATTCTTGATCTCAAAGCGCCAACTCACGGCGCGCTGACCGCGGCGGGAGTCGCTTCGTTCATTGTCGGTGCGCTCGTATTGTTCAATTCGCCCGGCACACCGAATTTCCTGCGCGTTTCCGTTCCGCTGGTTGTCAGCACCGGGCTTGCGATTGGTTTATTGTTCTTCGCCATTCTGATGTTCGCGATCCGCGCGCTTCGAGCGCCGGTCAGTTCGGGGGCCGAGTCCTTTATCGGTAAAACGGGAACAGCCACGAGTTGGAGCGAGACGGGCGGTCAGGTTCAATTGCAATCCGAGTTGTGGAGCGCCGAATTGGTGGATGAGTCAGAAAAAATCAGTAAGGGCGATAAAGTGGAAGTCGTCGAAGTCAAAGGTTTACGATTGAAAGTCAGGAAGATAAAATAATGGAAAGGCCAACCGTGCGAAGGTTCAGAACCTTCGCACGGTTGCGACGACTCAAACCACCCTATGCCTGCTACACCTACGAGAGACCGGGTCAACCCCGGAACAGATATCCGGCCACTGCGCCGCCCCGAGTGGATCAAGGTGCGCGCGCCCTCGGGCGAGACATACGAATGGCTTCACGGACTGATGCGCAAGAAGGAATTGCACACGGTTTGCGAAGAAGCCATGTGCCCGAACCTGGGCGAATGTTGGGGCAGCGGCACCGCGACCTTTTTGATGCTCGGTGACGTTTGCACGCGCACATGCGCTTTTTGCGATGTCAAACACGGCAAGCCTACACTAATGGATTGGGGTGAGGCCGAACGCGTGGCGCAAGCTGTGAAAGCCATGGATTTGAAACACGCGGTCATCACGTCCGTGAATCGCGATGAGCGCAGGGATGGCGGCGCGCCGATCTTTGCGATGGTCATTCGACGCATTCGTGAATTGTTGCCGGGATGTTCGATTGAAGTGTTGATCCCCGATTTCA
>DATIUT010000212.1:0-8018 GCA_035466615.1 Anaerolineales bacterium | reverse complement strand
GCTTGTCAGAGTATCCTGCACTGTTGCATTCGTCACACCACTTGGTCCATTGTTGGTAACGACGATCGTGTAATTAAGGATGTCATTCGCTTTATAGACCACAACGCCGTCGGTTTTTGTGATTTGTAAATCTGCTATTGGTGGTGGAACTGTTGGAATCAACGTCGGCGGAGTGGTGGGTGTTAACATTGGCGGAGTAGTGGGTGTCAACGTCGGCGGAGTGGTGGCGGTCGGTGGAGGCGGCTTTTTGGGAGTGGAGGTTGGCAGAGGCGGCGGGGGGAAGTAGACCAGCGTGTTGGTGGGGCTGGGAAGAAGCGCGGTCGGGGAAAGGTACAGTGTTGGAAGAGGCGTATTTGTCCCAAGCGGCGTGTTTGTCGGCGGGGGCAGGGGCGTCCCGGTTTCGAACACTGCGCCCGGCGTCAGGAAGAGGCTCGCCCAGGCCGGTTGGGTCAGGATGGCAGGGTTGAGGGGTTCGTAGAGGTTGACGGGTTTGTCCGTGAGGAAGTTGCTGTCCGGGTCGAGATTCGACATCATGTTGGTGTTCAATTTCCAGTCGGGAGAGAAGCGGACAGCCCGTTCTCCCGCCAGGATGACACACAGGAATCCAAACAGAAGGATGATCAGGATGATGACCCAGTCACGCCGTTCGCGTTCGGATGGTTTTTCTTTTTCCTTCATCCTATTGGGTTCCGTCCACCGGCAGTCTTATAAAAACGGTCGTGCCCGGGTTTGTGACTTCATTATGACCGGGGCTTGTGAGCCAGATCCGCCCGCGGTGGGCATCCATGATGCCGCGTGAAATGGCGAGGCCCAGCCCGGGTCCCCCGCCCTTGAACTTGGTCTTGCCCGAGGAATGCAGGAGCACCTCGCCGGTCTGGTAGAACTTCTCGAAGACGAGTTCATGGAACTGCGGGTCTATGCCGATGCCTGTGTCCCTGATCCTGACCTCGACCTCGGGCTTTTGATTGTGTTCCTTGATCGCACTGCCATTGACCGTGATACTGCCTCCATCCGGCGTGTATTTGATGGCATTCCCAATGACGTGATAGAAGACCTTGTACAGCAGTTCGTCATCGGCCCGGATGACGGGCAGGTCGGCAAGCCCGTGTGCGGTGAAGGTGATCCGTCTTTCATCGAAGGATTCCATGAAAGCCTTTTCCGCCTTTTCGACCAGCGCCTTGATCTCCACGTCGGTTGTCATGACCTCCAGCAGGTTGCTGTCAATGCGGGAGACGTCGAGCAGGTTGTCAATGATGTCCACCATGCGGGTGGCGCCGTCCATGATGCCGTTGGAGAATTTTTCGAGATCCTGGTTACCCCTGGTTTTCACGTGGATCATTTGCGCGTATCCCTGCACAAGGGTAAGCGGGGTGCGCAGTTCGTGCGCGGAAACCTGGATGAATCGCACCTTGGTGCGGTCCATCTGTTCGAGAACCTGGTTGGTCTTTTCGAGTTCGATGGTCCTTTGTTGCAGGTTTTCGGTCATTGTGTCGAACGTGTTTGCCAGCACACCGATCTCGTCGTTGGTCTGCACGCCGGTGCGCCTGGTCAGGTCGCCGCCTGCGATGGCGCGCGAGGTGTGCACGAGGGAGGACAGCGGATTGATGATCATGCGTGCGATGAAATATCCCACCAGGATCACGGCGACCATTGCCGCGGAATACAAAAAGATGTAGTTGTTGCGGTTGACGGAGCTCGATTCAACAACGAATTGCATGGGCAGGACCACCGCAAAGACCGCGATGCGGTCTTCGCCGACCTTCAAGGGGCTGAAGCCGCTGCGGTACAGGCGCTTTTCGGCTTCGAAGTTTTTGCCCTCCACGATCGTATCCTGATTGATGACCCTGTTGTAAAAATCCTTTTCTATCGTAAGGGTTTGCAGGAAGAGCGGGTCTGCGGCGCTGACTCCCAGCGTGGAGGCAAGAGCCTGTCCGTTGCCATCATAAAAAACAACATCGGCAGATGCGGTGGCTTCCAGCAATGGGACGAGTGTGTCCAGTGAAGTGCCCACCACTACAACGCCCATGACGCGGTTTTCCAGGGGGACCGGAATGGACGTAAAGTAATAATAACGTCCGTTCACCGGGTCTTTGGCAAGGACGCGTTTCGGGAGACTATCCGGGTTGTTTTCGGCGAGCAGTTCGTTCACAGGCGGCAGGGCGGCTGGATTACCCCGCTGTGTGACATCCTGGATTTCGCCGTTGGACTGTTTGATCGAATGGAACGCTTCGCGTCCCTGGGCATCGAAGATCGTCAGGCTTTCGACGTTCAAGCCGCCCGCGGCAGGCTTCGCCAGACTGGTGATTTGAGCCTCGTCCCCGTCCCTGAGCGCTTCACCCAGACCGCGTGTGAACGCGACGATGCGGGCGCCCTGGAACTGGTCAATCTCCTGCCGCGCCATCGAGTCAGAAACGACGCGTCCCGCCTCGAGCAGTTGGTTGGAGAGGCGTTCCTCAAGGGAGTTCGATACCAGGCGCGTAACGACAAAGGCGCCCGTCACTGCGATGAGGAGTGTTAATAACAGATATGGCAGGATGACCTTGAAACGGATACTCACATGATGCCTTTACCCCGGTCAATATGGGGTTGTCTACATTATAATAATTCTGCTGAAAAATATCACAAATCCTGCAATACTGAAAGATATTTATAATGCGGCTATCTGATATGTAAAGATTTTGGGCAAAAAACAAGCGTTTGTCAAGGAAAGTCCCCTGTAATCGCGGGACATCTGCGGGCAAAAACCTGATGGGTGCCAATATGCACTTGCAGGCAGGTGCAACCGTCGCGATGTGGGGCATTGGACTTTTGACCCTGCCATTCCCGGAATGAAAATTTCTATGGAATGAAAAGCACCGAAAAATGGGACTCCTGTGGGCGCTAAGGGACTCGAACCCCTGGCCTTCTCTGTGTAAAAGAGACGCTCTAACCAACTGAGCTAAGCGCCCGTGTCTGTTATTATACATCATGTTACACTTGGAACGTCGGAGGAAAATATGCGCATTGTTCGTTACGAATTAAAAGAAGGTAAAGCCAGGCCCAAATACGGATGGCTGTTGGGCGACAAGGTCGGTGAGATCGGCGGGAATGTCTTTGGACGCTATCGTCGCAAGGAGGCAGAAACGCCTCTCGCGGACGTGAAACTGCTTGCCCCATCCGAGCCGGGCAAAATCGTATGTGTGGGACGCAACTACGTGGAGCACGCCAGGGAGTTGGGCAACGAAGTGCCGAAGGTGCCGCTCATCTTCTTGAAGCCGCCTTCGTCGATTATTGACCCCGATGGCACCATCATCCTGCCGCCGCAATCTGCACAGGTGGAACATGAGGGTGAACTGGTCGTTATCATTGGCAAGCGTGGACGTCACATTACGGCCGAGAACGCGAAGAAACATATCCTGGGATATACCGTCGGCAATGACGTGACCGCGCGCGACCTGCAAAAGATGGACGAACAATGGACGCGTGCAAAGGGGTTTGATACGTTCTGCCTGTTTGGGCCGTGGATTGATACCGAGTTCGATCCCGCGGATGCAGTCCTCACCGTACGCGTGAACGGGCAGATGCGCCAGATGGCATCGACGCGCGACATGGTCTTCAGTGTCAGCGTGTTGATCGCGTATGTTTCATCCATCATGACTCTCGAACCCGGCGATATTTTGTTCACAGGGACTCCCTCGGGCGTGGGACCGTTGAAGGATGGGGACGAAGTGTCGGTCGAGATCGAAGGGTTGGGGATGATCAAAAATAAAGTAAAGGCCGAGAACCGGTAATCAAGGATCCCATGCGCATTGCAAGAAACTTTCGTGTCGATCAGGACCTCATCATCCGATTTTTGGATGTGTTTGGCGGGGGGGCGGCGATCCTTTCGGGCAATAAACAGGCCCGCCCCGGTTTTTTCATCTTTGCGCACACGTTCATTCAGGAATACATCGAGGCAGGTTTCTTCAAAAAGGAGGAACTGCTGATTGAGACTTTGAAGAACAACGGTTTTTCCCAGGAGGAGGGTCCTGTCGGCGCGATGCTTGCTGAACAAAAGAAAAGCCGCGATGCCGCGGAACATTTGTTGAGCGCCGTAAAGGGATGGCAGGGTGGCGATGAGGAGGCGCGCGTTGAAGTGGGTTGGGCGGCAAGCGAGTATACAGCCACGTTGCGCCAGCATTTGGATCGTCTTAAGAATCTGATCTTCCCATTGCTTGAACAGAACATCTCACCTGAAGACGAACGCAGGATCTCGGAGGGGTTGAACAAGATTGCCTTCGAGAACAACCTGAAAGATGATGCGGACAGATTTACCAAGTTGCTCGAATCGCTGGAAGAGGAATTGAGCGACTGGCGATAAGTTTATAACGTAAAGATCGGGAATTCGACGGACAAGATACGAAATGTTAAGTATTTTGTCCGTTGTGTTTGTGGGGGAATGTGACAATTATCCATTGCCCAAAAATTATATATAATTTACAATACCCACTGCGCAGAGCGGAGCGCATCGAGACTGAGCGAAGTCGAAGCGCATGTGACAGAGTGGTTCCCGAATAAACGCAGGGGTTGTTTCGCCACCCGCCCCGCTCGGGCTTGCAATGACATGTGTGTATGCGGCGAAGAATGTGGAGCATCGCTTCCATTCGATTGAAGAAGAATTGACTGTGATTGTGTTCTGCGCGCCGGCGGAGTATTCGAATAGACCATGGACGATGGACGACAGACCATCGTCATTATTTAGGAGAATTTATGCAACAACTACGCAACACTCCCTTCCATGAACGGACATCCGCGTTATGCCAGCCGCAGAATTGGCGCAAGTGGGCGGGATACTTTGTCGTCGGGTCGTATGAACATACGATCGACCGCGAGTATTGGGCGATCCGCAATGCGGCGGCGTTGATTGACGTGACACCTTTGATGAAGTACATCATCAAGGGCAGGGATGCGGCGCGCCTGCTGGATAAAGTCACCACACGGGACATCCAGAAGATGAGTGTGGGACAGGTCTATTACACGGGTTGGTGCGACGACGAAGGCAAGATGATCGACGATGGCACCGTTGCACGCCTCGATGAGACCACATTCCGACTCACCGCCGCGGAGCCGAACCTGCGCTGGTTGATGATGAACGCGGTGGGACTCGACGTGCAGTTCGAAGATCAAACCGAGGGCGTGGCGTCGCTCAGTTTGCAGGGACCAAACTCACGGGTGATTTTGAATCGCATTTGTGAATCCAATCTCGATGGGCTGAAGTATTTCCGTTTGATGAAGAATAAGCTCAACGGAGTCGAAGTCACGATCTCGCGCACGGGCTATACGGGCGATCTCGGTTATGAGATTTGGATGGATGCGAGGGACGCGATCAAGGTGTGGGATGCGATCATGGAAGCGGGTCACGATTATGGGATTTTACCCGTGGGCATCCTCGCACTCGATATGGCGCGCGTCGAAGCGGGACTGTTCATGCTCGATGTGGATTACACCTCTACAACGCACGCGTGGATCGAGTCGCAGAAGTCGTCGCCGTTCGAGTTGGGACTCGATTGGACAGTGGCGCTCGATAAGCCAGGCTACTTCGTTGGGCGCAAAGCGTTGGAGCGTGAAAAGAAGGAAGGTTCAGCGTGGAAGATGGTCGGCATTGAAATTGACTGGGTCGGCATGGAAGCGTTGTATGCCGAAGTCGGTTTACCTCCGCAAATCCCCGGGACGGCGATCCGCGCCAGCATGCCGATCATGGTGGGCAACCCCCTGAAAGGGGGCTTTGTGCAGGTGGGCTATGCGTCCACGGCTTCATGGTCGCCGCTGTTGAAGAAATACATCGCGCTCGCGCATATCCAGAAGCCATATTACAAACCCGGTACGAATGTGCGAATGGAGATCACGGTCGAACATCATCGCAAGTACGCGCCTGCGAAAGTGGTCAAGTTGCCGTTCTATGAGCCTGAGTGGAAGAGGAAATAACTGAGTAGTGAGCAAATCTATGTTGGAAGGACTTGACGCCATCGATTGGTCAAAACTTCGTCATGCATACGGCGAAGCTACTGATGTGCCAAATCAAATTCGTTCTCTTTTATCAGAAGATAAAAAGGTGCGAGATGATGCAATGGATGAATTATGCGGAAACATCCTGCATCAGGGCACCGTATATGAAGCATCCGCTTATGCAGTGCCTTTTTTACAGGAGTTGTTGAGAGCTCCTGCTACATCTGACAAGATCGCAATTGTAGTCTTGCTGACAGGGATGGCATGTGGCAACGACGTCTATCACGGTATTTTGGGTAATGACAAAATAATAAAGGGAGTTACCTATGAAGAAATGTGGCGAGGGATCTTAGCAAAGCAGGGAAAGGTTTTGGAAGAGGAAGTGGAAAAGGGAATACAACATGCTGAAGCAACACGATTGGCGGTCGAAAAGGAACGACATTTGCTGTATCCCTATTTACAAGACGATGAGCCATTTATTCGCGGCATGGTCGCTGAAGCACTTGCTGGGTTTCCGAAATATTCACACGAAATACTCTCTCTGTTGGAAAATGCTTTAGTGGTAGAAAACGATGAAAACGTACGCGAAACAATGATCAATACAATAAATATTTTGAGAGAAAACAGTCAATAATTCGTAGCACTGTTGGTAAAAGGAATCATCTATGACAAATCATTACGACGCAATCATCATCGGCGGGGGGCACAACGGACTCGTTGCCGCCGCATATTTAGCGAGAGCAGGCAGAAAAGTCGTTGTGCTCGAGCGCAGGGAACTGGTCGGCGGGGCGACGATCACCGAAGAAATTATTCCTGGATTCAAATTCACGGAGTTCTCGTATGTCGTGAGTTTGTTGCGACCAGAGATCATACGTGATTTGAAACTGCCGCAACACGGCTTGAAAATTTTGCCATTGCCCAGCACCTTCACGCCGACTGGCACGGGCGATTACATCGCAGGCTGGGACGATCACGACACCACCCGCCGCGAAATTTATCGTCACTCGCCCAAAGACGCCGAAGCCTACGACGAATATTCCCGCCGCATGGCGCGTCTTGCGAAAGCCATCAAGCCCATCTTGAGCATTCTGCCTCCCGACCCAACGTCGTTGCACCCGAAAGATTTAATGGGTTTGATGAAACTTGGTCAATTCGCTTCGACGCTGACCGAAAAAGAATTGTACGGTCTCGCCAAGATCATGACCCAATCCGCGGCAGATATGCTCGAAGAATGGTTCGAGACTCCTGCGTTGTTGGGGACAAAGTCCGCGAGCGGAATCATCGGCACATTTTTGGGTCCGCGTTCGCCGAGCACGGCATATGTGTTGTTGCATCACTACATGGGCGAGATTGACGGCGCGTTCCGTGCCTGGGGTTTTGCCAAAGGCGGCACAGGCGGGATCGCCGAAGCCATCGCCAGTTCGGCGCGCGCGTTCGGGGCTGAGATCAGACTCAACGCAACCGCGAAGCAGGTCATCGTCAAGAATGGACGCGCGGTCGGCGTTGCATTGGAAAATGGCGACGAGATTTATGCGAAGGCAGTCCTCTCCTCTGCTGACCCGTTCGTCACGTTCTTGAAACTCGTCGAACAAAAATATCTTCCTGAAGATCTGATCCACTCCATCAAAAAATTCCGCACGCGTGGTTCATCGGGCAAGGTCAACATCGCGTTGAGCGAACTGCCGAATTTCACCGCGCTGCCCGGCGAGAACGCCCTGCACAACGGTGCGATCTCCATCAGCCCGAGCATTGATTACATCGAGCGCGCCTACGACGATGCGAAGTATGGTCGCTTTGCGAAAGAGCCGTACATCGACATGATCGTGCCATCGAAGATCGACCCCGATATGGCGCCGCCCGGAAAACATGTGATGTCGTGTTTCGTGCAATATGCGCCGTATGATCTCGAAGGCGGCTGGGACGACGCCAAGCGCGAAGCCTTCGGTGAAACGGTCATCTCGACCATCGAGCGGCATGCGCCGAACATCCGCCGCGCCATCATCGGCAAACAGGTTATCACGCCTGTGGATATCGAACGCATCGCAGGCATCACG
>DATIUT010000211.1:0-31036 GCA_035466615.1 Anaerolineales bacterium | reverse complement strand
CGGTCCCAAATAAAGCTGGCGGCTGATGGAAGTAGGATAAAAAGCGAGGCTTTGATTCTGTTCCCAGTGCATCACCCTGCTGAGATGATATGTCATGGAATCCCATGTATTAGGCGCCGCAACAAACGCAGTCACTCCCAGGATCAGCATGCCTACAAGTATGCAGAGCAAAACTGCAAGCAATCCCCTTGGCAGAGACAACAAGTATCCACGCATATCTTGAAGGTCAGTAAAAATTACCCTTATGAAATTCCCGCCGGATATTCTTGCCAGCATCAAAATGGTCGATAAACCTGCAATGCCCCATGTAATTGCCAGTCCAATAAACGTTATTGCTCTAAATGCGCCAAGCATTTCAGTAATAAACCAGGCAAGTCCCCCGACAGTCACAAATGCCTGCAACATTGCCAGGCGGCGGCTGATATTGAATGTGAGACGAAATAAATAAGTTAAAAAGAAAAGTAGGCTTATAGAAGCAATTAATACAAGGAATGCCCTTAAAATGTCCACAGATCAATCCCTCCCGTGTCTCTTCCTGTCTTCCTCACACGGACACAACGCCCGCAGATAATGCCAGTTGAAGATCCCGTAATCGTGACCGTCCTCCCAGACGATGGTCAGTGCATAAGAGCCTACCGCAACGACATTCGCAATACGGGTGGCGGACGAATCGCCCAACCTCTTCTCGAACACATCTGCATCGGGTTCGGACTTCATGTTCTCGTGCCCGCCACGACACGAGGCACAGGGACAAGCCGCACGCAGCAACTCGAACGGATAAACGCTCAAATGGCTGTCGCTCCATGTGACTTGAAACTCCTTCGATTTTTTATTTACAGTAATACCGGTTGGTTTTTCGTTCATCGTTTCCTCGTCAAAAGCATATTCTAATCCTTATATGGATCAAATTCATGCTCACCAGCCATCGCAACGCCGATCGGTTTGAGCGTGTGAAGGATACGGACGGTCGAACCGTGGAATCCCAGCACTTCGGGCAAACGCTTGTAACAATGCGGTGACTCGTCCGTACCGGCGCCTCTTAACTCGACCTCCTGCCTGCGGATCCAATCCAGCATCATTTCGCGTGATACCGCGCCTTCCTTTATCACTTTCCCGGTCTTGCGATTGACCTTGCCACGCGCCGCGGTGCGGCTCATCACACGTCCCGCGCCATGGACGGTGGAATACAGCGAATATTTCGCCTCCTCTGATTCTACACCTTCAAGGATCACGGAGATATCGCCCATCGAACCGCCCACAAACCCGCGTTGACCGGGGAATGCCGGGGTCGCTCCCTTGCGCACCACCCACAATTCATGTCCGTTATGAGTCTCGCGCCAGGCATAATTATGATGGTTGTGGACTTCCTCCAAAATGTTGGCACCCAGCATGCGTGCCACTTCACTGCAGACCCAGTCCCGCCCGGCGTAGGCATACCGCCCTGCCAGATGCATACAGGCAAGATAATCTCTTCCCAGACTTGATCCTACAGATAGCACAAGCGGATCAACATCCATGCCGTCCTTTGCGCCACCGGCGTTCAGGAAATAAGTCGCGGTTTTGTGACCGAGTCCGCGCGAACCGAAATGCACACCAATCCATGCGCGTCCCTGCTCGTCTTCGAACAGGTCAACATAATGGTTGCCGGAACCGATCGTTCCAAGTTGCGCACGCGCCGTATCCTTGAGACTTCTCACGGCAGGGAGAGTCCAAACCGGGTCGTCGAATAGTTCGTGATCGACGCGTTGTTTGTTCTTGAGACCTATGCCAAACGACAAATTCCCCCAGATGTCATCCATGATCGTACGGATGTTGGCGCGTATTTCGGATGCCGGGACATCGATCAACACCGCTTTGTTCCCACAGGCGATATCGAATCCCACACCTGACGGACTGATGCTATCGGTATACGCCACCACACCGCCAATGGGCACCGCGTATCCCTTGTGATGGTCCGCCATCAGCGCGGCCGCATCGGCGGTGCGCGCGCAATTTTTGATCTGCGAAAGCGCGCTCCCGTCAATTGGCTCGCCCCAGACAGGGATGTTATCAATCAATTTCATGTTCACTTCCTTTTTACCACAAAGGGCACAAAGGAATACGAAGGAAAATCAAAATAATCAGGGGGCAGGGATGTAGCTCAAAAAATCCGCCGCGGCCCAACCTGCACGCGTCTGGTCATAGGGTGCGACCAGATACCACCACACATACCCATCCACTTCGCGCGGACCGTCCTGCACGAGAAAAACCTCCGAATCAAATCCCAGGAAAACCGGTTCACCGGTCAACCCTGGGTTCGAACGAATACGTAAACCCTCTCCGCCCGTACCGGTGATTTGTGCATAATTACCAATGGCTATTCCCGTTGGGACGGGAGACGGCGCAAAGGGGTCAATGGTCGCTGTTGGTGTTACGTTGGGAGTGACGGTTGGGGCGGGTATCACGGTCAGGTCGGCGGGGACAAACCCAACGTCGGAGGCTTGAAGCGGGGTCGTCCATCCAATGGAGATGACCGTAATGACAATCAAGAGTCCAGCGATGGTCAACGCGCCGAGAATGACCCATTTATTGAAAAGTTGACTTACGTTCATGTTCACCTGTTAGTTTGATGTGCTCTCGGGGGCATCCCCACTGCCGCTCCACGGGAGTGCTCCGGAGGACCGGCGGTTTGAGCAATATTTCTATTTATGCTTCAATAATTCCATGCCGCGCGGAGGCATGAGCATTTTCAACGCGCGCGAGTGGACCCTGATCTCTGCCTGTTGTGCGGAACCGCGCGGCTCACCGTCGGTCTGGATCCAAAAGGGGGATTCGCCCTCCACACGCAGGTTGTTGAACGTGATGCGACGGACGTCCTCTGCTTTTATGTGGTACCCGCGCCACATGTTATAGGCATGACGCAACGCGTCGCCCAGATTGTTCCCGCTGAAAAGCCAGATATCAAGCAGGCCGTCATCGAGATAGGCATCGGGTGAAAGTTTGGAATGGCCGCCGAGATAATGGCGGATATTGGTGGATACCGCAACGATGTAATTTCCCTCCACTTCCACATCATCAGCCCACAGACGTAGTTGCACGCCGCTCCATTGCGCAGCCTGCCAGATGGTCTTTGCCGTGTATTCTGGCATCGCAAAGAATTTTTCAAGCCGTATGCGCGGTTCAATATTATGAATGGTCAACGCGTCCAGCCCGATGCCCGCCCACATCATGAACGAATATTGATTGCACGTGCCGACATCCACAGAGTGACAGGGCGCAGTCGCAAGGATGGAGGCGTTCTTCCGCAACGCCCAAGGATGAGTCCACGCAAACGGACGCAGGCCCAGTTCGATGCTCCACACGTTTGCCGTGCCCGAAGGCAGGACCCCGAGCGCGGTCTCTGTTCCGATCAACCCATTGACGACGTTGCCAATCGTGCCATCGCCACCGACGGCAAAAACCGCGTCCTTTTTCCCGGCCGAGGCCTGCTTCGCCAACTCGATGGTGTGCACACCACTTTGAGTTTCCACGGCATCCACTTTCCAGTCAAAAGATTCCAATTCCTTGACCACAGATTTAATAAATGGTTTTACAGAATAACGTCCCGCCGCGGGGTTGTAAATGAGGACTGCGCTTCGCATGTAAAGGATTATAACCGCCCGCCCACCTCCCAGCCTCCCCCCAATACGAATGAGGAAGTTGAAATCCATTTCGCATGGGGGAGGTGCCGCTTTAGCGGCGGAGGGGGGCGGGCAAATGATATAATCCTTCCAGATATGGAAGAAAGTGCAATACTCAACAATCGTTACCAATTACTCGAACACATCGGCAAGGGCGGTATGGCGGATGTGTTCCGTGCGCGCGACCTGATGCTCGAACGCACGGTCGCGATCAAGATATTGCATGAACAATATTCCGATGAAAAAGGATTCCAGGACCGCTTCCGCATGGAAGCCCGCGCCGCGGCAAACCTTTCCCATCCCAATATCGTCACCGTCCATGACTTCGGGTTCGATCACGACCAACTCTACATCGTCATGGAACACATCCCCGGCAAAGACCTCAAGACCATCCTGCACCAGCGCGGGCGGTATACCGTGGAAGATGCGATTCCCCTGATCGTACAGGCATGTGCGGGCATCGGTTATGCCCACCGCGCCGGACTTGTCCATTGTGATATCAAACCGCACAACATGATCGTCACACCGGATAACCGTCTCAAAGTCACAGATTTTGGCATTGCACGCGCCCTTTCCACCATCATGCCCAATGAGCGCGCGGATGTGGTCTGGGGATCGCCGCAGTACTTCTCACCGGAACAAGCCGCTGGCGAAGCGCCCTCCCCCGCCTCCGATGTCTACTCGCTTGGCATCGTCCTCTACGAGACCATAACGGGCGCGCTTCCTTTCAATGCCCCTTCGAGCGAAGAACTCGCAAGACTGCATCTTGAACACTATCCCATTCCGCCGCGGGAATACATTCCCGACATCCCTCCTGCACTGGAAGAGATCATCCTGAAAGTGCTCTCCAAGGAGCCCTCCGCGCGCTATCGCACCGCCGACCAGCTTGGACGAGTCCTTTTGCGGTTCGGGACCCAGCGTGAAGCAACACCCATTCCCGCACTGAGTTTGACTCCCGAAGTGACATCAACCTACCAGGAACCGGATTCGCAACCTTCCAAACCCCAACCTGCATTCAACATCCCTGAAATCAACGTCCCCGAAGTCTATCTCCCTGAAATTGACTGGGCGACCATTGGCCTCGGCCTGGCGGCCCTCCTCTCTGTTGGCGGCCTGATCATCTTCTGGATCTATATTTTCATTTTGTATAACCCGCGCTAAACAAAAAGAGACAGTCGTCCTTGGATGACTGTCTCTTGAATTTTCAACCATGCCCAACAAATACATTATCGCCCCATCCATCCTTGCCTCGGATATGACTCAACTTGGCAATGAAATTGCCGCCGCCGAATCTGCAGGCGCAGACTGGATCCACGTAGATGTAATGGACGGTCATTTCGTCCCCAACATAACGATGGGACCTTTCATTGTCGAGGCATGTAGACGTATCACCCAACTCCCACTCGACGTCCATTTGATGATCGAGAAGCCGGAGGAGCATCTTGAATCATTTGCCAGAGCCGGCGCCAGCGGACTGACCGTCCATGTGGAGACCTGCCCGCATTTGCATCGCACACTGCAATACATCAAATCCCTGGGATGCAAGGCAGGCGTGGTATTAAACCCCGGCACACCTGTCGGGGCAATTGAGGCTGTTTTACCAGAAGCAGACCTGGTGTTGGTCATGAGCGTAAACCCGGGGTTTGGCGGACAGAGGTTCATTCCTGAATCCATTGTCAGGGTGGCGGAGATCCGCAAAAAACTGGATGCGTTGAGCTCCTCCGCATGGCTCGAAGTGGATGGCGGGGTCAGCGTGGAGACCGTTTCACAGTTAAAAGAAGCAGGTGCAACCGCTTTTGTCGCAGGGACTTCCGTGTTCAAGCATCCTCAGGGAATCGAGACGGGATTAAAGGCATTAAGGTCCATCATTGCGAGCCCTGAGACATAAACGGCGAGGTGGCGAAGCGTCTCTCAAGGGTACATACTTACCCTTGCGGGGCTCATGTCGTCAGGCAAAGCCCTCCTTCTCAATGATGGGAATGGTTAAACAAAAATCACGACCTTCCAGTCGTGACTCTTGTACCAAAAAAAACAATCAGGCGGAGGATTTGCCCATCGCCTTGATGCACTTGGTGCAAAGCACCTTGCTCACGGCGCGGCCTTTTTCCATCACCAGCGTCTTTTGCAGGTTCGGTTTGAACTTGCGGTTGGTTGCACGCTGGGAAAAGGAGCGGTTGTGTCCGAAGGTTGTGGATTTTCCACAATTTGCGCATTTAGCCATTTGATAACTTCCTTTCTTGCTATAATTCCGATTACGATTGCCTTTTCCGAAGGCACGACATTTTATCACGTGACCTTTTTGCAGGCAAGATGTAAAATAGATAAGTAAAGTCATTGCGAGCGAAGCGGGGCAATCCCGATTTGCTTTGAGGTTGCTTCGGCGGAAGAACGCCGCCTCGCAATGACAATAATTGAGAGGAATCCATGGGCGAAGAAACTACATCCCTGGGCGGGGTCCATATATCCCCCAATGCAGTGGCAACCATTGCCTACCATGCCGTGCTTGAATCGTATGGTGTGGTTGGGCTTGCACCGATGAACCTGGCAGATGGTATCGTAAGATCAATCACACGCGAACCTTCGAAGGGCGTCGCCGTGCAATACAACGGCGAGGACATAGATATCGAGGTGCATATCATCGTCGAGTTCGGTACGCGCATCACCAGTGTGGCAGAAAGTGTGAAGAACACTGTTCGATTCCACGTGGAGAAGGCACTGGGACTCAAAGTGAACAGTGTCAGTGTCCATGTGGCGGGACTGCGGATCAGCGATACTGACTAGAAGCGGAGATTTATATATGACTGTAAATCCCTCACGCGTGGAAAAACTCCGCAAGGTACGAATTGACGGTCAGTCGTTGAAACGGCTGGTGGAGGCGGGCATGACCTGGCTTCGCACGAACCAGCAGATCGTGAACTCCCTGAATGTTTTTCCTGTGCCGGATGGAGATACCGGTACGAACATGCTCCTGACACTCATATCCGCGTATAACGAAATAAAAGATTCGGGTGAGAAGCATTTCGGCAGGATGGCAGGGTTGGTCGCCAAAGGCGCGTTGATGGGCGCACGCGGCAATTCGGGTGTGATCCTTTCACAGTTGTGGCGCGGGTTTGCGCGCGGCGTGCAGGATCACGAGTCGCTCAATGCCGCGACACTCGTCAAGGCGTTTGCTGAAGCGCGCGATACAGCCTATAAGGGAGTCGTCAAACCTGTGGAGGGGACGATCTTAACCGTCGCCAAGGGAGTCGCCGCGGGAACAGAGGCAGGCCTCAGGTCCAATAAAGATGCGATCGGCATCCTTGAAGATGCTGTGAAGTCGGCAGATGAGACTGTCGAAAAAACGCCTGAGTTGCTTCCCGTCCTGAAACAGGCAGGCGTGGTGGATTCGGGCGGCAAAGGACTGTTTTTCATCCTGGAGGGTATGTTGCGGCATGTGTACGGCGAGTCGCTGGATGCGCCGCTTGCAAACGTACAGTCGCTTTCGGCAATGAACTTCGAGAGCGCCATGCAGGAAGTGGAAGAGGGACAGGATTACGAAGTAGTCGTGGATTTCTTCCCCGGCACAGGTTTTGAACTGCAATCGTTCTACGGCAAACTGGAGGAGATGGGCACTTCGATCCAGGTGGGCGAAGGCGAAGGTATGTACCGCATGCACATCCATGTGCCGCTCGATAAACGCTACGAGCCGATTGATTACATCATGGGCATCGGCACGATCACAAAAGTGGCGATGGAAAATCTGATGGCACAGATGGATGACATTCAAAAATCGGCATCGTCACAGATCAAGTTCACTACAGTGGAACCCGGACAAATTGCCGTCGTGGTCGTTTCACCGGGCAACGGCTTGAGCCGCATCTTTGCGAGTTTGGGCGCGGCGGCTGTGGTGGCTGGCGGGCAGACCATGAACCCGTCCACGCAGGATATTCTGGCGGCATTCGAAAATCTGCCAACGGATAAGATTATCATTCTCCCCAACAACAAGAACATTATCATGGCGGCGAACCAGGCCAGGGAAGTGACTGTGAAACAGGTCGCAGTTGTGCCGAGCCGGACCGTCCCGCAGGGACTCGCGGCAATGCTTTCGCTTCAACCCGACGGGGAGGTTGATTCGGTCTCCGAGAAAATGACCAGAGCCCTGAGCATGGTCAAGACCGGTGAGATCACTGTTGCTGTGCGTAATGTTGAGATAGACAATGTGAACGTTAAGGAAGGACAGGTGATTGCCCTGCTCGACGGCAAACTCGTCACATCAGCAGGAACCGTGGAGGAAGGTGTGCTGGATATGCTCGATAAAGCGGATGCGTCCGAACACGAACTCGTTACGCTTTTCTACGGACAGGATATGCCGCACACAGAAGCAAACCGTATTGCAGATGTAGTGCGGGAGAAATATCCTAATTTGGAAGTGGAAGTGCAGGAGGGCGGACAGCCTCACTATCAATTCCTTGTTTCGGTGGAGTAAAGATTCTTCAACCACAGTTACACGGATTCTCACTGATCTTTTGAAATCCAACCCTCTGTCGGACTTCCCCGAACAGAGTGTTTAATAATTTGTGGCAAAAAATAGGCGAACTATCTTCCCCCTTATGTGACGATCTTCGCCGCGCCACCGGCGCGTGCAACCAATACATCCGTTACCCCATTGATCTCCCGTAATTCTTTATCTACGATATGGGCCTCTATTTCGGGACAAATAACATGTACATTTGGCCCTGCATCCACAGTGTAACAAACAGGGAGCCCCTCACTCCTCCATTGACGGACTGCGTTCATCACACTTAACGAAGCAGGCTTCCAATAATGCAATGCTGGCGTGGACGTCATCATCACGGAGTGCATCATGTCCGAATCAAGTTCCACGATGGATGCGAACGCGTTAAAATCGCGGTTTAGAATTGCATTTCGGCAGATCTCAAGTCTACGCGGCGTATCTACCACGCGTGCGGCTTGAAGCGGACTGGTCGATGCAATGGCATGTCCCTCCGTGGAGCCGGTCTTTTTGTGTGATGAACTGGCAATGGCAATGCAATCCACCAGTTTCCAATGATTCGGTTCGGCAATGGAAAAGGCGTATGAGTCTTCGTCGGTTGTCCCGGCTTGCCATTCAACAAATCCGCCGGGAATGGATCTCGAAGCAGAACCGGACCCACGTCGCGCGAGACGCGAGAGTTGCGCCTTGCTGAGGTCCAGCCCCGCCGCCTTGCTTCCCGCCAATGCCAGCGCCGCAAACGCGGAAGCGGATGAGGCTATCCCGGCTCCGGAGGGAAAATTATTCTCTGTCATTACTTCAGCGTGCTCGCGGATGTTTGCCATCCCGCGGATGATATCGAGAATATACGAGACGCGATCCAGCCCGGCGCCGGTCACCTCATGCCCGTTGATGATGAGTTCGTCGAAAGGCAATGACGGCTGAAAACTGACCGTCGTGCGTGTGGTCAACCCATCGAGGTTCATCGAAATCGAACCGTTCGCGGGCAGGCGAAGCATGTTATCGCGATTGCCCCAATATTTGATGAAGGCGATGTTTGGAGATGCCTGGGCCGTGATTGTGGTCATGTTACGATGATACCACCTCTGCTATAATCTCATCCATGATTCTTGTCACCGGCGCAACAGGCTTTATTGGGCGTGTCCTCGTGCGCCAGCTCACCGAGGTTGGGAAGCAAGTTCGCGTGTTGCTTCGACCTTCGCCGAAGTCGCCGCGCCTGCCGAAAGGCGTCTCTGTGGAAGTGGCGGTTGTGGCACTCAACGATGAACGCGGTCTGCGCGCCGCCCTGCGCGGCGTGGACCAGATCTATCATCTCGCCAGCGCCGCGGCACAGGGACGCGACGGAAACCTTCTCACCACAGATATCGAAGGCACACGCACGCTTGCGCAGGTTGCCGCAAGCGCGGACATCGAACGGTTCATTTACCTCAGCCATCTCGGCGCAGACCGTGCCTCCGCATTCCCGGTTCACAAATCCAAAGGCATTGCCGAGGACCACATCCGCAAAAGCGGGGTTCCGCACACTATTATTCGATCATCAATCATTTTTGGTCCCGAAGATGGTTTCACATCCGCGTTGGCAGATATCCTGAGATTCTCCCCAGGCATCCTTCCCATCCCCGGCGATGGGCGCGTATTGCTCCAGCCGCTCTGGGTCGAAGACCTCGTCACCTGTCTGATTTGGGCTCTGCAAAATCCTAATACGATCAACCAAACCTATGAGATTGGCGGAGGTGAATACTTCACCCTGCGCCAAATCCTTGAAACCATCATGAGTGTCACGCATACACGCCGTTTGCTCGTACCCATGCCGCCTCCCTATATGCGTGCCCTCATCGTTTTGCTCGATTCGTTTGCACGCCGCCCCCGTATATCCACCTACTGGATCGATTACTTCGCTGTAAACCGCACCTGCCCGGTGGACAACCTCCCGCGCACTTTTGGATTAATGCCCGCACGCTTTGCCTACCGTTTAAACTACCTCGAACGCAAGCCACTCTCGCAAAGGATTCAGGAAGCGCTCCGCTTCTCGCGTTGACCATGCCCGATCCCGTTATCAAACTGCTTGAATCCCCCGAAGACATGACCCTCATCGAAGACCTGCAACGCGCCGTATGGCCTGGCAGTGAAACCGATGTTGTCCCCGCACACGTGTTCATCACGGCCATCCACAATGGCGGGATGGTCATCGGCGCGTTCCTCAAAGAGGAACTCATCGGCTTCGTCTTTGGCTTTCCCGGCCTCGATTTCACACCGGATGGTCCGCGCCCCAAGCATTGCTCCCATATGATGGGCATCAGGCCAGGGCAGCGCGATGCAGGTGTCGGTTTCGCACTAAAACGTGCCCAATGGCAGATGGTCCGCAAGCAGGGCATTGATCACATCACCTGGACATACGATCCATTACTCAGTCGGAACGCCCATCTCAATATCTCGAAACTTGGCGCAGTTTGCAACACATATCGTCGCTCCGAATACGGCGATATGCGCGATGGACTGAACGCCGGTCTACCCTCCGACCGCTTTCAGGTGGATTGGTGGGTCAACACCCGCCGCGTTGAAAGGAGACTCGGCAAACGCGTCCGTGGTCCCTTGAAATTGGATGACTTCTCAAAAGCCAAACTCCAGCCCTTATACACGACTCACATGCGAACCCTTCGACAGGCTCAGGGCAACGCCTCGGACCTGCTCCAGCCGCCCGAACATTTTTCTCCCCTTGAGGGACTTCTCCTGCTTGCAGAAATCCCACCCGACTTCAACGCATTGAAAGAGGCGGATTTTGCCCTTGCCCGCGACTGGCGATTCTTTTCGCGTGAGGTTTTCGAGACCGCGTTCGCGGCGGGCTATATCGTCACTGACTTCATTTTCGAGAACGGGCACAGTTTTTATGTGCTTTCCAATGGAGAAAGCACGCTGGAGTAGTAATAAATAGAAAAGGATCCCGTCTGAATCGTATGAAGAATCCAAGACCCGACATCGAACACAGGTGGGCTGTGGAGGCAATGCACTTGTATTGCCGTCTGAAATATCGTCCATTGCTGTGTTTCTCTGTATTCTGTCCCAATGGCGGATACCATGAATAATAAACTACGGGTGGGCGTCATCCTGCCTGACCACATGGTCCCGGCATGGGTCAGGCACATGATTGAGGAAATAAAGAACTCATCTTACGCGGAAGCGTCCGCGCTGGCATTCGCCGACCGGGCCAGTAATACGCCCATGCCTGCGAACAAACAATACGAACTGCAATTCAATCTTGACAGAAAACTTTTCCACCCCGACCCTGACCCCCGGAAATTGAGCGATATCCGCATGGTACTCCATAACACACAGATCCTTGGTGTAAACCTGCATGAACGCCTCTCTCACCTGAAATCCATGCGCATCGACATCCTGTTGAACCTGAGCCTTGAGGACATGCCCAAATCACTGTTCAACGTGGCGCGTTTCGGCATCTGGTCATTGCGGTGTAATGGCATGCGTGTGACTGCCGGGAGCGAGATCGGCTGGCTGGAGATATTGAATGACATCCCCGTCATGCACTGCGGCATCGAAATCCAGCGCGAAGAAGCCACACAGGTCTTTGCCGGGTCCGTGATTGCCACAGACCCCTCTTCGATCTCATTGAACCAGAAGTCTTTTTTCTGGAGGGCATCCCAAGTGGTGCCCCGCGCCTTCCGGCACCTGCATACACGGGGTGAGCAGAAATTCTTCGCTCAAACACAACCCGTCACCACTGCGGAAAAAGCCAGCCTACCGACAACGGCACAGTCCACAGCCCTTGCACAGAAACAGGCTTTGCAGATCTCCGAAAACAGGCTACGCCGCCACATAACATCCCAACCCTGGGCACTCATGGCAGGCAAATGCGCGGAGGGAGGATCGTTCGATTGGAACAGGCTCAGCCTCAAAGTCCCGCCGCGAGGCGCGTTTTGGGCAACTCCATTCATCCTGAAAAAGCAGGGTAAAACCTATCTCTTCTTTGAAGAGTATTTTTACAAAACCGGACTTGGGCGCATCTCGTATGTCACGGTCGCTGACAACGGCGACATCGGCGAATCACAGGTTGCATTGGAACGACCGTATCATCTTTCGTATCCGTTCATCTTCGAGTATCGCGGCGAGTTTTACATGATCCCCGAAACGCCGCAGAACCGCGCAGTGGAAGTGTACCGTTGCACGCGTTTCCCTGATCAATGGGAGTTTCATATGACCCTCATGCCCGATGTACAGGCAGTGGGTGCAACTCTCATCGAATATTCGATGCGTTGGTGGATGTTCGTAAACATCGCAGGAAAAGGCGGCTCCACCCAGGATGAATTGCATCTCTTTTATTCGGATGACCCTTTATCAACAAACTGGACTCCGCACCCAATGAACCCGATCGTTTCGGACGTACGCTTTGCCCAACCCGCCGGACGCATCTTTCGCAGGGAAGGCGGACTCGTGCGCCCCTCACAGGATTGTTCGCCGAGATATGGGTACGCAGTCAACCTTAACCGCATCACAAAGATAACCGTCTATGAATACGAAGAAGAATTGATTGAACGGATTGAATCGCCGAATGAAAATATTCTGGCAGTGAAGACATATAGTCATTCGGATGGTCTGGTCGTTGTGGATGCTTTATTAAAAAAGTAAGGGATGTCGTGCCCAGATTTATATACAAAGAGACGCCGCGTTAGCGGCGTCTCTTTGTTGTTGGATGTGGAGACCAGTGGAAGGTTGAAATATCAACTCATATGAGTGTTATTCCGTTTCTCTTGTCCTTGCGCGTTCATGCCAATCGGGTGATAGGTCGGCTCGTTATAAATCGGACGATTGGTTGTGGCAACTGGTTTAGGTGCCGGGCGTGGGAAGGACTGATTGGGATTCCGATAAGAATCGCTATTGGGTTGGTAGGACGGCTTGCCCTGGTATTGGGTCTGCCTGTCCTCAGCCATCGAGAAGAGGCGGTCACCTGCAACCGAAAAAGTGTTGATAAGCAGGACACGGATGGCAAGCACCATCACGGCGACGAGGATGGGCACGACCTTGGTCATGGTCTCCTGACCCAACAGCACGCCGCCTTCCGCGTTATGCTTCAATACCGCGACGGAGACTCCCCACCATGTGAGCGAGGCATTAAACGCCGCGGCAAGGAACCAGGCGCCAAAGAGGTACCAGACCTCGGCAGGTTCATTAGCACCTTTTTCGGGGGTGAAGATGCGGGCGATCCCGGCAAAATCGATGCCACAGAATGCGACCGCGAGGATGGTTGCCCATTTGAACGGACCAAAGGACAGGTCTCCCAGCACGTCATGCAGGGCAAAGGAGGTGCTGGAAAAGTTGAAGATCTCGAACGCCACCAGGGCGCCGAGGATGATCCCTCCAAATACCAGACCCCGTTTGAGGGCAACCCTATAAAGAATAGGGGACGAATTGAGAGATGCTGAACGGTTCATTTGAGCCTCCTGTGGATCTCCAAATGGTAGAGGAGGGAGCCACAAACATACAGACAAACTACGATGGCGCAAATATAGAACACTTGTTCTAAATTGTCAAGGAGGAATTTTGGATTTCCAAACTCCACTTAAGTCTTCTGGCAACAAATCAGCCTTTCCCCCATCAACCAAAGCAGCGACTGCTGATCAGAGGTCGCTGCTTTTTGTCACTCCGCCAGGCTCTTGCGAACAATGTCCAGTGACTGCACGGCAGTCAGGTTGCGCCAGGGCCAGGCATTCTGCATGCGTTTGGCGTCGTCGAAGAAATTACGGCCAAAAGTGAGATGGAATCCATCAGGGCTGAGACCGTGATCGGGTAATGGCTGGACCGCCGCCCAGAAATTCCACAGCGGAATATCATATTCATAGGCCAGTTTGGCAATTGTCGAATTTATGGCATGATCGCCTTCGAGATTATCCGCCTTGGTGGCAATAATCGGGACTGCACCGGTCTCAATGATGCGATCCAACACGCGGCGCATGTACTTCTCGTATTCCTGCTCAGGCTTTTGCGACCACCAAGTCTCCATGCTGACGATCACAACGGATGGGCGCCATAGGCGAAGTTCACAATCAAGCGGGGACTCGTTCGGGTTGCAAACTTTGGGGTCGGAACGCAGGGGCGAGATCACCGCCGCGGCATTGAATCCCCCTTTTACCGCAACGCTGACTCTTGAGAATGAACCCTGATAGTAATCAATGGTCGGTTGAAGATATGCGTATTCCTCACCGAGACTGAATTCGCCCGGCTTTTCAAACACAGCCAAAAAATATGAAGCTACATTCTGGCAATCGCCGATCACGGAGAAGTGTGCCGGGTCGTTGCCCATTTCCAATCCGCGTTGATAGACTTCGCGCATGGCATCGCTTACGCCTGTTGGCACGGCAGGCATTTGCATCCACGCATCCTTGGCAAGAGGCGGTTTGGGTGTTCGCGAAGCAGTCGGGATGGCAGGAGTTGCCGCCGGGGCGTCAACGGTCTGTTCGGCAGAAGCAGGTATTGGGTCGGATGGAAGCGGCGAATCCGCATCCGTCGGCGGAGCAGACACAACCGGAGTGGAAGCCTGCCCGTTCGAATAAGCCGCGAGCAAAATAGTCATCAACAAAAGAAAAAAGGTTTTTCGTTTCATGGTCCTTATTTGTTACTGCAAATTTTCTGAATTTCCTGCGCAACTTCCGTGGTCAACAACGATTCGCCGTATGGTGTGAGGTGGATGCCGCTGTTCGTAAATTCGTCCATTGACACGAGATCCCACAGGTCAAGATAGCTCCATTGGTTTTCCGATGCGTATTCGGAGAGTAATATGCGATATTCATCGTATGCCCAGCGCGGATAGAAAAAATTATAACGGATGTCGCTGTTCAATCCATTGCTGATCAAAATCGGTTCATTGACCAACAGTGTGGGAATCGAAACTGACATGCCGGCATCCAGCACGTCCAGCGCAAGTGTTCCCTGCAACGACTTCAACTGATGAAAGTCGTCACTGGCTTCCAGGTCTGTCTGTGCGCGTTCGTAATTTTCCGGATAGAACTGGTCAATGCCGGTGGATGCCCACAACGCGCCATAGATCTGGAGCCTCAGCAAGTCGGCGACTGCCCGCCTCTGACCCACGAAGGTCTGGTCCCATTTCGACGGCTGGACCAATGCTGGATCATTTGGGTCTGCGGACAGGTCATACTTCTTAATCAACGCACGGACACGTTCGGCATTATTGGCAACCAACGGCGACTCGAACTGTTTTACAAGCGGAAACGACTCAAGGGTTGTGAGCCATACGATCATATCGGGTTGATACTCGAGCGCCTGATCCAGGATCATGAGTTCCTTCGTCAGCGAGATGGTTGGATACCCAAGGTTGTACGCGTGGACAGTTTTTCCGCAGGTTGTGATCGAATTCGCATTGAGTTGGCCTGCCAAAGTCTGCTCGGGAGTGAGCAGTGTACCCCAGATAGATGAATCGCCGATAAGAAACACGCGATATTCATTGGGCGCCTTTTCGGTCCCAGAAACGATGTGGGAGGCGAACATGGCATCCAGGTTATAGAAACTGATGTTATATGCTTCGCGTTTTTCGCCAAAGGGAAAGCGTTCGCGCCCCGGGAATACTTTGTTGTAAAGCGAGATCTTCCCAAGTGTTTCGGCGTTCACGAAAACGAATGCGAAATTGAACAAGGCAAACAGGATGCCTGCCTTGAAAAAAACCCTGAATATGTTGATGGATGGTTTGTTCTGTTCCATAAATATGATTACTTCCGCACCGACGCGAAACCCAGTCCATGCGGACCAACGTGCGTGCCGATAACCGTGGTCACGTTGACCATGAGAATATCGCGCGGCATGGACTGGCTGGCTTGTCCCATGATCGCGTTGAGGAGTTCCTTGGCGCGCGCTTCTGCGCCGGTGTGCAGGATGGCGAGGCGTTCGAGGTCGCCGCGTTGCAGGAGAAAATTCAACACACGTTTGTTGGCTTGTGATGTTGTCCGCACCGCGCCGACAGCTTTGACCTCACCGTCTATCAATTCGATCAGCGGCTTGATGGAGAGCAATCCGCCCAGCGCGGCCACCGGGCCGGGGATACGTCCACTGCGTCTGAGGTTTTCCATCGTATCCAATGCCGCGTAGACCTTGAGCCGCGCGCGGGTGGAATGCAGAGCATCCAGCGCGGCTTGCAATCCGTTCTCTGCGGCTTCAGCGGCGGCGATTGCCTGAAAACCAAGCCCGAGGGAAAGGGAGCCGCTGTCAATGACTGTAATCTGGTTTGGGAAATCCTGGGCGGCCTGGCGCGCGGCGTTGACGATGGTGGTCAACTGTCCCGCGGCGTGGATGGAGATGACGTGGTCACAGCCGCGCGTGAGGAGGGAGTTGTATCGGGCTGAGAATTCGCCAATGGAAGGCGCGGCAGTTGTCGGCGGGATACGAAGCGAGGGCAACCGGTTGTAGAAATCGTCGCGCGAAATGCCGAATCCATCTGCGTATTCCTTCCCATCGAGGATCAGAATGGTTGGGATGACTTCGAGTTCGTATTGTCCGATCAGATATTCCGGCAGGTCCGAGGTTGAGTCCGTGACAATTCCAATTTTCATTGTTTCTCCCTGTCGAGCCAGAGTTCGCGGTATTTGCGATTCCAGTCAATGAGAAAACGAAAGGCAATGACCATGCCGCCCGTGAGGGCGATCCAAAGTTCGATGCCGCGCAGGTTGAAGAGCCAGAATACTGGTGCAATGAGGATGCCTGTGAAAACACTGGCACGTGCGCTGTGATGGATGGTGATGGTGAGCAGGAGCAATGAACCAAGCCCAATGACAAAGGAAAACCAATTGACAGCAAGGAGCGCGCCGCCAAAAGTTGCCAGCCCCATGCCGCCGCGGAATTGGGCAAAGACGGGCCAGCAATGACCGATGATCGCACATGCGGCGGTGAGTGCAACAATCCACGTTTCGTCTGTAAATTTAAGCGCAAGATGGGTTGGGATAAATCCCTTGGCGATATCAAGGATCAAGACCAGCACACCCCAGCCAAAGCCCGCCTGACGAATGGTGTTGGTCGTGGTGGCATGACCGGAGCCTGCGTCGCGCACATCCACGTTTTTTACGTATCGCGTCACCCAGATCGAAAATGGCAACGAGCCTGAAAGATATGCCAGAACGGGGAAGAGAACGGAAAAAGCGTTCATGGAATTGCGAGTATAGCACAGGCCTAAAGGGATCATCTGTTCAAATTACCATTCCCCTCGTACAATCACGCCCATGTCAAATGTAAATCCAGGTTTCGATTCCGCTGGTCAGACCTACCAACAAACCCGAATCTCCCACTGGGACAACATCGCCCGCAAACGCGACGCATGGCAGGGCATGGGCAGGTGGTATCACCGTCGTCTTGCAGAGGTCTATCGTTTTTATGTGGCGCCCAACCTGCGCGTCCTCGAGATTGGTTGTGCCGATGGCCGCCTGCTTGCCGACCTCAAACCCGCATATGGTGTGGGCGTTGATTTCTCTGAAGAGATGATCAAACGCGCAAGGGAACGCCACCCGGAACTCACATTCATCCACGCCGACGCGCACGATCTTTCTGCGGTCAACGAAACATTCGATATTATCATCCTCTCCGACCTCGTCAACGACCTGTGGGATGTGCAACGTGTCCTTGAACAGATCAAACGTCTCTCCACGCCCCGCACGCGTGTCATCCTGAACTTTTATAGCAGGCTCTGGCAACTCACCCTTAGCACTGCACAGGCACTCAACCTTGCAACAACCGACCTGTATCAAAACTGGCTCACGCGCGAAGATGTCCGTTCGCTTTTGAATCTGGCTGGCTTCGAAACCATCCGCATCACACAGGAAATCCTCTTCCCGCTTCCACTGGGAGGATTGGCGAATCGTTTCCTCGTCCGTTTGTGGCCGTTCAATCAGATGGCGCTTTCCAACTTCGTGATCGCACGTCCTGCGGCTGAACGTGCAGAGGAACCGAAGGTTTCGGTTGTCATCGCGGCGAGAAATGAAGCGGGGAACATCAAATCCATTTTCGAGCGGACCCCTCAAATGGGACGCGAGACCGAGATCGTCTTCGTGGAGGGACATTCGAAGGATGATACTTACGCCGCGATCGAACGGGAGATCGCTTCGCATCCTTCCACCCCCAGCCTGCTTCTCAAACAACCGGGCATCGGCAAAGCGGATGCCATCCGCACCGGCTTCGAGAAAGCCGCCGGTGACGTGCTCATCATTCTGGACGCTGATATGACCGTCCCCCCTGAAGACCTACCGCGTTTCTATGAAGCATTGGTCTCCGGCAAAGGAGAGTTCATCAACGGCGTGCGCCTCGTCTATCCCATGGAAAAGGAAGCCATGCGCACATTGAACTTCTTCGGCAACAAATTCTTCAGCATGGCGTTCTCCTGGTTGTTGGGGCAGTCCATCAAGGATACGTTGTGCGGCACAAAGGTTTTGTATAAAAAGGATTATGAACTGATCGCGGCGAACCGTTCCTATTTTGGCGACTTCGACCCCTTCGGTGACTTTGACCTGATCTTCGGCGCGGCGAAGCTCAACTTGAAGATCGTGGACCTTCCCATTCGTTACCGTGAAAGAACGTATGGTACCACCAACATCTCACGCTGGAAACATGGACTGTTGCTACTGCGCATGGTCGCCTTTGCGGCGCGGCGGATCAAGTTTATATAGGGAAAAATCATGACGACTAAAAGAATTGGGCGGGGTTGTGCCGCGCTTGGAATATCAGGCCTGGTGTTATCACCAAAGGAGTTTATTCATTGGGAATCAACCTGCATCATGAACTAATCAGCAAAAACCATTACTACTGGAATCGAAAGCCCCTGCTCCGATCTGTTTACAGGGATTTTTATCGTTTGATCGCACAGAATTTAAGCGGACTGCCTGACGGAAAAATTGTTGAGCTGGGTTCAGGTTTGGGTAATATCCATGAAGTCATACCAGACTGCATCAGGACCGATCTGTTCCCTTATGCATGGATCGATCGGGTGGAGAATGCCTACCAGCTTTCCTTTGAAAACGAATCGGTTTCGGACCTGATATTAACCGATGTTTTTCACCATCTGCAATACCCGGGGACGGCATTGAATGAACTTCACCGCGTCCTGCGCAGAAATGGACGTGTAGTCATGCTTGAACCATATATAAGTCTGCTTGGGGGAATAATTTATGGAGTCCTCCATAAAGAACCGATTGCCGTAACACAAAAAATCGAATGGTTTGCACCAGACGAGTGGTCGCCAGACCAGATAAATTATTACGCTGCGCAGGGAAATGCAACAAGAATCTTTGTGGAAAGGAAATTCTCATCCCACTTAAAGAATTGGCAAAGGATCGAAACGATCCGGCTCTCTGCAATTGCATATGCCGCATCAGGTGGATATTCTGTACCCCAGTTATATCCAACCAGGATGCTGCCGGTAATAAAACAAATGGAAAAAGTGTTCGATCTTTTCCCCGTTCTTTTTGCTACAAGGCTGCTTGTGATTTTGGAAAAATGATCACGGACACCGCCGCTCTCCCTCCTGCGGTACATAGAGAGCGATCTCATCCTCTGGAAAAACCACATCCTTTTGGTAATTGCATAGAATGGGTCTCATTGCATGTCTGACCCAAACGTTGTTCTCCTCCCAAAAATGGCGGTCATTTCCCAAATAATTAAAGTTCAATGGATCCACAACGATCAGGGCAAAGCGCTGGGTATCCATATCGTTGCGGAAACGTTCAAGGTATTCTGCGTTGTTTGCCATCGCCATTTCCATCAAATCTTCGCGTTCATATTCAGGGACAAGGGTTACACCCTCCAGCATCCCCATGGAAACCAGGTGCCGCTGGGTGATGAACAAAACTTCGCCACCCTGTGCATTGACCTGATCCACGCGTCCCTGCAAAACGGACAGGACCATTTGCGTTCTGCCGGTGTCATACGCCGCAAACCTTGTGCCATTCCTCCACTGAGACCACACGGGCACGACAATCAGCAAAACAAGAAGCGACCAATGTAATGGGGCGGGATGGTCAAACGATCCATCCTCCCGGCGATAACGTGCAAACACCAGATAGCCGGTCACGATCAACAACATGACGAAATACGCGTCCATGTTGTGCAGGTCTGTGCCGCCGCCGATCTTCAGGCTCACCAAAAGTCCGCCAAGGAGCAATACGAACAGGGCGGCAAAAACGAGCGCCAATCTTATGAAGTGCCAACTGTCCCTGCGGTTGCGCAAGGCAACATAGATAACCAGCCACATGGGTATGGATGCCAGCAGAGCCGCAGGCAACAAGCCGAGAAAATATGACACATTCGGCAGGAGCCTGTACCATAACAAACCTGATGCAAGGCTTGTGTAAAAGAATTCTGGTGGAACGCCGGAGATCGCAACATATACTCTTTGCACCATGAATGCGGTCAAAGTTCCGACAATGAACCACAGCACAGGCTTGAGCAAATATCGCCATATACTTTTCCCCTTGAACGGAACCTCCAGCAAATACAAAACTGCCGCGATCATGCCCGGCATGGGATACCAGTTCACGCGGCTCCATCCGCACCAGACCGAAGCCAACAACACTGCGAACCAGGTCCGTCGGCCATTCTGATGCGAAAATCCATACAACAGAATAATGACAGGAACGGCAAGATGAAAATAGATGGGACCTATGAACAGGTAGAGGTACATCCCCAAAGCGACCAGCCAGCGAACTGCCCTGTCCTGAACCGATAAACGCTTCATCATCGCAGGGACAATTGCCCAAACCAAAATGAGCCGGATCAACACCTGCCAGAGTCTATGCACCCAAAGCGGCGCGCTGACCAGATATGGAGGCGCCAGCAGTAGATGCAATGTGGGATGTAGTATGGGCCACGGATATTTCTGTCCGTACACAATTTCAGAAAGAAAGAGGGACGGGTAGTAATAACGGCTGGTTTCAGACCACCCCAGGGCAAAGGGATAATCGGTCACCCTCGAGAGATTCGTCAATATCAAATGGATTGTCGTCTGTAGAAGCACCGCCGCAAACAGGGACATGAACCATGTTGTATTACGCCGGATGACCTTGATCGAAATCGCCCCGATCAGACTGAAATACCAGAAAACCAGAAATCGAATCCAGCCTTCCCCCCCAAATAAACCCCGGAGGAACGGGACCGAGAAAACCACCGTATAACCAACAATGGAAGGTGCGAGAAATACCCATCCCATCCAACGCATCGAGTTCGAGGCGCGTTCGGGGGATTCTGCAAAAGCGAGGATCCGTTCCCGGTAACGGGACCAGGTCAGGGCCCACGCGAGAAGCGGAATGAGTCCCAGTAGGTATAACCCCACGATCAATCCCATCCAGGATGGGCGGGTGGGGATATCAACTCCCAACGCATGCCCAATGACAATGGATTGCCAAATGGATAGGAACGGCAATACCGCGCTTGTAAAAAAGATGGTTCTCCAAAACGTATCACTGGCGGGATGAATGATTTTCATTCGGGGAAATGTTTTTATTCAGGAATCCACACGGTGGCGGAGCCTGCAAGGCAGATTTCACCATTCTCGTTCAAAACAGTTGTGTTCAGAACAAGTCGGCGTTTTTCAGTCATCACTTCGGTAACTTTCACTTCAACCTTGACAGTCGTGTCCACATAGACAGGGCGTTTGAAAACAGAGTTCTGCGAGATATATACGGTTCCTTGCCCGGGAAAATCCATGCCCAATATTTTGGAGATCAATCCTGCCAGGAATGCCCCGTGAACGATGCGTTTTTTGAAGAATGATTTTTCAGCGAACTTCGCGTCAAGATGGATCGGATTAAGGTCGCCGACAGTTTCAGCGAACTGCTTTACATCATCGGCGGAAATGAATCTTTCAAATGAAAACCCGTCGCCCGGTTGATAGGAAAATTCGGTTGTCATCTCTATTCCTGGTGAGCGCTGTTTGCAATTTCCAGAATATATTTGCCGTAACTGTTGCTGGAGAGTTCCTGGCCCAGTTTCAACAATTGTTCCCGGTTAATAAAACCCATGCGGTAGGCTATCTCCTCCGGGCAGGAGACCATCAGTCCCTGCCGCTCCTGGATGGTCTGGATGAATTCCGCCGCCTGAAGCAGGGACTCATGCGTACCGGCATCCAGCCATGCGATGCCGCGACTGAACAATTTCGTTTTCAGTTGTTTCCGCTTGAGATAAATTTTGTTCAAGTCTGTGATCTCGATCTCCCCGCGCGCCGACGGCTTCAGCGACTCTGCGAATTTCACCACCTGGTCATCGTAAAAATAAATACCCGGTACTGCGTAATTTGACTTTGGCTTTTCAGGTTTTTCCTCCAAGCTAAGCACGTTTCCATGTTCATCGAATTCGACAATGCCGTATCTTTCGGGGTCGTGCACCTTGTAACCAAAAATGACTGCGCCCTCTTTAAGAGAAGCGCACTCCTGCAATAACGTGTACATCCCGCCGCCATAGAAAATATTATCGCCAAGCGTCAAACACACCGGACTGTCGCCGATGAAATCACGTCCCACCAAAAACGCGTCAGCGAGTCCGCGCGGTTCGGCTTGTTCGGCATATTCGAATTTCAAACCCCACTGCGAGCCGTCCTTCAACAGATCGCGAAACAACGGCAATGCTTCGGGAGTGCTGATGACGAGTACCTCGCGAATCCCAGCCAGCATCAACATTGAAAGCGGATAATAGATCATTGGTTTGTCGAAGACCGGCAAAATCTGTTTGCTGATGGCAATCGTCAACGGGTAAAGCCGCGTGCCCTTCCCACCCGCCAGGATAATTCCCTTCATTTGGACTCCTTCGCTTCGCGCCAGGCATAGTTCTTCTTGATCCATTCACCATATGAACCACTGCTGACCTGGTCCACCCATTCCGGATTCGACAAATACCACTCGATTGTGCGACGCAACCCCGCCTCAAACCCGACCTCAGCCTGCCAGCCCAATTCGCGCCTGATCTTCGCCGAATCGATCGCGTAACGACGGTCGTGTCCCGGGCGGTCTGTCACAAAGCGGATCAGCTCCTTGTAACTCTTCAATCCCTGTTCGTTCAACTGTGGAACTTCCACCGGTGGCGCAATGTCATCGAGGATGTCGCACATCTTGTTCACAAGATTGATGTTCTTTTGTTCGTTATTCCCGCCAATAACATATACTTCACCCGGAACGCCTTTGTCAAAAGCCAGTTTCACTGCCTTGCAGTGATCCTCCACATAAAGCCAGTCACGTATGTTGGAACCATCCCCATACACGGGTAGTGGTTTTCCCGAAATTGCATTCATGATCATCAGGGGAATCATCTTCTCAGGGAATTGATACGGACCATAATTGTTGGAACAATTCGTTATGACGGTTGGCAAGCCGTAGGTGTGATGGAAGGCGCGCACAAAGTGATCGCTGGAGGCTTTGGATGCAGAGTAAGGCGAGTTTGGCGCATAAGACGTCTCTTCAGTGAAGTAGCCGTCAGGTCCGAGTGAACCGAACACTTCATCCGTGGAAACATGCAGGAAGCGGAACGTCTTTTTCTTGTCCTCCGGCAGATCGTTCCAATATACGCGTGAGGACTCCAGCATCGTGAATGTGCCAATCACATTCGTTTGCACGAAATCCTCCGCGTGCACGATGGACCGGTCCACGTGGGATTCAGCCGCAAAATGGAAAATACCCGCAGGTTGATATTGTGCAAACAGGGACGAGACCAGTTTGCGATCTGTGATATTGCCTCTCACAAACACATAATTTGGATTTCCCTCCAGGTCTGCAAGGGAAAGAGGATTCGCGGCATAAGTAAGTGCATCCAGGTTCACCACACGGTATCCGCCGTTTTGCATCAGCAACCGCACAAAATTCGTGCCTATGAAGCCACATCCACCGGTAACGAGAACAGTTTGTTTTTGAGTCATGACATCCTTTCAATACATCATACACCAATCGTGATCCGCTCAATACCGTCTTCCAGGGGGACAATTCTCCGTTCGGGTACGCGGTATGTAAATTTCAACCCGGGAACTGTCCGCTTCGATGGTCATGTCTGATTCGTAGTAACACAGGATATAGGGGGAGACAAGTGTATTCCACACATTGTTCTCTTCAAAAAAGACCCCCTCCTGTTTGATGGCCAGGTTTTGTCTGCCGGATACAATCGCCGCGAAACGATGGCTGGCCAGTTCGTCATAGAAACGATTCAGGTATGCTTGATTGCCGGACATTGCCATCTCCATCAAGGTGACCACTTCATAATCATAAACGAGCGGCACATTGACATCACCCAGAGCGACCAACTGCCGGTCATTGATGAACAATACGGGTCCTTGTTTGCCGATCTCATTCACAACATCCACCAGTTGCTGATGTGCCTGCTGATTCCTTCCCTCATTGTATTTTGGATATGGGCTCAGCATGGGAACCAGGATCATGAACGGCGTTATCAAAGCGATTGCGGATATAAGAGACGGGCGGATTTCCAGGCTTGGATTGCCCGGCTCAACCTGGACATGTCCACTGAAAAAATAGAGCGCCACAATGCTGACCAGTACAGCATAGGTATCCATGTTGTGTAAATCCCCACCGCCGCCGATTTTGGTGCTGACAACAGCACTGCCGGCAAAAAGGGCAAGAGTCATTGCGATCAAGCCCAGCCAGCGGATCGTATGAAGCGATCTCCAGCGGATGGACGCGAGAATGAAGGTGATGAGCAAAGGCCCGCTGATGATCAATATCGACGGGATAACGCCAAACGGAAAATTTTCGTTGGACCACAACCGATACCACAACAAATCCGAGGTGAAACTGGATGTGAATGCCTCCGCGTTTTGCGCGTTACCGGAGATGTAAACATAAGCCCATTGTGCGAACAATGCAGAAGCCAATCCCGCAATTGCCCATAGGGCAGGCAGGGAAAGATACTTTACCACATGTTTGAAGGATGTTTTTTTGCCTGTTTTTGAATTCAAGGGCATTTCAAGCAGGTAAATTGCAATTGCGATCATGGCTGGCATGGGAAACCAATTTACGCGGCTGATGCCCGCCCAAAGAGATGCAAAGATCACAACAAGAAGCGACTGCAGCGGCTTTTTCATGGAAATGAACAGCAGAGGCAGGATGATCATGACTTCCAAGTGGTAATAGACACCAACGCGCAACAGGAATAGAAACAGCCAGCCTGCAGTAAGCCAGCGAACGGCCTTTTCCTGACCGGAAAAGACCCTTTTTGTTACTGCAATGGATGCGCCAGCCGTTAAACCGATCCACAAAAGGAACTGCCAGAAACGGTGTGCAAAAAGTCCAAGGCTGGGAAACAGGAACGGGAACGATTGAAGCAGATATCGGGTGGGGTGAAGCGTGGGTAATGGGAAGGATTCCCCATAGACCTGTTTCGAAAAGAACAGCGATGCATAGTAATATCGGCTTCCCTCCGACCATGCCATCGAAAGGGGATAATCTGTCACCACGCCGAAACGAGTGAATATCTCATACGCCATACCAAGCAAAACCAATGCGGTTGCGAAGCCGCCCTGCCAGGTTGTCCTTAAAACCGCTTTGAGGGCGGTCATGGCGAGCAGGACCAGCCACCAGCACATCCAGTAGTAGAACAACAAGAGCAGGACGGGATCATAGACCGGCTGTTTGACATCCTGGCCGATCTTGTACGCGAATTTGACGTATGGAATGATATATACGACTCCCATGAATATGACCATGCCCAGGACGCGCAAAAGCAAGTTATCCAAGGCGGCTTGTTCAATACGTTCAACAAAGCGGGATTTGTTCCCCATGATGCGAATCATCAACCAGACGCAGACAACTGCGATCCCCAGGAATACAACAAGCATTCCACCCCAAGCGGAACGTATTAAATCAGCTTTTATTTCGATGAGATGCAGGTAGGTCAAGCGCATCATCGTCAGGTTGACGATGATCGTGAAGGCGAGGAGAGTCAGCCAGAAGGAGCGGGGGGAGGCGGAGGGTTTGCCCATCGAAACCCAATTTTACAGCAGGATTTCGCCGGACGATGATTTCTTTTTTTGTTCCGCCAGGGCGGACATGATGGATGGGAGAAAGAGCGCCCCGGGCAGGCTGGCAAGGATGGAAAAGGCGCGGATCAAAACCGCCACACTCAAGCTGACCGCCGGGGTCCAACCTGCCACATTGGACATGAAGAAGGTGAAGGACAATTCCTGCAAGCCGTATCCGTTTACGGAGATCGGGATCAAGGTGATGAAATACGTCAGGCTCCAGAGGCCGGCGATCATCCAAAAAGAGGCGTGGTTTCCAAGATCGTCTGCAAAGATATAAATGGAACCAAACAGGCACAACATGTGCACCCATGTGAACGCCAGTGACCCAAGCAGGGATGCTGGTTTCTTGAGCCACAGGTTGAAGATGGAAAACGTCCGCTTGAGAAACACGATGGGCTTGTTGAACCAGGCTGCGGCCGAGAGGGAAGCGGGAAGGTTCTCCAGCAGACTCCACGAGTGAAACAATCCTACAGGGAGCATCATCGTCATGCCTGCCATCCCAATCAACCTGTCTGCCGCGATGGAGGCGAGGCAGACCGCGCGGTCGAATCCCATTTGCATGGCACCGGCGAGCCGAACCACATCACCGCCGATGCTGGTGGGCAGGAAGTTCGAGGCGAATAACCCGGTGAAAGTTAGGGAGGCGCTGTCCTTTAAGCGGATGTCCACTCCGCCGGAGCGCAACAGAACATGCCATCTCCCCACTGTGGCAACGCGGGATGTCAAAAACAAAAGCCCGACCCATAACAGATTCGAAGTTTTGATGTTCTTGAAAGCTTCAACGATCTCGTTCCACCTGTCTCTTAATAAAACAACCAGCAGGACGATCGCCAGGACCGTACCTGCCAGTTGCAGAACCAGTCGACGGTTTTTCGCCCACCACACGGACATGTTATCGTTTCTTTCCCAGCACGGCCCGGATGGTGTACGTCGGTTTGCTCTGTGACTCGTGATAGGTGCGTGCCAGCAGTTCCGCGATCAAGCCCATCAGGATGGATTGAAAACCGAGAATAAGAAGCATGACGCTGATCTGAAAGAACGGCGAGCTGAGCACAGCGATCATCCAAAATATCTTGCGGATGAAAAGGTACGCAAGTAACAGAGCGCTGACTGCGATCAGGATGACGCCCGTCCCGCCAAACAAACGCATCGGTTTGTGGGAATAATCGAGCAGGAACTTCACTGTGAACAGGTCTAGGACGACCTTGACGGTTCGTTCCAGGCCGTATTTTGCCACGCCAAATTTGCGCGGGTGGTGGCGGACAGGGAGTTCCGCGATCTTCGCCCCGACAGAGTGTGCGAACACCGGGATGAAACGGTGCATCTCGCCATACAAGCGGAATCCCTCAAGCGCATCGCGCCGATAGGCTTTGAGCGTGCAACCATAATCGTGGAGATGCACGCCCGTGACCCACGAGATCAGTCCGTTTGCCATGTTGGAGGGAATCGTGCGCGTGAGGCGGTTGTCCTTGCGGTCCTTGCGCCAGCCGCTGACGAGGTCGTAGCCTTCATCGAGTTTGGTGAGGAGCATGGGGATGTCCGCCGGGTCGTTCTGCATGTCTGCATCGAGCAGGATGATGATGCTTCCCTCGGAATGGTCAATCCCTGCGGCGATGGCGGCGGTCTGACCGAAGTTGCGGCGGAACACAACTACGCGTACATGTTTCGGGTCTTTCTCCGCCAGCCCCGTCAACACATCCAGACTGCCATCCTGCGAGCCGTCATCCACAAGAACGACCTCCCATTTTTTACCCAAAGGTATCAACGCCGTGTAGATGGCATCCATCAGGAGCGGCAGGTTCTCTTTTTCGTTATAGACAGGTACAACAAGTGACAGGTCGGTCATATATTACTTCTTTGAATCCAGCCGCTTCATATCCGCGTCCACCATCATGGTGACAAGTTCCTTGAAGGTCACAGCCGGTTCCCAGCCAAGAACGTTGCGCGCTTTGGACGGGTCGGAGATCAGCAAATCCACTTCAGCAGGGCGGTAGAAACGTTCATCCTGAATGACGAATTCCCTGTAGTCCAGACCGACGTGACCAAACGCGATCTCACAGAATTCTCGTACTGCGTGGGTCTCTCCCATGCCAATGACATAATTATCAGGCTCGTCCTGTTGCAACATGCGCCACATGGCGTCCACATAGTCGCCGGCAAAACCCCAATCGCGTTGTGATTCGAGATTGCCAAGTCGCAGTTCTTTTGCAAGACCAAGTTTGATCTTTGCCACGCCATCCGTGATTTTACGCGTTACGAACTCCAACCCGCGGCGCGGACTTTCATGATTGAACAAAATACCCGAGGCCGCGAACATATCGAATGATTCGCGGTAGTTCACAGTGATCCAGTGCCCATAGACCTTTGCCACACCATACGGACTGCGCGGGTAGAAAGGTGTGGTCTCACGTTGCGGCACTTCCAGCACTTTCCCGAACATCTCACTGGAGGAGGCCTGATAAAAACGGATCTTCGGGTTCACAAAACGGATCGCTTCCAGAATACGCGTTACACCTATTGCGGTAATATCACCGGTCAAGGCAGGCTGGTTCCATGAAGTGGGAACGAAGGATTGCGCGGCAAGATTATAGACTTCGGTCGGTTCATATTCCTCCATCAAACCCAGCAGTGAACCCTGATCGTGCAGGTCGCCCTGCACAACCGTCATATCGTCCAGCAAATGATTGATGCGCTCATATGTCACCGTGCTCGAACGGCGCGCAACACCGATCACCCGGTAACCCTTCGAAAGCAATAACTCAGCCAGATATGACCCATCCTGCCCGGTGATCCCTGTAATTAATGCGGTAGGCATTGATTCTCCTTAATTCAAAATTCAGCGGCTGAATTATAACCCACATTGACGGTTGTCAAGCGCGTTTTTTATCCAACCACCACCCCAACCCCACGATAATACCCCATAACACCACGATCAGACCCACCATGATCGCAAATGGCAGTTGACCGCCCCAGTGGAAATAACGGCTGGCGTACCACTGTGTGAACACCAGCAAAAATATCACTTCACACAAAACCACACGCTTGAACCAGGCGTTGCGCGTCTCCTGCCGCCAGATCCACGCAACCCCGGCAAGGATGGTCTCCCACACGAACAGGATCGTCCGATAGCGGGGATTGTCCCACGAGTCGCCGCCGCCTCGTAAAGCGGCAAGCAGGATCCAGGTCCACGCGAGAAGCGAAAGCCATAGGAGCACGTTCCGCTTCTGATTCGACCTTTGTCCTGCCGCGGCTCCGAAAGACAGGATCAACGCTGGAAGCATCATGTACCAACCCGCCGAACGCAGGATGTAAACGACTCTCCAGATGGGCTTTGTTGGCTCGAACAAAGCGGCAGGCAGGACCGGTTGCAAAATCCCATAGACCGCCACAAAGGGCAGGCGCATCCATTCGGGCATTTCATCGAACAGTTTTTGCACCCAGCCCGAACTCCGCTCGAGTTGATAGATATCCCATTTGACGGTAAGTTTCAGCCAATCGTTGATTACATGGAATGGAGATGCCGTATCGAACTGGCCCGAACGATTCAGCGACGCGGACAGGAGGAACAACCCTGCGGCAAATATGAGTATGAAAACAAGGATAAATTTCCACGAAAAGTTTCGGCGTTCGTTCGTAAAGAACATCCATCCCGCAAAGATGATGAGATGGGCAAGCGCAACCGCTGGCGAAACGAGCAACATGCCGAGCAAACCGATACCAAGCCAAATCCACCCGTTTAGCACCGCTGGTCGGGCAGTCCCCGATGGGGGTATATCGAGACCAGCGCCGCGCCATCCCACAAATCCCCAAAACGCCATCGCACTGAACGTCAGCAAATACGGCTCACGCATCGCGGATGAACCGAGCAGGATGCTTTCAGGGTACAACGCAAAGATCCATGCCGCGGCAAAAGCGACCTTCTCCCCAAAGACCTGTCTCGTCCCCATCCACAAAAACGGAACACCCAATGCCGCGACGAACGCCGAGAGCAAGATCAACAACAACGGACGCTGTGCATCGGGAGACAGATAGCGATACACAAACGCGCTGAACGCCAGCAGTCCGCCATACTGATCGGATGCAAACTTCTTGCTGAACGCATCCAAAATGGGACGGTCGGAATTGGCAAGGTTCCAGGCTTGATTGTCGCGCAGGTGCGCGTCGGTGAAGACGTAACCCGCTTTGTCATCCTCATCTTCGTGACCGTAGAGGGGCAAGCCAAGATGAAGCGAAACGCCGACGAGGAGACGGAAGGCAAAAGCGAGGGCGATGATCCAGAAAAGTTTATTCTTGAAGTTCATATAGGGAGATTCTACACTACTTGCACCTCGTCATTGCGCGGGTTGGGGATATAATTTTAGACATAAGCGTTATACAATCAATGATTGTATAACTTGTAGTTGAGTAGCTTGTCAGGGACGATTGAAACATGAAAAAATGGATTGCGAGGATTTTGAAAACGATTGTTGTTATATCAACCATATATGGCATTGTGCTGGGCGTTTTTTATTTTAAGACAATGATGCCGTCTGATCGCGAATTATGGGAAATTAGAGAATATAGTATTTCTGAACCAATTGTTGTAAATGACTTATTTATTTTTCGCGGCTACAAAGAAGACCGTTCAATAGATTGTTATTGTCTTTACGCAGTAAATAAGTCAACAGGAGAAATTGTTTGGTCTACGGAAGAATTAGCAAAACCGTACATGGAAGAAGTACAGATGTTAGGGTTGGGCTCGTCAAAATTTTTTTCAGTCGGAACTGGTATAGAATTTGTGTCGCAAGCCAACGACACAATTTACGTTAGCCTTCTTTATCGGGCTTCAGATTATGGCTCAAAGTATGTCTTGTTTGCAGTAAGAAGTAACGA
>DATIUT010000210.1:0-2913 GCA_035466615.1 Anaerolineales bacterium | reverse complement strand
GTATGGATAAAACGCCATATTGACTACGCGCAGATCTCAAAGAATTAAACCGCCACCCACAAGCTCATCGCCTTGATAAAAAACAGCCGCCTGCCCTGCTGTGATATCCCTTTGCGGCGCGTCAAACTGGACATTCACCTGATTCTGACCACCTGGAATGACCAATGCCCCGACCTCCTTCGCCGTATACCGGGTTTTCACCTCCGCGCGGAACGGCGCAACCGGCACATCCCCGCTCACCCAATTGACATCACGCGCGGTCAGTTCGCGCGAACCAAGTTCATCCTGAGTGCCAACGATCAATGTATTGTCCACCGTATTTTTCCCCAGCACATACAACGGGACCGGTGAAGCCACACCCAATCCCTTGCGTTGACCGATCGTGTAATTCGCAAGCCCGTTGTGCCCGCCCAGCGGCTTTCCTTCGCGCGTGACAATCTCACCGGGTTTGAGCATCTCTGCCGCGTTGCGCTGCAGAAAGCTACGATAGTCTTCTCCAGCGAGGAAACACAGGTCTTGAGAGTCCTTGCGCGAGGCGGTTGGAAGTCCTTGCTTCTCTGCGATCTGGCGGATCTCTGGCTTGGTGTACTCCCCAACCGGGAATAGGGCATGCCTCAGTTTTTCCTGATCGAGAACATGCAGAACATAGGACTGATCCTTGCTTTTATCCACTGCCCGCAACAATCGACCCTTTCCTCTTTCATCTTTCCTAATCCGCACATAATGTCCTGTTGCCATGAACTCTGCACCGAGAGCCAACGCGTGATCCAACAAAAACGTCCAGCGGATCTTGCGATTACAGATCAAACACGGATTTGGCGTCTCGCCACGTGCGTATCCTTCAAGAAAATATTCAACAACCGTCTCGCGGAAAACATCTTTTGCATCAATGACATAAAAAGGAATATCAAGGATCGCAGCAACGCGGCGCGCCTGCGCCATGGAATCTGGCGTACAACAGCGGTTGGACTCTTCCTTGCCGGGTTCGCTCCATAGGCGCATCATCATGCCAATGACTTCATAGCCTTGCTCTTTGAGCAAGGCCGCGGCAACAGAGGAATCCACGCCTCCGGACATGGCAACAACAACTTTTTCCATGTTATGTTTTGTTTAATTTACGGGCTTTTTCAACCAACCCGGGAAGGACGGAAAGAAACGACTCGATATGTTCGGTTGTCGTTCCATTCCCCAGCGTCACACGCAACGAGCCCAGCCCCCAATCGCGCGAAAGACCGATGGCGGTCATCACTTCACTAGGTTCAGGGTTCCCAGTCTTGCATGCAGAGCCAGATGAACACGCAAATCCTGCCGCATCAAGTAAGGTGAGCAACAAGTTACCGTCCACATCCTTGAAGGCAAAACTGGCGTGTTGAGGCAGACGTGATTCCATACCTCCTGTCAAACGCGAATAGGGTATCGATTCCAACACCGTTCCGATGACCTTGTCACGCAACGGTTTGACGCGTTCGGCGCGCTGTTCGCGTTCTTCCTGAGTCAACCGAAGTGCCTCTGCAAAACCAACGATGTACGGCACGTTCTGAGTCCCGGCACGCAGGCTGAACTCCTGCCCCCCACCTGTCAGGTGCGAGACCAACGGTGTCCCTTTGCGGACGTATAAGACGCCAACACCTTTAGGTCCATAGAACTTGTGCGCGCCAAGTGACATCATGTCCACGCCCAAATCCTGAACATCCACAGGTAAATACGCCGCAGCTTGCACTGCATCGGTGTGGAACAGAATATTATTCGCGCTGCAGATCTCCGCAATTTCTTTGATCGGGTTGATCGTCCCAACCTCATTGTTCGCATACATTACAGAGACAATTGCAGTGTTCTCACAAATCGCCTTCGATACAACTTCCGGCGTAACCATGCCTTGTTCATTTACATCCAGCCACTCGATAAGAAAACCTTCGTGTTTTTCAAGATGCACTAAGGTTTTTGTCACAGCGGGATGTTCGGCGCGGGAGGCAAGAATCCATTTTGCGCCGGTCTTTTCACGCATGGCATATGCCGCGCCGCGGATCGCAAGGTTGTCCGATTCAGAGCCGCAGGATGTAAAAACAATTTCATCAGGCCGGCAATTCAATACGCCTGCAACCGTCTCACGTGCGGAGTCGACCGCAGATTCAGCTTGCTGTCCGAAGCGATGAACAGATGAGGGGTTGCCAAAAGAAGCGGAAAAGTAGGGAGTCATTGCGTCGAACACGCGCGAATCCACAGGCGTCGTAGCGGAATAATCCAGATAGACCATCGGGCGAATTATAGCATGTGGAACGTTGGAACTTTGTAGGGCAATCGTTCGTTAAGAACTGGATGACGCCGTGTAGAATCGCGGCGCATTGAAAGGAGAAAAATGAAACAAAAAGCAATTTACATTCTGCTCGCCAGCATCCTGATCCTGACAGCCTGCGGAGGAAGCGATGCGGAAGCGACACCAACAGTGGACGCAATTCTCATCCAGACTCAAGCAGTTGAGACCTTTTCTGCGGTTCTAACCCAGACCGCGCTTGTCGCGCCATCCAAAACGCCTTTTTCCACACCGATAGCGTTGCCAACTTTTGCGCCGGCCACAACCAGCGCGATCACCCTCCCAGCCGTTACCCAAGCAATCTCGCCAACCGTTTCCTGTTATCAACTTCGATTCGTCAGTGACGTATCCATCCCGGATAACACTCAAATTGCACCGGGGCAGACCTTTACCAAAACATGGAAAGTGAAAAACACCGGTTCATGCGCCTGGGATGCAGGTTTCAAATTTGCATTCGTCGGCGGCGAGGCGATGAACGGCGCGACCTACACACTTCCGTCCTCCGTGGCAACGAACGCGGAACTTGACATTTCCATCCCAATGACCGCACCGACCAACAAGACCGGCACCATCCGCGGCAACTGGCGCATGTCCACCGCAGG
>DATIUT010000209.1:0-8994 GCA_035466615.1 Anaerolineales bacterium | reverse complement strand
GAAGAACTCCCTGAGCGGGAGCCTGCTCCGTCCGCCCACGCAGGAGGACGAAGACCAGCCGTTATGTCCCATTGCAGATACGCTCCCGTATGGATTTGTCCTTGCGGAGTGCACGCCCTTTGGGAATAACATCTGGAGCCGGTATTATTGGGATAAATTTGGCTGGTATGGGGAGCTGTCCCTGCCGAATGTAAATGGCAAGTGGAAAGTATATGCGGACTGAACAAAAAGACGGCTCTTTTCAGAGCCGTCTTTCAATAGCTAAAGAATAGCATCCGCCGGCGAGTTTCAATCATCCGCCGCGGCGCGGGCCACCTCATCCGGCTCGAAGACCACCTCCTCCTTGCCGGTCAGTTTGTCCTGCACCTTTTCGACGATCAGCCGCAGGTGACCGGAGTGAGAGACGTAATCCAATTCATCAGCAGGGACGGAGAGCACCGGGCATAGTGTGAAGTTCTCGATCCATTGTTCGTAGAGGTTGTTCAAGCCGTGCAAATACTCGGTTGTGATTGTCCGTTCGTAGTCGCGTCCGCGGTGCTCGATGCGGTTCAGCAGAGTGGGAACAGAGGCGCGTAGATAAACGACCAGGTCCGGGGGCGGAAGGAGGCGGGAGGTCGTCTCGTAGAGGTCGCGATAGGTCTGGTAATCCCGCTGGTTGATGTGTCCCTGAAGGAAAAGGTTATAGGCGAAGATCTCCGCATCTTCATACACGCTTCGGTCCTGCACGACAGAGCCGGGATGTTGACCCAATTTGCAATGCGAGCGCAGGCGGTGTGTGAGAAAGAACACCTGCGAATGAAATGCCCACTTGCTCATGTCCTTGTAGAAATCCTCGAGATAGGGGTTTTCGGTGACGGGTTCGTAGAACGGCTCCCATCCGAGGCGGACGCAAAGCATTTCCACAAGTGTGGATTTTCCCACGCCGATATTTCCAGCCACTGCAACAAACTTTTTCATCGCTTCCCTCCAAAAATTACCATAACCACAATGGACACCAGGGGCTTTCGGAGACATTTCCTTGTGGTGGTTGATTTTTCCAGCATTAAAGGCTACGGAATTTCCCCCGCCAGTTCCCTGTCTATCATCTGCTTGAAAATCTCAAGCGGTTGTGCGCCCACGATGGCAAGGCCATTAATGAAGAATGTCGGTGTCGAGCGGATGCCCAGATTGACGGCAAAATCAAGGTCGGTCTGAATCGCCTCCTGGTATTTATGCTCCGTGAGGCACGATTCAAAAGCGGTCATATCCAGGCTGAGTTCCTGTGCGTATTGCGAGTACACCGAACTGCCCAGTGCGTCACTGCTGAACAATTTTTCATGAAAGGGCCAGTAGGAATTCTGTTCGCCGGCGCACATGGCGGCTTCGGCGGCGGGAAAGGCATCCGGGTGGATGGACGTCAACGGGAAATGACGATAGACCAGGCGGATCCTGCCCGGGTAGGCGTTCAACAGGGGCTGATAGACCTGTTCATGCCAGCGGCGGCAATACGGGCACTGATAATCGCTGAATTCAATGATGGTGATGGGGGCACCCTGCGGTCCAATGGATGGGAACCCCTCGGAAGCAACCTCGTAGCGGATGAACTGCGGCTCCTCTGTGACAGGCGCTTCCACTACCGGACCTCCAGCCTGCGCGGCCACAACAGTGATATCTGCCGCTGAATCAAATCCCCAGACCACGTACCCGAGAAGCACACCCGCGGCAAAGGCAAAAATGGTCAATACCGAGTAAAAGTGACTGCGTTTGAATGTGACGGTCTCTTCCTGTTTGATCACAGGCTCTTCAATAAACTCCGGTTCGATGACCGGTTCTTTCAAAACTTTTTTCGTTCGTGTTGATTTTGTTGGCATGACCGGCATTATAACATGCGTAAGGACACTGCTACTTTAACGTTCGATAAGCGTATATGAATGTGTATGAAAAACTTTGGAGGTTGAAATGACAACACGTGAAAAACGCATTCCCTGGTATCTCTGGCCCTTCGCGGCGATCTGGAAACTCCTCGCTGTGATCGTCGAAATGACGGGCCGCCTTGTTGCCATGATCATCGGCATCGTGCTGATGATCGTGGGTGTCCTCGTCAGCCTGACAGTTGTGGGCGCCATCGTTGGCATCCCGCTGGCGATCGTGGGTCTGCTGTTGTTCCTGAAGGGAATATTCTAAACACAACTTCCCCTCTTCCATGATTGGGAGAGGGGTTAGGGGTGAGAAAATTATTGGGGGAATGTTTTGGGCTGTAAAATCCGTTTTCGAAGCAGAAATATGATTCGGTCCCGTGATGAAGCGACTGCCTTCCGCACTTGCGGGATGCGCAGGATCAGGAGCAGCACGACAATCAACCCATAGATCAATGGGCGGACGATCTCGCCCTGCAAGGCGAACAGGTCGCCTTTTTTGCTCCAGGCGTAATGAAGGACAACGATTGGGGCCAGTAGATAGATGGTTTGGTGCAGGCGCTTCCAATTCCTGCCGAGGCGTTTCTTCCAGATGTCAAATGAGGTCCATGCGAGGGGGATAAGCATGAGGAAGGCGATTGCTCCAACGATCAGGCGCGGCTTTTCAGTAAATTCCCGCAGGACAAAACTCCAGGCAAGACCGTAATCCAGATCGAGATAGATCAAAACATGGATGGTTGCATACATGAATGAATACAGACCAAGCGCGCGGCGGCGTTTGAGCAGTTCGCTCCATTTGAAAAGCGTATTGAGAGGTGAGCACGCCAGTGACAGGACAAGCAATGTAATGGCGTGGCGTCCCGTGCGTTGTTCCAATTCCTGGATGGGGTTGACGGAAAGATTGTCGGTGAAGAATTGAAAGATCAATATCACGAGTACAGACCACGCATATGCATGTATCGCGATTTGAAGTGGAGTGTAACGGGTGAGGAATTTTTTCATAAACACATTTTTCGGTGGTCGAGTAGCCTGAAGGGCGTATCGAGAGCTAATAATACACACTCAGATCCATTCCATCATAAAGATGGGCGACCTGCTCTGTGTATCCATTGAACATCAGCGTTTCACGGCGTCCCAATTCACCGATGCGGCGCTCTGTCGCCTGTGACCAGCGCGGGTGTGACACCTGGGGATTTACATTGGAATAAAAACCATATTCATTGGAGGCAACCGAGTTCCAGAGCGTTTCGGGCTGTTCAGCGACCAATTCTATCCTGACAATGGATTTGATGGATTTGAATCCATATTTCCACGGTACCACCAGACGAAGCGGCGCGCCGTTCTGGTTCGGCATCGGCTGGCCGTATAGGCCCGTCGCAAGGATGGTCAAATCGTTCATGGCTTCATCGAGACGCAGTCCCTCCTGATAGGGCCAGGGGTAGAACGGGCTTTTCAATCCGGGCATTTCCTCCGGGCGATATACCGTCTCAAACCGCACATACTTCGCGTCCGAGGTTGGTTCCGCTTCTTTCAATAAACCTGCCAGTGCAAACCCCGTCCATGGGATGACCATGCTCCAGGCCTCCACACATCGCAGGCGGTAGATGCGTTCCTCCTGCGTGAACCTGCCGAGCAGGTCTTCGATGCCATAGGTCTTCGGGTTGTTCACCAATCCTGTAATTTCAACTGTCCACGGGGTTGGATTGAACCTCTGCGCGAGCCGTGCCACACCTTCCTTGTCGGTGGTGAACTCGTAATAGTTATTGTAATTTGTGATGTCTTCGAACGAATTGGCAGGATTGCCCGACTCATCAGTTAATCCCGAAGCGACGACAGGTGCTTCACTCGCAGGGGCGGCTGTTTCTGTTGTTTTGGACGTACATGCCGCGAGGAATGCCGATCCGGTCACAATGCCCGCGGCTTTGAGAAAATCACGCCGCGAAAGATATTGTGAATACGGCGTGATCTCCGATGATTTAACAGGGACGGATTTGTATAAATCGTTCATGATTTACCTCTAAGATTATGCTTGTACCTCTCTGATGCAGTCATTATAAAAAAACTTCCTTATTGGGAAGGTTATGAGATGCTTAATAACTGGCCATTCCCTGTTACAGGTGCGGAAATTTACAACCAGGATGCCAACCGTTCCTCCTGCAGGTTTATTGCCCAGGGAGGATTTGAATGAAAAACCGACCCATCCGGACTGGGCCGGCTTGATTCGTGTAAATCAATGTATCCATGGCTAGGAAAGCAGGACTCCACGCCTTCGTGCGTGGGTATATTCTGTAAAGAGCCGGTAATATCTTGAGCGACACGTCATGCCAGTTGGATGTATTGCCCAGATACATAACCGCGTTTGCCATTTGGTTCGCGTACGTATATCCATTGGCTGGCTTTGCCGATCTTTGCTTTGGTTTTGTCAGCGGGCTCGAGGGCGGTCAGCTTTGTTCCGGCTTTGATCGTCATCACCAGTGCACCGCCCAACGATGGATATTTCCTCATGCGCAGTCCGCTTGTGCCAACAGCGCTGGATACTTTCAGGATCAATTTCTTCGGTTCAGGGACGGACGGCACAGGTGTGGATGGTGCGGGAGCAGGAACAGGCGCCGGCGCTTCATTGCCTGGACTGGGAGCTGGTTCCGTCACAACAGGTGGAGTCTCCACTGGGGCCATTTCCAGATACCATGCCGCGGCGAAACCTTCCTTGCCATCCGGTGTGCGGACGCGTACCCACTGATTGACCCCTCCCACTTTCGATGGGCCGTCTGCTTCAAGCAATAACAATTGTGTCCCTGCAATGACAATATCAACAACATTCGCCATGCTGGATGTGTCAATGCTTGAGCGGATGTTGAGTCCCCAGGTCACTTCGGCTTTGACGCGGGCGTAAGGTCCGCTGGGGATGGAAGAGTCAGTCGTCGGTGTAGAGGGAGTCGAGATCGGTCCGCCTGATCCGTAGGCTTCGTACAGGATGACGTGCGAGATGGCGCGTTTGAGAGTCATCCCTTGCGCGTATCGTTTCATCAGATAGTCTTCTTTTTCGGTGCCGGGGTTGTAGGGCCAGGGGTCCAGCATAAGGTAGTCGTCGCCTTTGCGGGCATAGAGGACGACCCAATGCGTCTGGATGCCGGAGGCGGGGGAAGTGTCCACTTGCACGATGGCGGGTTGACCTGCCGCGATGGCCGCGTCGATCTGTGCGAGCGGCGCGTCGCTGGTGGAGCATGGGATGAACGCCTTTAGCGTGACATTCGGGTGGATCTTGCTGACCGCACCCCATACAATGGCGGAACTGACGAAACCGCCCACGTTCTTGAGTTTATCGTTGAGGGTACTGGGAGTTTCGGCGTATCCATGCCCGCTCAGGAGCATGGCGGTGGCGGTGAGGGCGCAACCGACGTAGCCGATGGTGTCGCCCGGGTCGCCGAAGCCGAGTAGATCGTTCTTCCATTGCGGGTCCTGTTGAGACAGGTAGACGAGCTTGAAGGACATGCGTGCCTCCTTTGGCAGTTGAGGACAACGATGGGGAATTATAACGCGGCGGAGGAAAGATGAAAGAGAGTGCTGAAAATGAAAAACAGGGAATATGTCGCCCTACCTGGCGTGTTGGTCCACTCCCTGTTTGTAAAATGCGGATGTTTCAATGTACTGTCCTGTCAATGCCTGCAATCCCATCGGGATCAGGATGATAAAGGCAGGCAGGAACTTTGCCATCTCCCAAAGATTCCCGTTGACAAAGAACAACGTCACATACACACCCAGGCTTGGAAACGCCAGTTTGAAATAGCGGATGCTCCGCTTGAAAGCCAGTGCACATAAGGCCACAAACCCGGCCACCTGAGTAGACCACAACAATACGATATACAGCAGGCGCTGCGGGTCTGTGTTGTTGGCAATGTGCAATTGCGGCGTGGCTGGACTGACTTTAAAGCCAAAGTAATACCGCACTGCCAGGTACATGCTAATAAAGACGACCAATGAGAGAACTGTCACTCGAAGGGTCTGCCTGTTTAATCCATCCGGGTGCCCTGCGCGATATGCCAGATAGAATACGACCAGGAAGATAATCTGTTCGCGATTGAGCGTGGCGACGCCAATTACGAGTGGCAGATAATCCTCCCTGCCAGTGAATACCAGATTCAGCCCCAACAAGTAGAAGAACAACGTGATGAAATCGCCGTTCACATCGTATCTCGTTATGGATAGAGGAATGACAACCTGCAAGAGTGCCAGCCCCAAAAGGGCGGATGTGTCGGTCAGGGTGCTGCGTCTTAACAAGACAAGGAAGGCGTAAAAGATGCCGGCAAACGTGACATAGTCCAGTAGGGTATAGGCAATAATGTGTTGCAAAGTTCGCGAGGGGAAGGATAGGATATCCTGTAAGGCTTTGCTGAGCAAGGGCTGGAGCACTCGATACTGATAGGGAGCATCCATTTGCCCAGCCAGGATTTTGTCCTCATGCTGGATTCGTACATCGACATTGGGGCGGACGACCACCACGTTCATGTACAACGTGGAGATGAGTGTCAATATCAGGATCAGAATAAATATGGGTGGTCGGATTTTCATAATAGTCCTCTATAGGCAAATAATATGATGGAAAATCAAAAGCCTAAAACATCCTTCCAGTTTTTCCAGGTCAACCTTCTCTTGTTCACTCCTCTGTTATACGGACGGTCATACACGATATGTTCCCAACTCGGCGTATTCTCCACGCCTGTGATCTCGGGCTTGTCGTCTATCAGGTAATTTGCTTTTACAAGAGTCTTGTCCTTGGTGAGGATGATGCGTTTTACCCAATCTAAGCCGAGATAGTTTTCCACCCATTCGTACTTCTCCAACACGCAATTTTTATATGTGGATAATGGACTTGAGCAAATGAACACTTCAACCCCCATTTGATTCATTTCGAATAACGCTTCCTTCGCCCCTTCCATCGCTATCATGTCGCGGAAGAACCCGGGCTCCAGGAGAATCTCAGACACCAATGGTTTGAGTTCTTCAGGGTATGAATCCTTGACGTAGAAAGTCGTCCGTCCTTCCATTGGGGCGAAGAACTTTTCAGGATGCCGTTCCCGCCAGCGCTTCAAGAACTCCCCGTCAAAATCAGAGATGACGCCGTCCATGTCCACGAGTATTCGCATTGTTTGATTCCCTTATCGCTTCCAGCCCGCGATATTGATGATTCGTCTTGCAGTCTCTTCGGCGGAAAGACCATCGTTATTCACGGTTGCATGTTCCAGAGACAACTTGTCCATGAGCTGGTTCATCTTGTCCATCCCTTCGAGATGTTCTCTCAAAGTCCTGCCAGCGTCGCGTTGAGACAATCGCTTTTCAATCGTGTCTTTCGATGCAATAAGACGAAAGACCGTTATGGATGTATTGGGGAAGGCGTTTGCCAAAATATCCAGCGGTTCACGATGAAGAAGTGCCCTCGCCAGAATAAGGTACTGGACTCCAATCGCGCGATAGTTTGGCCAAATGGAGATCATGTTTTGCATGATCAGCTGGTCGTAATCGTGGAAGTCATCCCCCGCGTTCACCCATCCCAGCCAGTCCAGGTCAATGACCGCGTTGGACAGAAGGATGTCAGCGAGTTGTTCGCCGATTGCGGCCGCGACCGTTGTCTTTCCAGACCCGACCGTTCCAGTGAGGAGGAGAATGCCCCGGGGGTTGGCCTCCATGTGATGTTATTTGTATCCGTAGGGCAGTTGTTCCAAAAACTGTTCAATGTTCCCCGGCGCGATGAACAATCTCTCGATGCGCTTCGAGAATCCGTTGATGTTTTTGGGAATGAGCAAAAGACCATCCGAGCCAGTCTCACGTGTTCGCGCGAAGAAGTCCCAGTTCCTGTCCTTTTGAAACTGAGACCGTTCGATGCGGCTGATCTCCTTGAACGTGAAGAACAGCCGGTAGTCCAGGTGCCCCGTCGCAAAGTAGACCGCGATCCCTGTGGCGGTGATGATGTAGATCGTCGGAAATCCAAGGAACCGGATATCCTGATATGTCAATGTAAATCCCACACCGATGAGGAAGACCTGCCAGAAACTCAAGCCAAATTGACCTTTGAGTAAAAATGCGATCAACCCGCTTCCAACGAGCAGGATGGCGATGTTCCGCACGGCTCTTCCCCACGGGATGGCTGGCCGGTCGACATAAAACTTTCCCTCCTTCCCGGCGTGTTCGCGCCACATGTGCGATATCCATGCCGCAGACTGCCATCGCAACAGCAATAAGCCGATAACAATGACCGCAAGGAACACCAGAGAGATGGTTGGCGGCCATGTCCACAACACAACCAGCGGGAACCACGCGTATGGATATTGTTTGAGGAACAGACGCGGGACGCCCAAAATGAAAAGGTCGAGGGATGGGTTCATGGAGTGATTATACAAGACTGCTGTTTTATTCCAATTTTACTTGGGGATCAGTCTCATACGCCGAACCGAGACGACACAACTCATCCAGTACCAGTGAGAAAAGATCGAACAGATTCTTCAACCGTTCCCTGTCCTTGATCACGCCGACCACTTCGAAATACAATTCATCCACGCCTTCGGGGAAACTTTTCTTGAACCAGCCTTCATCGTCCTTGATCTGGAAATGGATGTCCTTCTGGCTCTGGATCAACTGGCGTACCATCGCATTCGTCAGCAGTGACCGGACCAGGTGCTCCGGTTCACCCTGGATGATGAACTGGTCATCGAAAAAAGCGTCTCCCACCTCCACGTCCTGTACACCGAACAATTTGCCGATCCCGCTGAACACATTCTTGCGGTAGATCCTGAATCGGAACCCATCCCTGTTGACATAGGGCGCGCGCATCCGGGTATAGGTGATGCTTGATTTGCCAGTGTGCATGGTGTACGTATCCAATGTGATCTCCCACTGCCGATGCGACAAAACCAACCTCCCTGCCTTGAAGAAACCGTCTTCCTTGTAATCCGCCCCGATCTCCCTGCTTAACTGCGACCAGATTTCCTCCTTGCTTGGTCCGAAAACCTGACGAAATAAACCCATACTGCCCTCACTTTCATGATACATTATAGTGAGTTTTGCTTAAAAGAGACAAGCCGCCTCATCACGCGGCACTCTTTCA